>CAZDHT010000266.1:0-7053 GCA_964505325.1 uncultured Planctomycetota bacterium | reverse complement strand
AGCTGCCGTTGAGACGCTCGCCCCGCCCGCGGGCCTGCGGGCTGTGGGCGAAGATCATGCCGACGCGGAGTTCGTGCATGGCACGCGACACGACGGAAGGGCCGGCCTGTCATCGATACGTCAGAATGGAACTGGCACAGGACGGCGAAGATGATGCGGCACGACCTCAAGACCGCCGAACTCGCGTTCTGCGATGCGCGGGGGCTGTACGCGGACTTCCACTCCCTGCGGCACACCTACATCACGAACATCGGCCGCTCCGGTGCGAGCATGAAGACCCGCCAGGAACTCGCCCGCCACAGCGAACCGGGCCTCACGATGCGCTGCACCCACACGCAGCTCGAGGACAAGGTGAGGGCACTCGAAGGGCTGCCAGCGACTGAATCCAGGTGAAACGTGTTTCAGTCACGGGCGCGTCGTGTGATCCGCAATCGGTGCCGTGCTATCTGGTGTGGGCTGGAACGCGCGTGTAGAACGGGCCCTCGGCGGGCTATTTCAAAGTTCAACCTTGAAATAGACGCAAGGGCGTTCTATACTTGCTGGCATGGTAAGAAGAGACTTATCAGACAAGACGCTCGAGGCGGCCAAGTCGTTCCCTGTGCTCACGATCACCGGGCCGCGCCAAAGCGGCAAGTCCACCCTCTGTCGCGCCCTGTTCCCCCAACACCCCTACACCAATCTTGAGCAGCCAGACGTGCGCTCATTTGCCCTTGACGACCCACGGGCCTTTCTGGCGGGGTATCCCGACGGGGCGGTCATCGACGAGGTCCAGCGCTGCCCCGACCTGCTGTCGTATATCCAGGTGCTCGTTGACGAGAAGAAGACGCCCGGCCGCTGGATTCTGACCGGGTCGCAGAACCTTCTGCTGCTCGAATCGGTCAGTCAATCGCTGGCGGGCAGGACTGCGGTCTTGCACCTTCTGCCGCTGTCACGTTCAGAGGCTCGGCGCTTCCGCGTCTACCCGAAGACGCTCGATGAGGTCCTGCTGACCGGCGGCTATCCCGCCATCTTCGACAAGCGGGTCCCGTTCGCTGACTGGCTCAGCGCGTATGTGGCCACCTACGTCGAGCGGGACGTCCGCACTATCAGCAACGTGGCAGACCTCACCACGTTCCAGCGGTTCCTCGAGCTTTGCGCCGGCCGCACCGCGCAACTCTTGAACCTGTCCGCACTGGCCAGCGACGTCGGAGTCTCACAGCCGACCGCCAAGGCGTGGCTTTCGATCCTCGAGGCAAGCTTCCTGGCCTTTCGGCTGCCTCCGTTCCACGCCAATCTACGCAAGCGCCTGGTCAAAATGCCCAAGCTGCACTTCTACGACACCGGACTCGTCTGCTGGCTCCTGGGCATTCGCACAACCGAGCAGTTGCGGGTCCACCCGCTACGGGGCGCAATCTTCGAGACGTGGGTCGTCTCTGAACTCACCAAGCACCGGATGAACCGGGGCGAGAACCGGGGCTTGTTCTTCTTCCGCGACCGCCACGGCGTCGAGGCCGACGTGATCATCGACCGCGGCGACCGCCTCCAGGCCATCGAGGTCAAGGCCGGCGAGACCGTCACCGACGACATGCTGCGCCCGGCGCGACGCGCGAGCGCAATCTTGAAGCCGGCGACGCAGGTCGAAACGTTCGTCGTGCACGGCGGCGCCGCCCGTCAGTCTCGGCAAGACGTGACCGTCTTGCCGTGGAACCAACTGGACAAGCCGGACTGGGCGTAATACGTCATCCTTCTCCGGATCGCCCTCACGACACGCCGCGCCTGCCGTCAATCGAGGAACGACGCGGATCTCTCATTGTCCACGCGCCGGGTAGACAATAGGCCGCGGCCTGCGAAGACCCACCAGGAACTCGTCCGCCACTGCGAGCCCAGCCTGACGATGCGCTATACCCACACACAGCTCGAGGACAAGGTGCGGGCGCTTGAAACACTCCCGCCGGCAAATCCAGCCGCCGCGAACGGGACCCGGAGCGCGGTTGCATGGGCAACCACCCCAGTTCGCCAGAACGCAATCTTGATGGCACCGGTGAGGTCACTATCTTCAACCCGCACGGCACGGGCGCCGACGGCTATTCCCCGGCGGATGCTGATGGCGCTGCTCCATTCCGGCTCTTGGACTTCCCGCCATCATCCTCCTTTGGATACTTGGACATCAGTTCTTTGCGAGCGGCCAGCAGTTCGTCGATAACGTCGAAGCGCCGACTGACCGGATAGCTCCTAAGAAAGCGCAAGGTCGCCGGATGCCCGTGCTTGCCCAGACAGCGGAGGGCGCCTTTGCACACCTCGAGCGATTCATCCGAGGCTAGTCGCTCGATGATCTGCATGTCCTCGGGCCGCACGTTCAGCCTCGTCAAGGCCTTAAGAGCGGACGCGCGGTCCGAGACGTTCTGTTCAGTGTCCTCAGCCAGCGCCAGCAGGAATTTATAGGCGGCTCTATCTCCGAGCCGAGACAGCGCATCGGCGGCTCTCAGCCGACCACGCTGTGCATTCGGAGCTGCAACGTGTTCCTTGATCTGTCGCAGGGCACTCGGCTCGCCAAACCGGGCCAGTGCATAGAGCGCCAGGAAACCACCGAAGGACGATTGCCTGTTTGCGATCTCTTTGAGCCGCGGGATCACCGAGCGATCCCCCAATTTCACGACCGCGTCCGCTGCGGCAAATCCCATTCCATTGCAGTAGAAGAAGTCTTCGGCAATCTTGTCCACCAGCCACGATGCATCGGAGCGGTCGCCGATCTCGCCGAGTGCCGTCACTGCGCACACCCGATCATCATATGGCGTGATCCATTTTCGGAGAATGGGACTGGCTTGGCTCACCCGATAACGCATAAAGAAATCGATAGCGAACGGCATGTCCCCGTTCGGCGGGAAGTATGCCCCCATCGTCTGATCTTCAGAAGCTGCGAATGCGGCGTCAATTGACTTGCCCGACCACGGGACGGCGCGGCAGTAATCCAGTATGCCCTTTGCGTCCTCGGCCTTCCCTACCCTGCACACGCCGATGAATCCCCACCGATTTTTCTTGGCCAGGTAAGAGCGATATAACGGCAGGGCTTCTCTTGTCCCGTGATACGCGAGCGCGGTGAGTATCCATGCGTCCTTTTCCTTCCCTACCATTTTGATTCCGATGGCAGTGGCCTCGGGATCACCCAGAAGGAAGAGGGCTTCGAGGTAATGGCCCCGCCAGGACACGACGTATTCTTTCGCGTTCGCGGGAGGGTGTCTCAGTTCTTTCTTGATCTGCGGCACCATCTCTCGGACGCCCAGCCGGGCAAGTTCCAGCGCGGCTCGGGGATGGTAGCCGCTTGTCGGGTCGTTGAGTACGTCCAGCAACCAGGGCATGGCATCTGCCGGCTCCAGATATTTGGCCAGGTACACGTTCCGGGTCTCCCGGATGGTTTTCGCCGTCAATTCCGGAGCCAGAGCCAGGACGGCCACCAGCGGGGCCCTTTCCCAGGACGGGTTCGCGGTCTTGAACCGAACCCTAACGAGCGCGCGCCGGACCGCGGGGAGCGCTTTGCGGTCACCGATCTCGGCCAAGGCCAGGGTTGCCTCAGCGCGAACGGAACCGTACAGGTCTTCGCGGTTCTCCACGATGTCGCATAACGGTTCCACCGCTCTCGGATCTTTCATCCGGCCGAGAATGCGAGCTGCTTCGCCTGCAGCGGAGTGATCCGTCGTCCGGTCCGCGGCCATCTGACAGAGGAAAGGGACAGCGCGCGCGTCTTGGATCCGTCCCAGCGCGTGGATCACCGGTCCGCGCAATGTCTGGTCCCGGAGTCGTATCAGATCAGGCACAGCCTGGGCCGAGCGGATGTTACCGAGACAGCGGATCACATCCCGCGCATACGTCAGACTCGGGAAATCGTCACGATGCAGCTGCTCGAGGAAGACGGGCTCAAAAGCGCGATGGCCATGAAAGACCAGGAAACCCATCGCCTGCGTGGCGCCCCGTTCGCCTTCCGCCATTCGAATCCGCGCTGCTTTCAGCGCGATCGACGGGAACTCCGCCACGAACGCCTGCGCGGCCGCCTCCGTCTTCTTCTGTTCAACAGTCTGCGGCGGTGGCCGGTGGCCGGTATACCGGTAGGGGCACCTGTCGACGTAAGCGAGAGCCTGCTGGATCAGGCGGTCGTTGTTCCTTGGCCCGGCGCAGGAGCAGGTTGACACTACCAGGATAATCCCTAGCGCCGCGAGCCCGCTGGTTCTCACGGCGTGCCTATCTTCGCGGAGATCCCGAGCTGTAGACATCACCGGTCGTGCTCCACAACATAAGGGTTGCCGATTCGCTCCAGGATACTCCGATGCTACCCCCAAACGTCCTCTCAATCAAGCGGCCACGCTGGAGACCGTCGTCCGCGAGGGCCAGACCATCCTCATCATCCCCAAGGTCCAGAGCGGCTGCGTCTCCCGGCACGGCGCCGTCTCACGGTGCCATTCTTCAGCGCCCTTCTCAGCAGACTGGCGGCCCAGGGCGGCATCTCCTGGCAACTTCTGGCAACAAGTAGACCGAGGGCAAAAACCGAGGGCCGACGCCCTAACGCTTTGACGGGACGAATAGTTGCGTTCGCAGGTTGCCGCTCTTCAAGGCCTTATGGCTGGCACGCCCGGAGGGATTCGAACCCCCAACCCTCGGTTCCGAAGACCGCCTCAAGAGCGTAGCCAATGCAGCCGTAACCGACTTAGGCGCAACACACTACAGCAGAACACCAATTCGTACCGGTCGGATTTGGGACCACAAAACAGGGGCAAAAATGGGGCAAAACAGGGCATGATGTGATCCCAAATCGACCCCGACCCTGAGTCCCAGGACACACCCACTACTCCTGCACGCCGGTCGACAGGTCGGCGCGCAGCCCATCACGAAGGAGTTCTCATTTGAAAAACAGCGGCTGGGCCGTCATCGTGATCATGGCGGTCATCATTATCTCCTGTGCACCGGGTTGGATATTCTACGGCGGGATCCTGCTGTTGGTGGGCTGGTACTGGAATAAGTCCAAGAAGTCCATCGACGACGGCCGAGATCCGAAAGGCCTGAGCGAGTTGATCGACGATTTGTTCGTCGACCGCGATGACGACTAGTCTCGATTCAATGTGGCCGGGTGTCCCTTCAGGATGCCCGGCCTCATCCCTGGCAGGACGCCCGGGGTTTTTCTTTAGCTTCTGGCGACAGGCTCCCAAAGCGCGGCCATCAGGCGCCGTGTTTGTGCGTGTGCCCCATGCCTTGCGTCAGTCACGCGGTCATTTCTTTCCGTCCGTCCTGGCGGCAGGAGGGGGTGTCATCGTGACCGGCCGGGCCGGCAGTTCCGGCCAATGCGTCCGAATCCCGTCATAGATCGTCTGCCCAAACAGCATCGCACCCCACTGGTTGGGATGATACCAGTCGTTCAGGATGTGCGGCACGAACCGCACCATCGGGCGCCCGGCCATGTAAGCGTCGACCGTCTTGCCGACGTCGACCAGCGGGAACTCATATTTTCTGCACAACTCAACCACGGCCAGCTGGCAGGCGTCGCAGTGCTCGTCGGCGCAGGTCTTCTGATAATCCTTCGCCCCGTAAGGCGGCTTGTGGGCCGGGACACGGAACCACTTGCGGAACTCCTTCGAACTCGCCTGGCAGGTCGAGTAGACCAGCGTCTTGAACTGCTTCCGCTGTGCGGCACACCACGCGAAGCCGGGATTCAGTGACTTCGTGACGCCGCCCGGCGTGCCGCGGATATTGATCGCCTCCATCAGTATGTAGTCGGGCTTGAGCGCCATCGTCTCCTGGATGGCCCAGTAATTGGGCAGGGCGCCGCAGTTAATGCCGCCCTTGGCACGCTGCACCACCTGCACGCAGTTCCCACGCCAGTAGACGACGCCCCACACCAGGATGATCTTGTCGGGCTCCTGGCCGGCCCGTTCGACGCGGAATGTGTGGGCCCTTTCCGGGTCCAGCGCGTAGCGCTGGCGCAACTCGACGATGTGGCTGATGCCGGACCGCGGCGGCCGGATTACGCGCGGCTTGCCGTGCGAGTCGAGCACGGTGAACGCCTCGCCCAGCTTGTCCTTCGCGGGAACGGTCCGGTCCTGGCGTGTGTCCACCGCCGCCGGGCCCATCGACTTGGGCGGGGCCTCGCCGTCGACGCTGACCTTGATCTTCCCGCCATTGGGAGCTGACGTGTAGACCAGATCGAGCTTCTCGTAACCGGCGGGCACGGTGATCTCCGCCCACACGTCGGGCATCGTGGCTTTGAACACGATGCGCGGGGAAGCATCTTTGTACGGCAGCTTGGTGAAGCTCTTCCAGTCCGACGTCACGCGCCCGCGACTGTCCTTCTTCTCGCCCGACTTCTTCCAGTCCGCGTCGGGCAGGCGCCGCCAGCACATGTTCTCGTGGTCGTTGAGCATCTCGAAAACGCGGAAGAACACATTCTGCCCGTTGGTACACTGCGGCGGAACTCGATTGTGCCCGCCGGTCCACTTCGGCAGACGATGGACGCCGTACCGGCGCACGCTCACGCTGCTGCCCACGACCGTCAGAATCTTGTCCGCATTCAGTTTGCGCCCCCCCTCCGGCAATGGCTGCGGCCCTTGCGGCGCCGTCGTCTGCCCTGCAACGCGACAACACCACAACGCCACGGCGAGCGCCGCCAGCAGGACCCGCATCGCTCTATTCAAGGAAATACTCCGACGGGCCGGGTGCCCTCCGCGGTCTGGACGGAGGCCCCTCGTGATCATACGTCGAACCGCGCGCCAAGTCAACGAACGATGGCTGGCGGGAGTCTGGGACGAACAGCTACGGCAGACCGGAGCCGCTCATGAACGCGCCCAATGGCAGCCGGCACAGCAGCCTCGCTACTGTGGCGACCAGCGTGGACCCGCCCAGGTGAAGCGTTGATCCGTAGCCTCTTGCACACTATCGCGCCCGAAACGGGTCAAGGTTGAGCGGCAAGAGGATGGCAGAACTGCCTGTGCGGCGGAAGGTTGTGCACGGAGTAGAGTCGAGACGTGGCGCGGTGGTGTAGGTGCGGCCTATCCGTTAACCGGCCCTTTCGTCTGCCGGTGCCTCACGAGCCAC
>CAZDHT010000265.1:0-7119 GCA_964505325.1 uncultured Planctomycetota bacterium | reverse complement strand
CGTGACCCCCTTGCCAAGCACGGGCGGCTTGCCGGCGCCGATGATCTTCGGGCCGACGAAGGCCAGCACTTCATCCACCTGCCCGGCATCAAAGAACGAGCCCAGCACTTCGGCACCGCCCTCGACCAGAACGTTCGTGATTCGCATCGACCCCAGCCAGCGGAGCACGCGTCGGACGCTGATTCGCCCGCTCTTCGTCGGGAATACCCGCACGTCGCAGCCGCGCTGCGCAAGCCGCCTGACGCGGGCCTGCGGCGCCCCATCGGAGACGGCCACCACCAGCGGCGCCGCGTCGGCCGTCCTCATCAGCTTGCTCTCCAGCGGCAGCCGGGCCATCGTGTCGAGCACCACCCGCCGCGGGTTCCTCCCGCGGACCAGGCGGCAGGTCAGCTCCGGATCGTCGGCCAGCACGGTCCCGATGCCCACCACCACCGCGTCGACCCGGCTGCGGACCTGGTGAGAGAACTTGCGGGCCTCCTCCGACGAGATCCACTGCGAGTCGCCCGTCCTCGTGGCGATCCTGCCGTCAAGCGTCATCGCCCACTTCGCGATGACGTACGGGATACCCGTCCCGATGAGCTTGAAGTAGGGGGCGTTCAACTCGCGGGCCTCGTCACCCAGCACGCCAACGTCGACCTTGATGCCGTTCCTGCGGAGCTTCGCGATGCCCGCTCCCGCAGTCTTCGGGAAGATGTCGCGGCACGCGACGACGACGCGCCTGACCTGGTGCCGGATGAGCAGGTCCGTGCACGGAGGGGTCTTGCCCACGTGCGCGCACGGCTCGAGCGTGACGTAGACCGTCGAACCGGCGACCTTACCGCCGGCGTCGCGGACCGCGTTGACCTCGGCATGCGGCCCGCCGAATCGCCGGTGCCAGCCCCGGCCGATGACCTCTCCCCGGCGGACGATCACCGCGCCCACCATCGGGTTCGGCTCGACCGCCCCCCGGCCGCGTCCGGCCAGCCGAAGGGCCCGTTCCATGTACTCCTCGTCCCGGCGCGTGGCCACGATTCCTCCGCACGTTGACAGGCTTGGGCGCTGGATTATAATACGCAGACTGGACCCGACAAGTCGTTTTTCCCGGAGGACGATGATGGCCAAGCCCAGAGTCGCGGTCGTGATGGGCAGCGACTCCGACCTGCCCAAGCTCGAGAACACGGTCCAAACGCTGCGGGCGCTGAACGTGCCGTTCACCGTCGATGTGATCTCGGCGCACCGCACGCCGAAGGCGGCGCACGAGTTCGCCGCCGGCGCCGAGCGCCAGGGCTACAAGGTCATCATCGCGGCGGCGGGGGGCGCGGCGCACCTGGCCGGCGTCCTGGCGTCGCTCACCACGCTGCCGGTGATCGGCGTCCCGATCGCCACGTCCGATTTCGGGGGCCTCGACTCGCTGCTCTCGACCGTGCAGATGCCCGGCGGCGTGCCGGTGGCGACGGTCGGCATCGGATCGGGCGGGGCCACAAATGCGGCGGTGCTGGCCGCCCAGATTCTGGCGACGTCCGACGTCCGCCTTCGCAGGCGGCTGGCGGCGCACAAGAAGAAGCTCGCCCGCGAGGTCGCCGGCAAATCCAACCAGGTCAAGAAGGAGGTCGGGCCTTGAAGGCCGTGCTCCAGCGGGCCGCGTCTGCGTCGGTCACGGTTGACGGCCGGGTGGCCGGCTCGATCGGGCAGGGCATCCTCGTGCTGCTTGGCGTCGAGCGGGGCGACGGCGCCGCGGACATCGAGTGGATGGCCCGCAAGGTTGCCGAGATCCGGATGTTTCAGGACGGCGCGGGCAAGATGAACCTGTCGGTCGAGGACATCGGCGGCGAGGTGCTGGTGGTGTCGCAGTTCACGCTGTGTGCCGATTGCCGCAAGGGCCGCCGCCCGGGCTTCAGCCGGGCGTGCGATCCGGAGCTGGCGGAGAAGCTGTACGAGGAGTTCGTGGGGGCGCTGCGCCGGCGCGGCCTTCGCGTGGAGACGGGCATGTTTGCGGCGATGATGGACGTCGCCCTCGTCAACGCGGGGCCGGTCACCTTCCTTCTTGAATCGCCGAACAAGGTTTCGAAGGAGGACGGCTCCTGAGGCCGGCCGCTCGTCAAACGCAAGCCGGCCTCGGCCTGTCATACCACATGCGATCGGGCCTTCATCGCTTCTCGACTCCCGCAGCACTCATCGCCAGGCTGCTCCGGCGCGATTGCCCGCAGGCCGACGCCCGTCTCGCGCTGGAGGAGTTGGCGCGGAGCGGGCGGCTGTTGTGGTTCCTCCGTGCTGCTCCGCTTCACGACATCGGGCCCGCGTTGGCGAAGCGGATCGAGGAGCTCGAGATCGACACCAGCGCCTACGAGCTCCGCCAGGTGGACAAGGCGCTCAAAGACCTTGCCGCTTCCTGCAAGCTGCGGAACGGGTTTCTCCGCGCGCAGTTGGCGGAAGTCGTGTCTCTGCTGGCGGAGCGCGGGATTCCGTTGTGTCTCATCAATGGGACGGTCTCGCTCGCGGATGAAGTCCCTGATGGCTATCTCTCGGGCGCCGCGCGAGCGGCGCCAAGCCTCGACATCGTCGTCCGGCCCGACGACGGGGAGGGGGCGCTCGAAGTCATCGCAGACCGCGGCTGGCCGGACGCCTCGGCGATACAGCAGCAGTTGCTCGACGTGGACGCGCCCGCTCCCGTCAACGTGCACGCGTGGTCGCCGCACAGCGCGGCCCTCGGGTTTCTGTCCCTCGAGGATTTCTTTGACCGCGGCCTGTGCGCCGCGGTGTCGGGCCGCGAGGCGTCCGTGCTGACGCCGCAACGGGCCGTGCAGCTTCGCCTGGTGCGCAACGTCATTCACCAGCACCGGCTCGTCGATTTCCCGCTGGTGGAGCTGTACGAGATGGCGAATGCCATCGCGGCGTGTCCGGACGAGATCGACTGGCCAGGGATGCGGAGTATCGGGCTGATGAACGACGTGTCACGGCTGTTCTACGCGATATTGCTGCGGCTGCGAGGCGAGTTCGGCGCGCCCGTGCCCGAGGGAACCATTCCGGCCGAGGAGCGCAAGGCGTCCGTCCGGATCTTGCGGCTCCTGGATACGCTGGCGGCGGTGCCGGAACGGTTGTACGGCGCGGCGAGCCGGTTCGCGCTCATCGCGGCGGCGCCCGGGCGGCTGATGGACAAGGTGAATCGCGCGGCAACCGTGCTCTTCTCGGAACCGCTGAGGGGATCGGCGCGCAGTTCGCGCCCCGCGCGGATCGCACTGCCCGCGAAGATGCTCGGCCTTCATCTGGCCGTCTACTGTTGGAAGTTGCTGCGAAGTTAGCGCCGCCCCGCCCATGGCCGGCGGGAATGCCTGCCCGTCGTCTCCGGTCAGTCTTGCTTGATCCCACCCTTGACGGTGATTCTCACGTTCTCCACGCGGCGCTCGTCGGCCTTCAGCACCACGATGTCGGTTGCGCCGCACGTGTGGCGGTCGTCGGCGCGGGGGACCCGGCCCAGGGTGTAGCACAGGTACCCGCCGACGGTGTCGTATTCGTCGCTTTCCGGGATGTCCGTGCCAAAGTCCTCATTCAGTTTCCTGACGGGCATGCGGGCGTCGGCTTCCATTGTGTGGCGGTCGATCACATTTGCGGCGGGCTCGCGTGGCGGCTCGTCGTGGTCGCGGACCTCGCCTACGATCGTATGGACGATGTCGCTGATGGTGACGAGGCCGGCGGTGCCGCCGTACTCGTCGACCACGATGGCCATGGTGGTCTCGCGCTCCTGCAACTGGCGGAGCAGGCTGCTGATCTGCATGGTCTCGGGCACGAAGTAGGGCGGCCGCATCAACTGCTCGGTCGAGAGGCGGCTGTTGTCCGCTCCGGGCACCCGCGCCGCGACGAGGTCGCGGACGTAGAGCACCCCGACGATGTCGTCGCGCGTGTTGCGAAACACCGGCAGCCGGGAGTGGCCCGATTCGAGTGCGACCTTGATCGTCTCGTCCAGCGGCCCGTCCACGGGCACCGACGTCATGTCGAGCCGCGGCGTCATGATCTCGGCGACGTCGGCGTCGCGCAGCTCGATGATGTTCTCGATCATGTCTGCTTGCTTGCCGCCGATGGCGCCGTCCTTCTCACCCTCCGTCACCGCCGACAGAATGTCGTCCGCCGCCTCGTCCTCTTCTTCACCCGCCTGGGTGCGGGTCTTTCGTACGTACCGGGTGAGCGCCAGCAGCCCGGCCGCGGCCGGGAGGAGCGGCATCGACAGCGCGGAGAACGCGGGGAGCATCCAGGCGAGCGCCGTCTCCGGCGAGCGGGCCACGATCATGCGGGGCGCAATCTCCCCAACGACCAGCACCAGCCCAGCCGCCCATCCGAACACGGCGTAGCCGGACAGGCCCTCCATCAATGGGTTCATGACCAGCAGGACGACCGCCGCGGTGGCGAACACGGCGCGATAGACGATCGCCGAGAGGGCGAGCCTGGTGTCGCTTTCCAGCAGGCGGTCGATCCGTTCCCGTTTCTTGCCGTCGAGCATGTCGTCGAGCCTGGCGCGGGAGGCCTCGGCCAGCGCGTGATCGAAGGCGGCGCAAAGCGCGGCCAGCGCGATGCAGACGGCTGTGGCGGCGATGAGCACTTGGCTACCTCCCCGAGCGCTTCTGTTTCGCTTTCAACGGCTTCCACAGTCGCGCCGCATCGTAGCCGAGCTCGGCGAGTATCTCTTTCTCCTGGTGGTGCATCTCGGCGGCCTGTCGTGGCGTGCTGTCGTCGTACCCGGCCAGGTGGAGCGAGCCATGCACCACGTACAGGGCCAGCTCGGCGTGCAGGTCCAGCTTCCGGCTCCGGGCCTCGTCGGCCGCGCGTTGCGCGGACACGAGAATCTCACCCGCGCAGTCGTCGGTGGTGAGGGGCGCGTCCTCGAACGGGAAGGCGATGACGTCGGTGGTGTCGTCGCGGCCGAGGTACTTGCGGTTCACCTCGCGCATCTGCTCGTCGTCGACGAACACGATGCTGTAGCAGCCGAGCATGTCGCTCAGTGCGGCGCGGGCGGCGCGGCGGATGGCCGGGCGGTCGATCGGGACAATATCCTGCAGGTTGGTGACGTCGATCTTCATGTGCCCGCCGGCTTGCGCTCCGGCCCGCCGGCCGGGTTTTTCGGCTCCGCGGTGCTCTCGACCAGGGTGCCCGGGTATTTGACGCGGCTGTGGAATATGGCGGCGAGCACGCGAACGAAGCTCTTCTCCGCTTTCGCCAGGTCGGTCAGGGTCACCGGGCTCTCGTCCAACTGACCATCGAGCAGCTTCTTCATGGTCAGCTCATACACGAGCGACCGGAGCCGCGCCGGGGACGGCTCGGGCAGCGTGCGGGACGCGGCCTCGACCGCGTCCGCCAGCAGGATGATGGCCGCCTCACGCGACCTCGGCCGGGGGCCGGGATAGCGGAACATCTCCTCCGACGTTTCCTCGTCGTCCTTCGATTCCTTGCTGCGCTGGTAGAAGAACTCCATCAGCGAGGTGCCGTGATGCTGCTCGATGATGTCGATGATGGCGCGGGGGAGATTGTGTTCCTCGGCCATCTCGGCGCCGTCCTTGACGTGGGCGCTGATGATCAGCGCGCTCATGCTGGGGGAGAGCGCGTTGTGTCGGCTGCCCTGGGTCCCTTCGTTCTCCACGAAGTAATCGGGCTTCTGCAGTTTGCCGATGTCGTGGAAATAGGACCCGACCCGCGCGAGCAGTGGGTCGGCGCCGATGGCCTCGGCGGCGGTCTCGGCCAGGCTGCCGACGATCAGGCTGTGGTGGTAGGTGCCCGGCGCCTGCAGGCCGAGCTGGCGCATCAGGGGCTGGTTGAGGTCGGACAGCTCGAGCAGGCTGATCTCGGTGTTGACGTTGAACAGGTATTCGATGATCGGCAGCAGCGCGGTGAGGACCGCTCCGGTGATGACCCCGTTTGCCGCCGCCCACACGCCCTCCTGCGAGAGCCTTCCCAGGATGAGCATATCGATGCCGATCGCCAGCCAGAGCTGGACCACCGCGGCGAGGAAGCCGACCTTGAACAGCCACAGCCTCTTTCGGATGTGGCTGGCGCCGAACGTCCACACCAGCGCCCCGCCGAGGAGCGGGAGAGCGGTGGGGTTGAAGGTGGTGCGGATGACCTCCAGGAGTGACATCACCTCGCCAGGCTTGGCAGGGGGATAGGCCCCCGTCCTCAGCGCGAGCGCGACGAAGATGGTCAGTATGAAACTGGTGGTCACGGCGAGACGTGTCCCGTGGCACAGCGCGATGATGAAGATCACCGCGCCCAGCGGGACCAGGTGCGGCGACGCGCCGCTCAGGGCCGTCGCCCGGGCCACCACCAGCGGCACCACGCACAGGACTCCGAAGATGAAGAGTTGAGACTTGGAGCCGACCAGTTCCCGGCGGTGGTTGTAGAGGTAGACGCCCAGGAGCGCGCCCGCCCCCAGCACGAGGATGGCGGTTCCCAGCGCCTTCTCATCGACCAGGAGTCGGCTGGGGTCTTTGCGGAGGGTCTCCAGGTGGATGGACAGGAACGCGGCGGCGGCGACGGCCAGTCCGATCAGGGCGCGGGTCAGCCCGCGGTCGACGTCGATCCGGTGCGGCGCCAGCGAGGTGGCCAGCGGCTTGTCGCGGCCCTCCACGGCGCGGAGGCGCTTGGCCGTCTGGCGGGGTTGCTTGGCCATTTTTGGTTAGCGTCCTCTCTTCGCCTCGTTTTGGTACGCGTCGACGATGTCCTGAACGAGTCGGTGCCGAACGATGTCGCTGCCGGTGAGTTCGACGAACTGGATGCCGTCGATGGCTCGCAACAACTCCCAGGCGTGCTGGAGCCCGGACGGTTCGGCCGGTGCGAGGTCGGTCTGGGTGACGTCGCCGGTCAGCACCGCCTTGGAGTTGGCGCCCAGCCGGGTCAGGAACATCTTCATCTGAGCGACCGTGCAGTTCTGCGCTTCGTCGAGGATGATGAACGAGTGGTTGAGCGTGCGGCCGCGCATGAACGCCAGTGGGGCGACCTCGATGATGCCTCGGTCGCAGAACTGCTGCACCTGATCAAAGTCCATCATGTCGTTAAGAGCATCATAGAGCGGCCGAAGGTACGGGTCAACCTTCTGGCGCATGTCTCCGGGGAGGAAGCCCAGCTTCTCTCCGGCCTCGACGGCGGGGCGGACCAGTA
>CAZDHT010000264.1:0-7211 GCA_964505325.1 uncultured Planctomycetota bacterium | reverse complement strand
TATTGAACTCCATGTTGGTAATGGAATTACAGGATCGAGCCAAGAGATTCTTCGCTGACGCTCAGAATGACATAACTCCCTACGAGTGCATACATTCTGTCATGCTGAGCGAAGCGAAGCATCTCTACCTTTCCTGCCTGCGTTTCCCTCTACTGCATGGAGTTCAATGGCCCCCGTTCGGAGTATCCACTCATTCATTCACGCTGTGGTTTACACTTTTCTAGTATTCTAGTATTCTGGTATTCTAGAAAAGTGTAAACCCTGCCTGCGTATCGGGCGCCGGCAGCCAACAAATTCGAGGGCCGACGAGGTGTTCGTTCGTGGGCTGGCGGCCAACGGCGCGTGCTCAGCCTTCGACGCTCGGTGCCCTGGTTCCTCTGGGCGCTGCGGAGAGGGCCTCCGACCGTTCTGGGCCCCGCGTGCGCCGAAAAATCTCTCGCAACTCGAAGGACGCTGCAATATACTTCGGCGGGGACCAACCTGACCACGGGGAAACGGTGAAACCGGTCAATTTCTTCACGGACTTCAGCACGGTGACTTCGCTCGGCGGCGAGAACCACATGAGCCGGCCATACCTGCAAGTCATGCTGCGCTGGGTGCCGGTCGCCATGCAGTATTTCAATGAGTGGCCGGACCGCAAGAACTGCGGCCACTTCTTCGGCGGCGTGCTGTGGTACGGCCAGGAAACCGCCATGCCGATCATGACCCTGGCGCTGACGGCTATCTCGCCTGAGTTCGACGAAGACGCAGCGGGCATCTCGGCGGCGGAGCTTCGGATGATCGCGCTGAAAGGGCTGCGGTACCTGTGCTTCACCCACGACACCGGCCCCGCGAACTGCGTCCGGCCAAAGCAGAGCTGGGGCCGCCCCGAGCCAGCCGGAACGAAATGGGGCGAGCGGGGCGCGGGCTTCTTCCGCGAGAGCCAATGCGGCCGGACCGTCGCCGCGCTGGCCGTGACCGCCTCGCTGATCCACGACCTGCTGGGCGACCGGGAGCGCGAAATGCTCGCCAACATCGCCGCCGATTACCTGGAGCGGTTCGGCGAGATGGACCCAAGATCGGGCGTTTATTTCGACACGCAGATGGAAGAAAACGCATGGACCGCGCTCGGGCTGGTCGCGTCGATGGTCCTGCTCCCGAGACATCCGAAGCTGCGACAGTTCTGGGAGCAGGCGAAGCTGTGGATGTTCCGCACGGCAACGATGCCCCGAGACGCCTGGGATCAGTCCAAGTTCGCCGACGGAAAGACCGTGGCCGAGCTCTGCCAGCGCCACTACACGATGCTCCCGGACGGGACCGCCGAGAACCACGGGTTCGTCCATCCGTCGTACATCGGGAGCGGCATCACCCTGGCCGCCTACACGGCCAATCTGCTGAGACTCTTCGGCCAGTCCCTGCCGCCGCATCTCTTCTGGCACCGGCGCCACATCTATGAAGTGATGAAACCCTGGTGCGACAACACCGGCGCCCCGCATTGCGTGCAGGGAATGGATTGGCCCTACTTCTCCTATCCGGCGTACTGCTTCCTGCACGCGGCGGCCAACCTGTACCTGTACGACGCCGATGCCGCACTCCTCGAACGCCGCGCCCTGGAAACGGTGGAACGCTCTGCCGTCGCACACGGCGGCCGAATGGTGCCGGCGGATACGGCCAACTTCTGCCACGGCCAGCAGGACCCCGCGCTGATGAGGGAGCGGATGATCGCCTCGATAGCGCTCGCCTACCTCGCACATCGCCTGATGGGCGCCGGTGAGACCCCGCCGGAAGCCGCGGACTTCGAGAACCGCGTCAGCGGCGTGTACGTCTATCCCCACGGCGGCGCCCTTGTCCATCGCCACGTGCTCGGCGCCACCAGCCTGGCCTGGCGCAACCGGACCATGGTGCTGCCGTGTACCCGCGAAGGGATGAAGCTGATCGGGCCGGCGGCCGGCTCGATGCTGGGGAGGCTCGAGATCAGGGGCCGGTCCGAGAACACCCGCCCGGTGGCGCTCAAGATCCGCGAGGAAGTGGACCGCGTGTGTGTGCTGCTGATACAGGACCTGGCCGAGCGCAGCGTGAGGCGCCAGGTGTTTCTGGTCTCACTGCCGAACGGGAAGTGCCTCATCGCCGAGCGGCTCATCGCCCTGAAAATGGTCACCGTGATCCGGATCGACCAAGGGGTCCTGAGCATCATCAACGACGCTTATTTCGGCGACCGCGACGACGGGCGCGGCCAACGGCACATCTTTTGGAAGGGCGGCGACCGGGCCTTCAGCGGCTATCCGCTCAGGTCGAAACGGGACGACGTGACCGTCGACCTCACCGGCACGACCTGGGTCAACATAGACGACCGCTGCGGCATTGTGTTCCGGGGCACCGGACGTACGCACTACGAAAACCGCCACTACTTCGAGGTCTGGCACGCGACCGAGGACGAGCTGGTGCTGAGCCGAACGGAAAGCGCCCGGGAATTCCGCACGGGCGAACAGATCGCGGGGCTGGCGACGCTATGGTGCCCCGGGCAATTGCACCAGCAGACCGCCGGCCAGCAGTTCTTCGTGGGGCGCACCCCGAGAGACGTGTTCGCCGCCGAGTTCGACGGGTTCCTGTGTGCCTGCAACTTCGACGAAGAGGGCGTGGCGTTTTCTCCCGCCACCGCGTTTGCCTCGGGCCGGGAGCGATCGGTGTCCGGGGGACGAGTGGCCGCGATCAGCGCCGAGATGAACAAGCCCTTGCGCCTCGCCGGGCGCGAGCCGAAGATCGTGCGCTCGCAGTAAGAAGCCCCGTTAGTGGTCGCTCTTCCCGGTGAAGCGGAAGCTCCCGATCTGGAGCGCCGGCACGACCACCGAGCCGAACCGCTCTCGTGTTGCGCCTACGGCCTCGACGTCGTCCAGCGCGGCCAGGATCGACTGGGTGAAGCGAAGGTTCTTGACCGGTCGGGCGACCTCCCCGCCCACGATCTCGAACAGGCCGTAGCGCGTCATCCCCGTGATGGTCGCCGTGGAGCGCTCGGCCACGTTGGTGTAGTGGAAATTCGAGACAAGCAGCCCGCGGCCGGTCGAGCCGATCATCTCGTCCAGCGTCGCATTCCCCGGTGACACCAGGAGCGATGACGAGTGCGGGCCGGACGGATTCGGCGGGACGCCGCCGTGGCCGGTGGACGCCACGCCGTCCTTTGCCGCCGTCTTCGTGTCGTACAGGACTCCGCTCATCACGCCTTCGGTGATCAGCTCGACGCGCCGCGTGGGCACGCCCTCGCCGTCGAACGCGAACGGCGACCCGACGGGATCGCGAGCATCGTCGACGATGGTGATCCGCTCATCGAAGACCTTCTGTCCGATCTTGCCCTGAAGGCAGCTCTGGCCCTGCTGCATGGCCAGCGCGCCGAAGCCGAGCCGGGCGAGGAACTGGATCATCGCCGCGACCGCGGCCGGCTCCAGCACGACCGTGTACTCGCCGGGCCCGATCTCGCCGGCGTCGCGCGAATCGAGGCATTTCCTCAGCGCAAACTCCGCCCGTTCCACGGCGTCCATTTCGCTCAGCCGCGCGGCGGAGAGCCTGGCGCAGCCGGCGGCGGTGTCTGCCATCGCCACGATGTTCAGACCCACGCTCGTCTTGCGGTCGAACTGGCGCGTCCCGGCCGTGTTGGCGACCGCGATGCCGCGGGCGCCGGTAGACAGCGATCCGGACGCGACGGCGCCGCCCCTCTCGAGGCAGTTGATGATCCGGCGGACGGCATCGGCCCGGTGCGCGGGCGAGGCGGCCGCCGTCTCCTCGTCAAAGATCCCGCACGGCTCGGCCGTCGGGCTCGCGATGATGCCGGGAAACTCCGGGTCCTCGGCGGCCGACGCGGCCATCTCCGCGGCCCTCTTCGCCGCCGACGCGATACCCTCGTCGGTCAGCACGTCCGTGTGCACCACGCCCGTCCGCTTGCCGCGCACCGCGCGGAGCGAGAGCGTCTCTCCCTCGCGAGCCACGTTCTGATGGATGATGTTGTTTGCGAAGCGCGTGAGCGCGCTCGCACCGGAGGACAGCACGGCATCCGCCGCATCGCAGCCTGCCGCTGTCGTCGCCGAGAGCGCCTTCTCGAGAAGGTCCAGGGCCTCTTCCCGGTTCTTCATCGGACTACTCCAACCTGGACGTTGCGGAACCGCGCCGGGGCGACGCCGTGCCCGACGTGCGCCGACTGGCCCGGCTCGCCCTTCCCGCAGTTTGGCGTGCCGAAGAGCTTCCAGTGTTTCTCATTGCAGACCGCGTCGCACGAGCCCCAAAACTCGGGCGTGATGCCCGTGTAGCTCGGGTTCTTGTAGAGCTGACCCCGCCTGCCGCGTTTGATCTCGTACGCCACCTCCGTGCCGAACTGAAAGTTCACCCGCATGTCATCGATGGACCACGACCGGTTGGTGGCGAAGTACAGCCCGTCGTCCGTATCGGCCAGCAGGTCGTCCAGCTCCCACCGGCCGGGCAGCAGGTTGATGTTGGTCATTCGGACCAGCGGGACGTTGTGCCAGCCGTCGGCCCGGGCGGCGCCGGCGGACGGCACGCCCAGCCGGGCCGCGCTCTCGCGGTCCGAGATGTACCCGACGAAGATGCCGTGCTCGATGATGGGCACGCGCCGGGCCGCCACGCCTTCGTCGTCCCACTGGAACGTGCCCAGCCCGGCGGGCACGGTTGCGTCGGCGACGACGTTCACGTGCTCGGAGCCGTACCGGAACTTGCCCAGCTTCTCCGTGGTGAGGAAGCTCGTCCCGGCGTAGGCGGCCTCGGTCCCGAACACGCGGTCGAGCTCGATCGGATGGCCGATGGACTCGTGCACCTGGAGCGCGAGTTGACCGCCCTCGATGATGATGTCGCGTCGGCCCGCGGGACACGTCGGCGCCGAGAGCAGCGCTTCCGCTTCCTCCGCAACGCGTGGGGCCTCGCGCTCCAGGCCCAGCGTCGTGAAGTATTCGAATCCGGCCGTCGCGAAGTTGCCGCGGAACGAGTTCGGATAGCTGCGCACCTGGCTCTCGCCGTCCTGCACCGCGGTTGCGGCGATGCCGCCGCCGCACTCGTAGATGGTCTGGTCGTACCGCGAGCCTTCGGAGTTGGCGAAGAGCGTCCGCTTGCGCAGCACGGTCAGGAACGCCTGCGTGATCTTGACCTTCGGCCGGCCCTGCATGGCGCGTTCGGCGCGCATCAGCAGGTCGATCTTCTCCTCGACCGGCACGGCGAGCGGATCGATTTCGTGCGGTGTCGCGTACGTGCTGTCCACTCTGGGTGCGGGTGCCAGCTCGACCGGTTCCTTAGCCGCGGTGGCGCTGGCCCTGGCGATGTCCACGGCCTGTCGTGCGGCGCGCTCGGCGCCGCCGGGAGTCAGGTCCTGCAGGGCGGCGAACCCCCACGCGCCGTTCGCGATGGTTCGGACGCCCAGCCCTTCGGTCGTCGAGTGCAGCGCGGCCACCGGCGCGCCGTTCTTGACCTCGTAGCTTTCCCTCGCCAGCGAAACGACGCGTGCCTCGACGTGCGACGCCCCCGCCGACCGCGCCACGTCAATTGCTCGCTGCAACAACTCTTCCATCCATAGTCTCCTTCATCGGCCAGCGGGATTGTAACGCAAATCGCGGGCGGTGCAAGAACGCTTGCCGGGAGCATGGCGCTGCGGTAAGATATCCGCTCACCCGAAGCGGAGGCGGGGACGATGTTGAGGATTCTACCGCTGGCGGAAGCTGGATCGGCCATCGCGGCCGTGCGAGCGCGGCTGGACGTGTTCGAGAAGGAGTCGTCGGCGCGGTCTGCCACGCTCACCCGGAAGGTGTTCGGGCAGGCGCTCTCGCCCGCGCAGGTGGTCGAGCGCATCGTGAACGACGTGCGCCGGCGCGGCGACGACGCGGTGGCGGAGTATACGCTCAGGCTCGACGGCGCGATCCTCACGCCGGATATGTTTCGCGTGGAGCCGGCGCTGCTCCTGAAGGCGGAGAAACACGCCGCCGCCCCGTTCCTTGCCGCGGTTCGGTTCGCCGCGGCCAACGTGCGCGAATACCAGGAGAGCCTGCTGATCTCCAACCCGAAGAAGATCGGCAAGCTCGGGCGCAGATTGTGGCGGAAGTACTCGCCCGTTCGTTCGGCGGCATGTTACGTGCCGGGCGGGCTGGCGCCGTATTCGTCGACGGTGATCATGTCGGTGGTGCCGGCGCAGACGGCGGGGGTGCCGCGGGTGGCGGTGGCGTCGCCGCCGCGAAAGGGCGGGGACATCGATCCGCTGGTGCTGGCGACGTGCAGCCTGCTGGGCGTGCAGGAGGTCTACCGCCTCGGCGGCGCACAGGCGATCGCCGCGCTGGCGTTCGGCACGCAGACCATCCCGAAGGTCGACAAGGTTGTCGGCCCCGGCAACCTGTTCGTGATGCTGGCAAAGAAGGCGATCTACGGCCACGCGGACATCGACATGTTCGCCGGGCCGAGCGAAATCCTGGTCATCGCGGACGCCACGGCAAACCCCGCCTACGTGGCGGCGGACCTGCTCTCGCAGGCGGAACACGACGAGATGGCATCGGCGATCCTGGTGACGGACTCCCGCGAGCTGGCCGAGAAGGTCTCGGCGCAGGTCGAGAAGCAACTCCCGCGGCTCAGCCGCGCGACGACGGCGCGGGCGTCGATCGACCGGTTCGGCCTGGCCGTCGTGGTGTCGAGCATCCACGCGGCGGTCGCGCTGGCGAACGACATCGCGCCCGAACACCTCGAGGTGATGACCCAGAACGCCGAGGAGGTGGCGGCGGAGATCGATCAGGCCGGGGCGGTGTTCATCGGCCCGTGGACGCCGGAGGCGGTGGGCGACTACGTCGCGGGCTCGTCGCACATCCTCCCCACCGGCGGAACCGCCCGGTTCTTTTCGGGTCTCTCCGCCAACAGCTTCCTGCGGGCCACCTCCTTCGTGCAGTACAGCAAGGGGGCGCTGGCGAAGGCACAGGCGGCGATCCAGGCGCTGGCAAACGCGGAGGGCTACGATGCACATGCGAAGAGCGCGAAGATACGGGAATAGCGAGCAGGAGTACGAGTAAGAGTACGAGTACGAGCAAGAGTACGAGTACGAGCAAGAGCACGAGTAAGAGCAAGAGCAAGACATGAAGTGGTTTCGCGACAACGTGCTGCGGATGAGCGGCTACACGCCGGGCGAGCAGCCGCAGGACAAGAAGTACGTCAAGTTGAACACGAATGAGTGTCCGTATCCGCCGTCGCCCAAGGTGTTCGAGGCG
>CAZDHT010000263.1:0-7281 GCA_964505325.1 uncultured Planctomycetota bacterium | reverse complement strand
TCGGGATTGTTGTCGATAAGGATGAAGTCTCTTCCGTTGCGTGCGGCGGCCTCGCCGAGGGTGCCGCTGCCGGCGAAGAAATCCATCACGAGGTCGCCGGGGCGGGAGTGAACCTTGACGATGCGTTCCAGCACGCCGAGCGGCTTCTGCGTGGGATAGCCGGTTCGCTCGTTGCCCTTGGTGGGCACGATTGTGTGCCACCACACGTCGGTCGGGGTTTTGCCGCGAGCGGCCTTCTCCGCGCCGACAAGCCCGGGGGCCATGTACGGGATGCGGTCGATCTCGTCGTAATTGAAGGTGTAGTTGTCGGGGTCTTTGGCGTACCAGAGGATGTTATCGTGCTTGGCCGACCACCTCTTGGTCGTTCGCGCTCCGTAGTCGTAGGCCCAGATGATTTCGTTTATGAAGCTCGTCCGACCGAAGATGTCGTCGAGAAGCAGCTTGCAGTAGTGAACTTCGCGGGGGTCGATGTGGAAGAAGAGCGACCCGTCGGGCGCGAGGATGCGATGGGCTTCGACGAGCCTTGGCTCGATGAACGCGATGAAGTTGTCGAACACATCGGAAAAAGCAGATGAGGCGAGCTTGACCGTGCGGTAGCGTTTGCCCCCGAAGCCCGTGCGGTCGCCATTCTCGTCGCGGACGGTTTTCATCCGCGTGCGTTGCTGGACCTTGCCGGTGTTGAACGGCGGGTCGATGTAGATGAGGTTGACCGACCCGTCGGGAACCGTCGGCAGGACCTCCATGTTGTCAGCCAGATGAATCCTCGGCATCACGCTATCCTTGCGTTTTCAGCCCTTCATCCTTCCGCCTTCATGCTCTCTTTCTCTAGCATGTCCGGCAGGCGCTTGTCGTGGACCAGCGCGCTCTCGTCGCTGGGGGTGTCTTCGAGCAGCCGGTCGACGATGTGGTCGGGCTTGATGCCCTCCGCCTCGGCGTTGAAGTTGGTGATGATGCGGTGGCGCAGGACGGGATGCGCCACGGAGTTGACGTCATCGCACGAAACGTAGTAGCGGCCGCGGAGAATCGCCCGCGCCTTCCCGCCGAGGATGAGGTACTGCCCGGCGCGCGGCCCGGCGCCCCACGTGACCCACTCCTTGATGAACCCGGGCACGCCGCCTTTGTGGACGCGCGTCTTCCGCACGATCTCCATCGCGTACCGTATGACGTGCTCGGCGATGGGCACGCGGCGGACGATCGACTGGAGCTTCAGGATGTCGTCGCCTGTGAGGATCTCGCTGACCTTGCCCGGCAACTCGGCCGTCGTCGTGCGCAGAATCTCGTATTCCTCTTCCTCCTCGGGGTAGTCGACAAGGATCTCGAACATGAAACGGTCGAGCTGCGCCTCGGGCAGGGGGTAGGTGCCCTCCTGCTCGATGGGGTTTTGCGTGGCGAGCACGAAGAACGGGTCGGGCAGCGGGTTCTTGGTGCCGCCGACGGTGACCTGGCGTTCCTGCATCGCTTCGAGCAGCGCGGCCTGGGTCTTCGGCGGCGTGCGGTTGATCTCGTCCGCGAGGATCACGTTCGAGAAGACCGGGCCGGCGAGGAACCGGAAGTGCCGCTGTCCGGTCTCCTGATCCTGCTGGATCACCTCGGTCCCGGTGATGTCGCTGGGCATCAGGTCCGGCGTGAACTGGATGCGGTTAAACGAGAGCGTGAGCGCGTCGGCGAGCGTGCTCACCATCAGCGTCTTCGCCAGGCCCGGCACCCCGACCAGGAGGCAGTGCCCGCGCGAGAAGATGGCGATCAACAGCTCCTCGATCACCTTCTCTTGGCCGACGATGACCTTGTGCAGCTCGGCCTTGATCCGGTTGAAGCTCTCCTGGAACTGCTGCACCGTGTCGATGTCGCTCTGGGACATCTCTGCCTGTTCCGCAGTCTCTGTGGCTTCCAGTGAATCCCTCGACTCTTCGTCCGCTGCCATCAGTCTCCTCCAATCGGTCTTGTGCTGACGAAACGCTGCGGTCCGGCCGCCTATTCTCCGTCCGCCGAGATGCCGATCAGGCCGGATTCGGTGATTAGGCCGATGACGGTGGCCCGCTTAGGGTCGGTGCTGATTTTCCCGCCCAACACACCATTATACCCGGCCGCCTTGGCCAAGCCAACGTGTCTCAGCAGCTTTCCGTCGGAAATTCTTATCGCGGCGATGCTTGGCGTCAGCGCTCGGCCGCGCGGGTTGTGGGCGTCACGCCGCGTCAGGTGCTGGACGATGAACAGCCGGTCTCCGGCCACCTGGGCGAACGGCACCGGATCGCGGCTGGTGTGCAGCGCCGCGCTGTCAGAGATCAGCGTCTCCCACAGCCGTTCCCCGTCTCTCAACCGGTGGCAGACGACCGAATAGCGCAACGCGCCCTGATGGGCGACGAACACCCGATCCCTACCCCGGATCATCCGCTGGAACGAGCCGGTCCCGGTGGGGGAGGTCGCCGACTTCTTCCAGAGAATGCGCCCGGTGTCCAGGTCGGCGGCGAAGATCGCATGGCGGTTCATCAGCGCCACGACCCTGCCCGCCATCGTGGTCACCTCGGGGAAGTGGCTCGCCCCCACCTTCCGTCCATCGATCGACCAAAGGTTCCTTCCAGCCCGCGCGTCGTAGCACAGCAGCCGCTGCGGCACGGACACGATGAGTTTCCGGCCTGCAGTGGCCAGATTGCATTCCTCGATGCTGCCCCGGGAGGGGAACGTGTCATGGAGGATCTCGAAACCGGAGAACGCATCGAACACGAACAACTGCGCGGTGAGCGCGCGGGCGTAGCTCGCGAACCCGCCCTGACGGGCGAAGACCGCAACCCTGCCGTTCCACAGCGCCAGCCTGAACGCGGCAAGGCCGTCCGGCAGCTTGACCGTCCAGCGACGGCTCGCCTTGAGCGGGTCCAGGTCGAAGCAGACTACCCGGCCTGTTGGGGTCGCCGCGACGACGAGCCCGTCGCCGATGACCGGCCTGGGCCCCCTCGCCATTTGCAGCCGGTACCGCGCGTACCGGGTCCTGAGGCTGGGCTCCCACGTGTCCACGAGCGTCCGGGCCATCGTGCGTCCGCTTCTCGCGTCGATCCACAGCAGGGCCATGTCCACTTCCGCGATGATCGAGCGGCCCTCGGCGCCCACGACGCGGATGTACTCGTGTGGCTCGGCCGCCAGAGAGAAATTGCGAGGCGTGCCGTCCGGCAGCGCCTGTGCGATCGAGTCCGGCCGGTTGCCGATCACCGTGCGAAGTACCAGGCGCCGCGCTCGCGGGCCGTCCCGGGCGGAACGGCCCGGCCGCAGCAGCACCATCTCGACCTCTTTGCCCGGGGGCGTGGTGCCGCAAAGCTGGATGAGGTCCAGCCGCTTTCTGATCGGCTCGCCGTCGAACGAGAGCAGAAGATCCCCGGACCTCAGCCCCGCTTTGTGCGCCGGATGGCCGGCGTGAACGGTCTGGAGCTCCACCACGGGTCGCGGCATGCCGGACGGAGAAACGCTGGCCTCATCGAAGCTCACCCCCAGCCAGCCGACACCTGTCTTCCAGGCCGGCTTGCCGTCCACGGGGTCATACGCCCGGAGCGACTTACCCATCGCCAGCCAGAGCTTATCCCCCGTGCTCGGTCCCGCGCCTCTCGCACCGGGGTCGGCGGCGGCCTCCTCATATAATGGCTCACCGATGCGAGTGCCGGGGCGTCCCATGGGCACCCGCCACAGGGTGGCCAACAACTTGCCCTCGTCCCGGCGAGGGCGCTTCTCGGGCGGCGCGGTTGCCTGAGCAAGAGACCTGCGCAGGGCACTGATCTCTGCCACACGGTAGCCGGGACACAACCGGTCAACGGCGAGCAGTTCGCCGGCCGCCCCGGCAAATCGGCGTTCGCGGATCATCTCCTTAGCGTCCCGGAGCCTGGCGTCCGCAGCGACCTTGCTGTTCGGATAGAGCCGGCGCACCATCCCGGCCGCGCTGCGCTTGTCGGCGGTGCTTCGCAGCGCCGTCCGCGCCCGCAGTTCGTGCTCTTCGTAGTTGCGCCGGCCGTGCTGTTCGATGAGTTCGGCGATCTTCGCCGAGGCCAACACGTCGGCCCGTGCAGTCAAGCCGCGCGATGGGCCGAACAGCCCGTCGGGCGCGGCCAACTCGACGGCCCCCCACTTGCCGATCACGTCATGCAGGCCCGCGAGCGCCCCTCGAACGTCTTTTGCCTGGGCCAGCGCCATCGCCCGGCGCACGGCGGTCAGGGCAGCGCCAGGCGGATCGTCCTGCTCCAGGGCCAGCGCCTTGCCCAGAGCGTCCGCCGCTTCAACCGGGGACTTCCTCTTCTCCAGCTCGGCAGCCATCTCCTTGTAGACGCGGACAAGCGGCTTCTTCGCCGCAGCGGACCCCGCACCGCGCCGCTCAAGAACGACCCGCGCCCGCTGATAGGCGCCTGCCGCCTCCTTCAACCTCGACGTGCTGAGATACAGCGCCCCCAGCTTGAGCCAGTGTCGGGGCTCGTCCGGCTCGCGCCGCGCACGTCGGCGCAGGGCCTGTTCGGCGTCGCGGGACGCGAACATGCTGATGGCGTTGTCACGCGTGACCACCAGGAGGTCATCCAGCGCCATCATGTTTCCCGATCCGACGGGCACGATCTGGCGCCGCGCCGAGCTCTTGCCGGCCTTGACGTCGCCTGCAGCGGCGGGGCTGCGGGCCCAGTCGAGCCAACGGATCGCCTCGGCCAGCCGCCCTTCAGCCCTCACGTCGACCATCGCGATCTGCCCCTCAATCGGGCACATCACGTAGTCGCGAGCCACCAGCCCCCGGCCCACCGGGAACGAATTGAGCAGCACCGACCGCCACACCAGGGCGCCGTCCTTCGCATCCAGGCACGCTACGGCCGAGCCGGCCAGGTACACGCGGCCGGCACCTGCTGCGAGCAGATACAGGCACGCCGCGTCGCCGCTGTTGCGGTCGTGGCGCCACTTGACCGCACCGGTGGTGGCGTCCAGCGCATAGAGGTGCCGGGAATCGGTGGGCAGGACGAACAGCGTGCCGTCGGCCATCAGCGGCGCGTTAGGGGGCGCGGTGACGGTGGCCTCCTGGCCGCCGATGGTCTTCAGTCTGCACAGCACACTGTCATCGCTCTCGTATCTGGTGACCCAGATCAGGGAGCCGTCCGCCGCGTCGACGGCCGCGACCGTGCCCAGGTTGTTGCAGTGATAGGCAATCCCGTCGCGGGCCGCGATGGGCGAGCCGTCGGGGATCTCGTTGCGTCCGCGGGAGCTTCCCATCCAGTGCGCCGCAGCGACCTTCGTTCGCCACAGCCTTCGCCCGTCGCCCATCGCGTATCCGACCAGGAACGCGTCGTTCTGGGCGTCCCGTGCCCCCACACATACCACGTCGCCGACAACGGCCGGACGGGAGACGAATCGGAGCGGGAGGGCCTGCTCGGTCTCTTTCCGGCGGGTCTCGGCACGCGTGTTGATGGACCACAGCGTGACGCCCGGCGTACTGGCGGGCATCAGCGGCAAGGCGTCCATCCGGCCGAAGGTGCCTCGGATCAGGCCCTGCGCGGTCTTGTGCGCCAACTGCGTGGACAGCGATGCCATGACCGCGTTCCGGGCGACTGTCGGCGAGAGGATGCCGTTGCCTCGCCGCACCCGGTCTTCCGCGTCCCGGAAAGGGCGGCCGCGTCTTCTCGGGCGAGGGATGTCTCTCTCCATCGCCCCCGCGGACATCTCGACCCGCCACAGCACGTGGCCGCTGAACGCGTCGATGGCCTTCAGGTCATCGAGTGACTGGCAGTACAAGACGCCATTGCAGACCGCCGGGCCGAACATCGCCAGCTCGGGCGCCACGTCCTTCCGGTGCGTCAGTCCGGTCCGACTGTCTGTGCTCCACCTCGTGTCCGTCACCTCGCGGCGGATGGGCACCTGCCACAGAAGCGCACCCGGCCGCACCGCTCGGGGCAGGATGGCCCCAGGGCGGGGCTGTGGCGCGGTGGCAGGGGTCGCGTCAAGGAGCGACTGGATGAACTCGGCCACCTTGACCGGGGTGCCTGCGGAGATGATGTGGGCCGCGGGGTAGTGTGTTCGGACGGCGGCGGCCAGTTTCGCCAGCCGTTCACGGCGCCCCGACCGCGCCAGCGCCAGGGCAAGCTTGCCTAGCAGCCGGGGCTCGTACTCTCGCGCGGTGGTGTCCAGCGCCAGCCGCCGGAGGCAGATCCGGGCGCACGAGGCCGGTCGGCCGCGCTCCAACTCCAGGCTGGCGAGCACGTCGAGCGCATCCAGCCCCGCCCGAGTGGCGCCGTAGTGGCGGGCCGCGGCGCGTAACCCGGCGGGTGACCGCGCCGATCTGGCCTCTTCGAACGCCCTGCGGGCTGTTACGCCGTACGAGGCCCGATACGCTGCGAGCCCTCGCCCCGCGCCCAGGGCGATGAGTCGGATCGTGCAGTATCGCCACGCGGGTACGTAGGTGTTCGGCCCGGCGGGGACGATCGCATCACCGTGCCGGTCGAGCACCTCCTGAAACCTGGCCGCCGCCTTGACCCATTGGCCGTTCGCCGCGGACTTCTCGGCGTCCACGATCGCCGCAAGCACCGCGTCTATGTCCTCGTCCGCGGGAGACAGCTCCAGGTCGGCGTCGACCGCCCGGCGTGTCGTCCTGATGGGACTGATCCCCGGGAGGGATATGCCGAGCGCCCGGCGCAGCACCGCCGCATCGCCCAAGGCGCCGCGCGGCGCAACGGCCGCCACGAGGCACAAGACGGCCACAGGGACCAAAGAGGCCGTCCTCGGCCTGCGGCGAATTGCAGCTTGGCTGGACTTCCTCAAGAAACGTTCTCCGGGCGCAGCCGAATTACTTCGTCCGTAACACTTCAGCCAAGTGAAGCGGAAAGCGGTGGGGCGGACATTCCTGTCTGCCCGGTGGCAGGCAGGAATGCCTGCCCCACCAGGGTTTTGACAGGATTCTTCACCGCTTTTCGCAATCGCAATACAGATGCCGCGTCAGTACCCCACTTGGCTGAAGTGTTACGCGGTAACGAGTACGGCAGGCCCGGATTCGCCCCGTGGTATGCCCCAGACTGCGTGAACGGGGTTGCCTTCGCGGTCCCGCTGCAAGACCAGCACGCAGGGGCCCTTCGGAAAATCGGGATAGCCCTCCACGACCTTCGCTCGGGGAAGGCCTTCGATCAGATCCCTGACGAAGAGGCCGTCCGCCGCAAGTTCGTCGTACCCGTGGTCCGAGATACGGACTTCACAGCGGGCGACGAGGCCCGTAACTTCTCTCGGCGTATGACTCACAGCCTTAGCTTACCACGAAGCGACGAACGAGGCAACGGAATGTCCAGC
>CAZDHT010000262.1:0-7283 GCA_964505325.1 uncultured Planctomycetota bacterium | reverse complement strand
ACGGTCTCCTTCTTCTGTCGATCACGAGGTCACTCCAACTCGTATCCTTCCTGGTGCAAGTACTCCGATACTGCTCCCACAAAAGCCTTCGCTTCGCCAAGGATGTTCTCGGCGTCTTCACGTGAAACAGGGACAAGGCTGTAGTCGCCGTGAGCGCGCAGGTCAAAACCTTTCTGGAGGGACATGGACATCTCTGGCGGGAAGACACCCGTCTTCACGAACTCCCGTGCGAAACTGCCGATCACGCCTGAATGCGTGGCAAGCTGGAGGTCCTTGAGCAAGAGCGCCGCCTCTGCGACGTAGAACATGGCGTAGTAGGAACGCGCCACGGAAAAGCCGTAGTGGGAGGTGTCAACAAGCTGCTGAGCAACTTCGAGGCTTTCCCCTGCTTTCGCCACGAGGAGGTTGACGTTCGAGGGCTT
Source organism: uncultured Planctomycetota bacterium (assembly GCA_964505325.1). Classification (GTDB taxonomy): domain Bacteria; phylum Planctomycetota; class PUPC01; order PUPC01; family PUPC01; genus CAZDHT01. The sequence goes on along the minus strand of CAZDHT010000262.1, from coordinate 6,861 downwards.
GTTCATATCAACACGCCTTCCCGCTCAACGCTGGCAAAGACAAGAAACCCCGCCCTCTCACGGAAGGTGGATTGCGAAACGATCAAGACCGAGAACAGATACGGCGTACGAAGCGAGAAGTCGTAGATGGTATTGCGCAGCTCGTTTGTTGTTCTGAAGGTCATAAGTTCGTCGGGAAGAATCAGCATCAGGTCGACGTCGGACTCCGGGGTCTGTTCCCCGCGCGCGTAGGAGCCGTAGAGGAGCAGGCGGAAATCGCTTCCGACCGCAGCGGAGACGGCGGCCTTGATCTCGGCCAAGATGGTCCTGAGCTCGTGATCCGGGCCCGCTTGCGCGGTTTGAGAGCTCTTCACGTGCGTTCTCCGTTTGCCTTTTCCGCGTTGAAGAACCGGTCGAGTTCGGCTTCAAGCTGCGTCAATGTGTCCTCAGTTGGCGGAGTTCCAATCCGACTTCGTCTCTGAGCTCATGCCACACGAACGAGTTTGCCCTTTCGGGCGGCGGGCCTGAGACGGCCAAGTCGACGTCGGACCATCGTCAAGCTCGCCTCGCGCCGCCGAGCCGGAGACGTGGACCTGCCTCGCGCGTGCCTCCTTCAGCGCGGCGGCAGCTTCTTCAGGCAACCGGCGGAACCGGTCGTCCGCTGTCTCGCCTCCTACTCCTCCTTCACGCCCCGCAGCAGCGCGATGCGGCCGCTGCGGACGGTTTCCTTGATCCCGTAGGGCCGGCACAGCGAGATGAAGGCTTCGATCTTGGCCTCTGGGCCGGACAGCTCGACCACAATGTCTTTCGGGCTGATGTCAACCACCTTGCCCCGGAACACATCGACCAGGTCGATGACCTCGCCCCGCCGCCCCGGCGGCGTCCCCACCTTGATGAGCATCAGGTCGCGCTCGACGTAGGGCTGGCCGGACAAGTCCTGGACCTTCAGAATGCTGACGAGCTTTCGGAGCTGCTTGACGATCTGCTCGATAACGGCGGCGTCGCCGCGCGCCACGATGGTCATGCGGGAGACGGCCTGGTCCTCGGTCTCGCCGACGTTCATGCTGTCGATGTTGTAGCCGCGTGCGGAAAACAGGCTGGCGACGTGGGCGAGGACACCGACCTGGTTGCTAACCAGGGCCGAGATGATGTGTTTCAACGGAACGTCTCCTTGATAAGCGCCGGCGCGGGGACCGGCCTAGGCGAGGTCGATCATCCGATCGATGCGCTCGCCGGGCGGCACAATGGGGAACACGTTTTCCTCCGGGTCGACGTGGAAATCAAGCACAACGGGCCCGTCGGTGCGCAGCGCCTTTTCCAGCGCGGGGCGGACCTGGTCGGGCGTGGTCACGGTGATGCCGGTCACGCCGTATGCTTCCGCGAGCTTGACGAAGTCGGGATTGCCGTTGAGCCGGGTGTGCGAGTAGCGCCGGTTGTAGAAGTGCTCCTGCCACTGCCGCACCATGCCGAGGTATCCGTTGTTCATGATCGCGACGTTCACCGGCAGGTTGTTGTGGGCCACGGTGGCCATCTCCTGGATGTTCATCTGGATGCTGCCGTCGCCGGCGATGTCAAACACGGCGGCGTCGGGCTTGGCAAACTGGGCGCCGATGGCGGCGGGGAAGCCGTAGCCCATGGTGCCCAGCCCGCCGGAGCTGATGAACTGCCGCGGGTGCTTGAAGGTGAACCACTGTGCCGCCCACATCTGGTTCTGGCCCACCTCGGTGCAGATGATCGCGTCGCCGCCGGTGATCTCGCGGATCTGCTGGATGATGTACTGCGGCTTGAGCTTGCCGTCGTTCTTGTACGACAGTTGGTGGTGCTCTCGCCAGTGCTCGATCTGGTCCCACCACTCCTGGCGGTCCTGCCTGACGACGAGGGGGATGAGCTGCGACAGGACCTGCCGCGCGTCCCCCACCACGGGCACGTCGACGTGGATGTTCTTTCCGATGGACGACGGGTCGATGTCGACATGCACGATCTTGGCATGCTCGGCGAACTCGCTGATCTTCCCGGTGATGCGGTCGTCAAACCGCGCCCCGATGGCGATGAGCAGATCGGAGCTCATCACCGCGTAGTTGGCGACGGGCGTGCCGTGCATGCCGAGCATGCGGAGCGAGAGGCGGTGGTCTTCGGGGAACGCGCCGAGCCCCATGAGCGTGGTGGTCACCGGGATCTCGCCCGCCTCGGCAAAGGCGAACAGCTCCTGATCCGCGCCGGACGCGATGACGCCGCCGCCCACGTACAGCACGGGCCGCTTCGATGCGTTGATCGCCTCGGCCGCGCGCCCGATCTGGCGCGCATTCCCTTCGGTGTTGGGCCGGTAGCCGGGCAGATCGAAGTCAGCCGGCGGGGTCCCCTCGACCTTGCTGGTGCTCACGTCGACGGGGATGTCGATGAGGACCGGGCCGCGTCGTCCGGTGGTGGCGATATGCGCCGCCTCGTGCACAATGCGGGGGAGGTCCTCGGCGCGGCGCACCAGGTAGTTGTGCTTGGTGATGCCGCGGGTGATGCCGGTGATGTCCGCCTCCTGGAAGGCGTCGTTCCCGATCAGGTTCGTCCGGACCTGGCCGGTGATGGCGAGGACGGGGACGGAGTCGAAGTTGGCGGTGGCGATACCGGTGACCAGGTTGGTAGCGCCGGGCCCGGACGTAGCGAGGCAGCATCCGAGCCTGCCGCTGGCGCGGGCGTATCCGTCGGCGGCGTGGGCGGCGGCCTGTTCGTGGCGCATCAGCACGGCCTTGAGCTTCGAGTCGTACAGCACGTCGAAGATCGGAATGACGACCCCGCCGGGGATTCCGAACAGGACTTCGATTCCGATTTCCATGAGCGAGTCGATCAACAGTTGTGCGCCGGTCCTCTCCAAGTTCCCTCTCCATAAAAACAACCGCGCCGGGCGCGGGGCGCCGCAGCGCGTGAGATCAAGCGCCCGTCCGAGCGCCCGGACCGCGGCCATCCGGGCGGGGAGGCGGCACCGGTTCCGGCCCCGCCTCTCGGGCCGCTAGAGTATGCCGCTGCTGAACGAGTCGGCCTCGGCGTCTTTGGGCGAGTCGGGCAGCGCGGGGCTGCTGTCCTCGCCGGTGGGATCCGTCTCCAGGACATCGAGGCTGCTCTCCGCGATTTCCACCAGCTTGCTTTCCGGGGGCTCCGCCTCGGCCAACTGCTTCTCGCCCCAGGGAGCCGGCGGCTCCTCGCGGCCGTGATACGTCTCGACCAGCAGTTCGTCGTCCAGTGGGGGGACGTAATCGGGCCGCCCGGAGGCATCCACCTCCTTCTCATAGGCTTCCAGTATCCGCTTCTGGAGCTTCTCACGGCAGGCCGAGTTGATGGGGTGGGCGATGTCGGCATGCAGCTTGGCCCGGCCCTCCACGTCGTGAGAGATCCTGTTCTGGCGCAGGGCGCCGCCACACTCGTTACAGTAGGCCGCCCGGAGATGGTTCTTGCCCCCGCAGGACGGGCAGCGGTCCATCAGCTTACGGCTGGGCATGGCGACAAAACATCCCCGGGAGCCCTTGATGATCTTTATGTCACGGACGACGAACTCCCGGTCGATGGTGATGGTGCAAAACGCCTGCAACTTGTCTGCCTTGTCCGACACCAGCTTGACCTTCGCCTCGGTGATCTCCATCGTCGGCCCCTCCTTCCCCACGGGTGGCGTTCACCCGGCCTAAGCGCCTTGACCCTCTTGAAGTCACGCCCAACTTCGGTGAAGTTCCGCCAGACCGGCGGGCGCAGCAGCCCGACGGCCCCCAAACAGTTGCTAGGTCAAGTTCGCACCAAGGGCCTCCGTCTGGGCCAGAAAGACGCCGACGGCGCCCTCGGCACGCATGCGCTCGGCCACTTCAGCCGCTCGGCCGGCAGAATCGAGCAGCACGTAAACTGCGGCGCCACTGCCGGATACAAACGCGGCTTGTGAGGCCACCCGCGCCAGGAACCGCTTTGCCTCGCCGACTTCCGGAGCCAGCGAAACGGCTGCTTCGTCCAGCCTGTTGAATACGTTCTCACAGACTGCGGCGAAGTCTCCCTGCGCGAAGCAATCCAGTATGAAAGTAGCGCTGTGCTCGCCGCTTGTCAAGCCCAATCTTGACAGATTTTGGTAGGCCTCTGCGGTGGACACGCGGCTTCGCGGGCAATAAACGACGTAGTGCATCGTGAGGTCGGTCTCTACCGGCGCGACCTTCTCGCCCCGCCCCGTGCAGTGGGCCGTGCCGCCATAAACGAAGAAGGCGATGTCGGAGCCCAATTCGGCCGCGAGGCCGGAGAGCTCCACGCGGCTCAGCCCCAGGCCAAACAACTCGTTCAGCCCGCACAGGACGCCGGCGGCGTCGCTGCTCCCCCCGCCGAGCCCGGCCCCGGCCGGAATCTGCTTCTCCAGGGCGATAAACACCCCCTTGGGCAGCCCGATCTCCCGATCGATCAGCTCCGCGGCGCGGTAGGCGAGGTTCTCGGGGCCACCAGGGAGCCGGGGATCGGAACAGCGGAACTCGATCCCGCGGCCCATGGAGGGGCTGAGCAGAAGGTCATCGTACAGCGTGATCGCCTGCATCACGGTCTCGATCTCGTGGAAGCCGTCCGGCCGCAGCCCGTGGGTCTCGAGGAACAGATTGACCTTGGCGGGGCAATTGACGGTCACCGAATCACCGGTGCGGGTCAGTCTCATCGCATCGAGTCCACAAGAAACCGGCAGATGGAGTCCTGAAGCCGGCGGGCGCGGGCGGCGTCGAGCGCCTTGCCGTTGACGAGAATGCTGAACGCCAGCAGCCTGTCGCCGGATTTCACGTATCCAGAGAGAGCGCTGACCCCTCGCACGTGCCCGGTCTTCGCCAGGACGTTGCCCGCGTAGGGCGCCTTGGTCATCCGGCGCCGGAGCGTTCCGTCCACCCCTGAGATCGCCAGGGACCTGAGGAACGTATCGGCGTGCTCGCCCCGCGCCAGGTGCCGCAGGAAGCTTGCCAGTTGCCGCGCGGACAGCGCGTTCTGCTTGGACAGCCCGGAACCGTCGTCGATCGTGAACGCGTCCGGCTGGACCGCGAGGGTGTCTGCCAGCAGCTTCGTGACGACCCGTGCGCCGCCGGCGAACGAGGCCGGCTCGCCCAAGCGTCGGCCGAGGGTCTTGAAGATCATCTCCGCATAGAAGTTCTGGCTGCCCTTGTTCGCCGTGCGGATGACGTCGGCCAGCGAATGGCCCGTGCCGGCCAGGCGGGTCATCTGCTTGGTGTCGATGCGCTTCTCCGCCAGGACGATCTTGCCGCGCACGCGCACGCCGGCGCTCGACAGGCGCTCCCGCAGCACGGTCGCCGCGTACAGGAGCGGCTCCACCACCGTGACCGGCGAACCGGCGCCGCGGCTCTTCGGCGTGAGCGTCCCCGAGATGACCAGCGTGTCGCTCTTCGGCAGCCGAGAGATATGCGCCCGGCTCCGACCCGAGGCGATGGTCTTGCACCGGTTCCTTATCGCGAAGTATTCGGTGGGCGGATCGAGGATGACCCTGGCGGGCCCGCCGGCTTGCGTACCCGGCTTCACCGCCACGCCGATGCAGTTGTCGTTCAGCGCAAACGCAGACACCGGCGCGCAGTACCACCGGATAAGCTGGTCTTTGGGCCAGGCCGGATGAATGTACTGGCGGTCGAATATCGTATCGTCGATCACCAGGTCACCTTCGACAGATTTGACGGATTTGGCGATCTCCGCGGCCCACGCATCGAACACCGCCGTGGTCTTGCCGCCGTGCCGGCGGCCGGAGATGGCCGGATCCCCGCCCGCCACCACCACGAGGTCGCCATCGAGCGCCCCCTGCTTGCCGATCTTTCCGGCGGCGTAAACCGACGTGGTGAACTGGAACTTGTCGCCCAGGAGCAGAAGCGCCGCGCCGGCCGTAACCAGTTTCATGTTCGAAGCGGGCGTCATCCGGAGCGCCTCATTGATGCTGCACAGCACGCGGCCGCTCTTCACTTCCAGCACGCACACGCCGGCCGAGGCGCCCTTTAACTTGGCCGCGCCGATCAGCGCCCGTACCCGGGCATTGTGCGGGGGTTCGGCGCCGCCCACCGGAAGGGCCAGGAGAGCCGGCAGGAAGAAGGGAGCGAATGCCTTTGAGAAGAGGTAACACTTCAGCCAAGTGAAGCGGAAAGCGGGGACAGCCAGCGAGTGGCAGTCCCCGTTTTCCGCCAGTGTTTCGCCAGCGCGCCGCGTGCGAAAAACGGTGAGACGGTCTGGCCCCATGGGCTATTTACCTAAGCGGTCGAGTTCCTCCGCCGCCCACTGCCGCCACTCGGCGGCGCGTTCGGTGTCTCGCACGTGGGCATATCGCCGGCACATGTCCAGGAACGTCGCTCGAGCCAGGTCGATCTCCCCCATTTTCCGGTAAGAGAGCCCGATGAAGAAGCGGGCACAGGCGCCGTCGTTGGGATAGTCCCTGTCGTACAGCAGAAGCCATTCGCGGAAGGCTTTGACGCACTCCTCGTACTGGCCGCGTTCGAGGAACCGCAGCGCCCGCCGGCCCTCGGTCACCTGCTCCGGGGGGCCGCTCGAGCCACAGCCGGCGAGCGCCAGCAGGGTCAACAGCAGGCCCGTTTTGAGGTCGGGAGCCTTCACCCGAATTATCCTGGCCGGTGGCGGGCCGGCCGCCCACCGCTCAGTCTTTCGCAGGCGGTTCCGAGCCGCCAGGCCGGGGCTTGATGGCCGGCCCGATGTCGTCAAGCCGGAGTCTCGCGAACTCGACCAGGTCCCTCACGTCGGAATGGGGAGACTTGGTGTACATCTCCACCACGGTCTTGTACGCCCTGGCCGCCCGCTCGTAGTCGCGGGTGTGGCGGTAGCACTCGGCAAGCTGGTAGAGCACGAACGGGCGCAGCACGTCCTGGCTGTCGTGGTAGTCGGCCA
>CAZDHT010000261.1:0-7362 GCA_964505325.1 uncultured Planctomycetota bacterium | reverse complement strand
CGGCCAACCACGAGATCCGCGACCTGTTCGTCGAGAACCCGCCCATCGAGGAGATTATCGCCCGGCTGTACGGCGAGGCGAAGTAGGAACGGGAGGAAGACACGATGACACGCTTGAGCGTGAACGTGAACAAGGTGGCGCTGCTCCGGAACGCGCGCGACATCGGGATCCCCAGCGTCGCCGAGGCGGCACAGATGATCGTGGGCGCAGGCGCACACGGCATCACCGTGCACCCGCGGCCCGACCAGCGCCACATCCGGCCGTCCGACTGCTTCGAGCTGGCCGAAATGCTCACGGTCGAGTTCAACATCGAGGGCAATCCGTTCGCGGAGAAGCAGGGGGACTACCCCGGCTTCATGAGCATCCTCCGCCAAATCAAGCCCGCCCAGGCGACGCTGGTGCCGGACAGCCCCGAGCAGACCACGTCCGATCACGGGTGGGACCTGGCGAGGGACGGCGAGCGCCTCGAGCCGCTCGTGGCGCAACTGAAGCAGCTCGGCTGCCGGGTGAGCCTGTTCATGGACGCCGAGCCCGACCGGATCGGCGCGGCGGCGGTCGTGGGGGCGGACCGCGTCGAGTTGTACACCGAGCCCTACGCCCGGGCGTTCGAGCGCGGCGAGCCCGAGGCCGTGCTGCCGCAATTCGCCGCCTCGGCGCGGAACGCGCAGGACGCCGGGCTGGGCGTGAACGCGGGCCACGACCTCAACCTCGACAACCTCGGCGCGTTCTGCTCGGACGTCCCGAACGTCCTCGAAGTCTCCATCGGCCACGCGTTCATCGCCGACGCCCTGAAGCTTGGGCTGCCCGCGGCGGTCCGCGAGTACCTGAAGATACTGGCGGCGTAGAGGGCCGAGCCGCCTCGAGGGAGGCAATCTGATCCAAGGCATCGAAGGCAAGATCGGTGATGGGAATGCCCTGGAGCCGGCCGTCAAGCCCGTCGCGTTCAAGAGGAGGGCCGTCCTGTCGTGACCGTTGCGAAAGGAACCACCGTTGACCCCCGCCTTGCGGGCCTCGACCGCTTCATCCGCCGAGGCATGAGACATTGGCAGGTGCCCGGCTGCGCGGTCGGCGTCGTCGAGCGCGGGCGGGTGATCCACGCCAAGGGCTACGGGCTGAGCGACCCGAAACGCGGCGCGCCGGCGGACGCGGACACCCGGTTCATCATCGCCTCGTGCACCAAGTCGTTCACCGCCACCTCGGTCGGCATTCTGGTCGACGAGGGGGCGCTCGATTGGGACAAGCCCGTTCGGAAATACTGGCCGTCGTTCCGAATGCACGACCCGGTCGTGAGCGAGCGGATGACGCCGCGCGACCTGCTCAGCCATCGCTGCGGGCTGCCGCGGCACGACTGGGCGTGGATCAACTCGCCGTTCTCGCGCGCCGAACTGTGCCGCCGGCTGCGACACCTTCGGCCGAGCAAGGACTTCCGCGAACTCTACCAGTACAACAACCTGATGTACATGGCCGCGGGGTTTCTGATCGAACAAGTGACCGGGCTGACCTGGGAGCAGTTCGTGCAGAAGCGGCTGCTCGATCCGGTGGGGATGCGGGAGACGCGCGTCGTCACCGACGGCACATTCGGGAGCTACGCGCTGGCGACGCCCCACACCCGGGAAGGCAGGCGCGTGTTTCCGGCGCTGCGCGGCTGGCTGCGGAAGGCCGGCCTCGTCTCGCTGTACGGGCCGGTGGCCCCGGCGGGGGGTCTCGTCTCGACCGCGCTCGACATGTGCCGGTGGCTCGGGCTCCAGATGAACGGCGGGAAGATCGGGCGCCGGCAGATCATCAGCGCCAAGAACCTGGGCGAGATCCACCGGCCACAGATGGTGGTGCCCGATTCCGGCGAGCATCCGGAGCTGCTGGATCCGGCGTACGCGATGGGCTGGACGGTGCAGCCGTACCGCGGGCGGCGGTGGATCGGCCACACCGGGTCGTTCGTGGGCTTCAATTCGCGAACATCGTTCCTGCCGCGCGAGAAGATCGGCGTGGTCGTGCTGACCAACGTTAGTTCGTCGCCGCTCATCACGGCGGTTCCGCTCCACCTGCTCGACTGCATGCTCGGGCTCGATCCGATCCCATGGACCGCGCGGATGAACCGAGCCGAGAAAAAGGCGGCCGCCGAGCAGAAGAAGCCCCGGCGCCGCCGGGGCAAGCGCCGACCCTCGCATCGACTCGCGCAGTACGTGGGCGAATACGCGAATGCCGGTTACGGCCGGGTCGTTGTCTGCCGCGAGCGACGCGGGCTGATGCTGGAGTACCACGGCGCCCGCTCGCCGCTTGTCCACCACGATGGCGACGTGTTCCGGATGAGCAGGATCATGGCGGGCGTCCCCATATGGGAGGCGACGTTCCGCACCGGCAGGACGGGCCGCGTGACCTCGGTCGCGATCCCTATGGAGCCGGCCGTCAAGCCCATCGTTTTCAGGAGAGAACGAAGGCGGTGAAGTACGACGCTGCGACGCTGTTCCCGGTGCCGGTGCCCGGTGCCGGTGCCTGTCACCTTTACAAGACAGAATGCTCTGCGGCGCAAGTAGTTACAGCGTCGCCTTGCAATTCGGTGCAGATGATTGTATTCTTGTAGTGAGGATCGCTCATGTCCAGACTGCCGCGCTTCTCTTATGCGCACGCCGTGCACCACATCACAACGCGCTGCAACAATCGCGAGTTCCTCTTCACCGTGCCCTCTTTTGAGTTGTTCCTCGACGTCCTCCAACAGGCCCGGGCAAAGTTCCGGGTAGCTCTGTACAACTACTGCCTGATGACGAACCACGTCCATCTGCTGTTCAAGGTTGGAGCGGCGGATACGCTCTCGAGAATGATGCACTGGCTTGGGACGACGTTCAGCAGGCGCTTCAACAAGCTCTCCGGCCGGCACGGCCACCTGTGGGAGGGGCGCTTCCGCAGCGCCATCATCGAGGAAAACAGCTATTTCTGGCGTTGTATGGCCTATTTGGACCTGAATCCCGTGCGGGCGAAAATGGTCGCAACGCCGCTCGAGTACCGGTGGTGCGGCCACCGCGCGGTTCGCGACGAAGACACCGCGGCGCTCGACTTGCATCCACTGTATCTTGCCAGCGGCCGCAATGCTCGCGCGCGGTATGCGTCCTACGCGAAGCTTCTGGCGGAAGAAGCAGAGCGGTCGGCCGTCTCGCTCGCCACGAGGTACTTCGTCGGCGAACCGCGCTTCGTTGCCCGAATGGAGAAGAAGTTCCGCACAGGCGTCCGCGGCACGCGATCGAGGCATGAAGACCTGGGTTTCGGGATCGTCAGCTCCGGCCCTGCTCATGGAGTTCTACGGGCATCGAATTGCATGACGGCGCCCTAACGCGCTGATATATAGCGACATCCGTTTGTTAAAGGTGACAGGCACATTGAAGAAGACGTACGACGCTGTTATCTGCGACTATGGCAACACGCTGGTGTGGTACTACACGCGCGACCAGTGGCCGGCGATCCGGGAGGAGTGCATCGCCGAGGTGGCCGCCTACCTGAACAGCAAGGGGCTTTTCGAGGGCGACGCCGGCTCCTTGGCGGAGCGGGTCCGCTCCGAAGAGCGCATCGACAGTGGCGAACATCGGGTGGTGCCGCTCGAAGAGCGCCTCGTGCGCATCTTCAGTCTCGAGAGAGCCGCCCTGGAAGCCGATGTGGCGCCCGCGATGTGCCGGCTCTTCATGCAGCCGATCTTCGCGCTGGCCAGACGCCACGACGATGTGCTCCCGACGCTGCATAGCCTGCGCAAGCGCGGCCTGCGGACCGGCATCCTGTCCAACACCCCCTGGGGCAGCCCGTCCATCTTGTGGCGCGAGGAGCTGGACCGGCACCGCCTGCTGAGCGCCGTCGACGCCGCTGTTTTCTGCTGCGACTGCGGCTGGCGCAAACCGGCCCGGCAGCCGTTCGACCTGATTCTCGAGAAGCTCGGCGTCAACGCCGACCGCAGCCTCTTCGTCGGCGACGACCCGCGCTGGGACATCGCCGGGCCCCGCGCGATTGGAATGGAGGCCGTCCTGATCGATCGAACCGGCAAGAACGCCGATGCCATCCACGGTCTACGCGAGCTGCTCGACCGGCTCTAGGATTCACCACGAAGAGCGCGAAGGACACGAAGGCCCACGGAAGCCGCGGCCGAATTGCAGGCTGGCTCCGTAAGCCGTTGGTACACAGTGACATCGGTCTTTTGAAGGTGACAGGCACGCTTCCCCGACAGGAGGAGTTTCCGCCACCATTCATCTTTCTTGACCCGCCGCGGCCAGTTGAACCGCCGCGCCAGGCTGACCGGCTCGCACTTCGCACCGAACTTGCCCTTGGCCATTATCGAACTCCCTGCAAACTGAGGACCGCGTAGATTCAACGCCCTACGAGGATAGCGTGCGGCGGCGGAGAAACCAACTGCTTTTGCGGCGGCGTCTGCGTGTGGCGCAGGCACCCGACTTTTGCTAGAATCCCGAACACGACACTCACCCGAAGGGAGCCCGGAGATGAAGAAGACGGAATTGGCTGTGGCCCGCGTGTTATCGCTGCTCGCCTGTATGGCCGTTGCGGTCGGATGCGCAGCCCAAGAGCCGGCTGCGCCCGCAGAGACGGGGAAGCGTGAACTGTTGAAGTGGTCGGACTTCGAGTACCTTGGCGCGTTCAGCGCCCCGCGCCGCATCTCGACCCGGCAGTACGGCGACCGGTACGGCTACTCGAAGGACACGATGTGCTGGAACCCGAAGGGCGATCCGGGCGGCGGGAAGGACGGCTTCCCCGGCTCGATCATGATCCCCGGCCACGACGGGCTGGTCGGCGAGTTCAGCATTGTCCCGCCGAAGAAGCTCGGCGAGAAGGACAAGCAGAAGGACGGGACGTACGACACGCGGAAACTCCCCGCGGGGAAACAGCTCGGCAAGTTCTCCGACCCGACCAGCGGCAAGAAGAACGTGTTCCCGAAACGCGCCGAGAACTGGCGCGGCCTGTGGTGGGACGGCGACCTGCTCCATATGAGCTGGAGCCTGTGGTACCACGTCGATTCCGAGGTGAAGAACTATCCGCACAAGATGGCTGCGAAGCGGAAGCCCGACGGCACGTGGGAGACGGTCATCGAGCCGTACACGATGAAGATCGGCCCGCACCGCTGCGCCGGGCACATCACCACCGCGCCGAAATGGTGGGCGGAGGTGCATCTCGGCGGGCGGCGGTTCCTCACCGGGTTCAACGTTGCACAGGGCACCGGCTCCAGCAACTGCGGTCCCGGCCTCTATGCCTACGAACCGAAGAAGCCCGGCGACGCGATCACGCTCATGCAGTTCCCGCACAGCAAGGGCACGCGCGACGAGATGTGGCGGCCGTGCGACGCGTGGCGCGGCGTCGCCTTCATCGACACCGGCACGAAGTACGCGGTCATGTTCTGCGGGCGCAAGAGCCTCGGCGAGGTCTACTACGGGGTCGGCCGGCCGGGCGATGCATCGGGGTCCAAGGGCTACCACTGCGATCCGTACCGGCCCGAGGTCCGGCTGTATGATCCCGACACGCTGGTCAGGGTGGTCAAGGGCGAGATGAAGCCGCACCAGCCGCGGCCGTCCGAAAAGATCGACCTGACCAAGACCTGGTTCCAGCCGGACAGGGCGTTTCTCACCGCGGGCATCGGCTACGACCCGACGAATCGGCTCGTCTACATCGCGCAGCTTCGCGGCGAGCGCGACTCGTCCCGCTACGAAGCCGTCCCCGCCATCCACGTCTGGCGGATTAAGGAGTGAGGTCGGTGCCCGGGTGCCCAAGCTCGGAAGCTCGGTGCCTGGCACCGAGCAGGGTTGTAAGCGGTTGTGTAATAGGCGCTTGTGGCGTCGGGGTTGATTTTGACTGGAATGGGAACGGAGGAGGAACCGGTGACGGAGAGCAATCTCGAGCCGCAGGCGGCGAAGGTGGCATCGCGGCGGCGAGGCGTACTACGTCTGCCGGCCGGATAACGCCGCCTCCGTCGCGGCCGCGCACAGCGTCGGATTCGTCCACTTCGCGACCTCGCTTGTGCTTCGCGCCCCGGCGCCGGATGGAGAGACCTGACACGCGCCGCACGGCCCGCGCACGGTCCAGGGGGAGCAGCGCCTGATGAGGAAGGAATCATGACGGACGACACCCGAGACGAGCCGGGACGAGCGGCGCAGGTCTGGATGGCGTCAGATTCCGTGGCCTGTGTAGCCGTGGGACTGGCCGGGACAGTCGCGCTGATTGCTCTATTTCCCGGCGGCGTGTTGTCCCGGATCACACACGGGGTTCTCCATTTGCCGGGGCCGGGGAGCGCCATCTGCGCTCTGTACGGCCCGCTGATCGTCCTGTGCGCCCTTCTGGCGGCGCGCTGGGCCCGAAAGCCAGGCGCCGCACTGTTCTGCTGCGCGGTACTCGGCCTGCTGCACAGCGTGTTCACGCCCATCCTCTTCCCGTCGGCGAAGACCGCGGGGACCGTCGGGCCGCTGCCGCTTCGCATTCTGGGCGTGCTGATTGTGGGGGCCTTCGTCGAGTGTCTGACGCGCCTCTTGGCTCGCCGCTCTCGCTGGCTGCGGTATCTGGTGTCGGCCGCCTGTGCCAACCTGGCCCTGCTCCTTTTCTACTGGGCCGCGGTGTACCCGCTGACGGGAAAGCGGCCCGTCAGCGCGGGCAGCGCGGCGGTTCTGATCGGCGTGGCGCTCGTTGCGGGAGCCCTTCTGGGCGGATTCGTCCCGGCCTTGCTCAGCCGCGAGCGGCCGCGCCGTGCAAACGCTTGACACGCGGCGTGCAACGGGGTATGTTTTCGCGCGACAAGCTGAGTCGGCCCGTGTGACTGGCGACGTGCGTGGAACTGACCACGGGGAAGCGCGGGACGAGAACGACGCCGTTCGCCTGGGCTGCCCGAGTCTCGCGGCCCGGGCGTTTTTTGTTGGGCGAACGCTCACCGAGCAGGTACGGAGGAGACGGAGATGGAACTGAAGTACGGATGCAACCCGCATCAGAAGCCCGCGACGCTGGAGGTGCCGGACGACGCGTTCAAGTTCCTCAACGGCACGCCGGGCTACATCAACATGCTCGACGCGCTCGGCTCGTGGCAGCTCGTCCACGCGTTGAAGAAGGCGACCGGGTTGCCCAGCGCCGCGTCGTTCAAGCACGTCAGCCCGGCCGGCGCCGCCATCGCCCGGCCGCTGACCGACGCGCTCCGGGCGTCGCAGATGCTCGGCGACGAGGACTACTCGCCCGTCGCCATCGCCTACATTCGCGCCCGCGCCGGCGACCGGATGAGTTCGTTCGGCGACGTCGCCGCGGTCAGCGACACTGTCGACGTCTCGCTCGCCAAGGTGCTGAACATGGAGGTGTCCGACCTTATCGTGGCACCGGACTTCGAGCCGGAGGCGCTCGACATCC
>CAZDHT010000260.1:0-7377 GCA_964505325.1 uncultured Planctomycetota bacterium | reverse complement strand
CGAGTTTACTCGCTGATCGAGGCCGCCTCTATTTATTATCACTTCAGCCAAGTGAAGACGGAAAGCGGGGACAGCCCCGCCTGCGTCGGGCAGGCAGCGAGTGGCAGTACTGCTCTGCGAAGTAGCTTCGCTACGCAGCACGAGTCCCCGTTTTCCGCCGGCGTTTCGCCACCCCGCGGGGTGCGAAAAACGGTGACCCGCCTGCGCCGACGCTTCGGCGGGCAGGCTGGCACCAGCGGCAGCGGCGCGATCCGCCGCAGGCGGAGAGCGGAAACGTGCCGTTCCTTCGGAACGGCGGGAGTTTGCTCTGCAAACTCCCGCGGCAGCTTTGCTGCCAGCCTGTCACTGCTTTTTGCAGGCGCATTTGCTGTCGACACCCCACTTGGCTGGAGTGTTACAGTCACACAAGAGATGATGGGCGGCCATGGGGTGACTTCAGGACTTTCTGAATTTGTGAATTGCGCAATTGCTGAATTGCTGAAGTCTGGTTCTGCGGAGGGGTCGCTGGGTGTCGCTCAGGGAGGCGATGCGAGTACTCGGAGGGCTCACTGCAGGGCCCGCCGTCCCGCGCGCCGGCGCAGTTCCCGCTGTTCCCTGGCTGGTGACTTTTTTGACCCACGTGGGTCGAAAATCTTACCACTTGCTGCGCGGCCCGATGCGCCGCAAGTGAGGAGTCCCCAATTTCTTCTGCGAGTTTCTGCTTGACATGGGAGGGGATTATAGTATTCTAATACCATAATTTCTGATAGGAGGTCACTGAAATGGCCAGTGTCTTACGGGTGTCGGACGCCGCATCGATCGGCCTGCACGCGATGGTTCTCCTCGCCGCCAGCCCGGAGAGGCTGCTGTCGAACCGCGAGATCGCGACGCAGCTCAAGGTGTCGGAGGCACACCTGTCCAAGGTGCTCCAGCGGCTGTCCCGGGCGGGGTTTGTCAGGGCGACCCGCGGCCCGAGGGGCGGCTTTGCCGTCCGGCCCGGCGCGGAGCGGTCCACGCTGCTTTCCATCTACGAGCAGATCGAAGGGCCGCTCAAGGCGGACAACTGCCTGCTGAGCACCCGCATCTGCGGCGGCAGGAAGTGCATCTTCGGCGACCTGCTGAAGAAAGTGAACAGGGAGGTCCGACGGTATTTTTCGAAGACCCGGCTGACGGATCTGACCGGCGTGTACCGGAGCAGGCGATGACCACATGCAGGAAGATCGTCAAGATCGATGAAGAGAAATGCAGCGGCTGCGGCGAGTGCGTGCCGGCCTACCGAGCCACCGCGGTCGCGGCTCGGGCACTGGCCGGCGCCACACCACCGCGGCAATGGAGGACCTGACAATGAAGCCCAGAACAATCACTGAACGTGTATCGTGGGTTGGAGCGGTCGATTGGGACCGCCGCCTGTTCGACGCGCTGATCCCGTTGCCCGACGGGACCAGCTACAACGCGTACCTGGTCGAGGGCAGCGAGAAGACGGCGCTGATCGACACGGTCGATCCGCCGTTCGAGGCCGAGTTGTTCACGAAGCTGGGCGGCGTCGGAAGGCTCGATTACCTGGTCGCGAATCACGCGGAACAGGACCACGCCGGCAGCATCGCGGCGGTGCTCGACAAGTTCCCCGAAGCGGTGGTGCTGTGCACGCCGAAGTGCAAGCTGCTGCTTATCGACGAGCTGCACGTCGCCGAGGACCGGATCCAGACCGTCGACGACGGTGAGACTCTGTCGCTGGGGGACAAGACGCTCGAGTTCATCCACCTGCCCTGGGTGCACTGGCCGGAGACGATGGTCACGTACCTCCGCGAGGACAAGGTGCTGTTCAGTTGCGACCTGTTCGGCTCGCACCTGGCCGGCAACGACCTCGACGTCTCGGACGAGGGCCGCGTGTACGAAGCGGCCAAGCGCTATTACGCCGAGATCATGATGCCGTTCCACAAGCTCATCCAGAAGCATCTCGTGAAGCTCGACGGATACGACATTGCGGTCATCTGCCCAAGCCACGGCCCGATCCATCGGCGGCCCGCGTTCATCGTCGACGCCTACCGCGACTGGACCTCGGACACGCCGAAGAACGTGGCGGTCATCCCGTGGGTCTCGATGCACGACAGCACACGGCAGATGGTCGACCACCTGACCGAGGCGCTGACCGAGCGGGGCGTCACCGTGGAGCGGTTCAACCTTGCCGACGTGGACCTGGGCGCGTTGGCCATGGCGCTGGTCGACGCGGCGACCATCGTGATCGGTACGCCGACCGTCTTCACCGGGCCGCATCCCCAGGTCGTCTACGCGGCGTACCTGGCGAACGCGCTGCGGCCGAAGGCCCGGTTCGGCTCGGTCATCGGCTCGCACGGCTGGGCCACGAGGGCGGTCGAGAACGTGGCAGAGCTGGTCAAGTCGCTCAAGCTTGACATCGTGCCGCCGGTGATGATCAAGGGCGCCCCGCGCGAGGAGGATTTCAGGGCATTGGACGAGCTGGCGGACGCCATCGCGGGGAAACACCGCGAGGCCGGGCTGCTGAAAGGGGCGGAGTAATGGGCGGGAAGACATCAGAAGCCAACGTCCCCGCGGCTGTGGCGGTCGACCTGGCGGGCCTGGTCGAGTACGCCGAGGGCTCGATCGTGAGCCGGACGATCGCGGACAACGACGCGGGCACACTGACGCTCTTCGCGTTCGACGCCGGGCAGGGGCTGAGCGAGCACTCGGCGCCGTTCGACGCCTTCGTGCACGTGCTCGACGGCGAGGCCGAGCTCGTCATCGGCGGCGAAACCGTCCGCGCCGGCGCGGGTGAGTTCGTCGTGATGCCGGCGAACGTCCCGCACGCGGTCGCAGCGCCGAAGCGGTTCAAGATGTTTCTCGCCATGCTCCGCGCCGGGAAAAGCCAATAGAATCCCGGGGGGGAAAGCTAGGAGGGCTGAGTATGTTTTGCTATCAGTGTGAACAGACGGCAAAGGGGGCCGGATGCACGGTCCAAGGCGTGTGCGGGAAGGATCCAACGGTGGCGGCGCTGCAGGACGTGCTGGTCCATCTGGCTAAGGGCATCGCGCAATACGCTCACCGCCCCCGCGCCACGGGCGCCGCGGATCGCGAGGCCGACGTGTTCGTGATCGAGGCGCTGTTCTCGACGGTGACGAACGTGAACTTCGATCCCGACCGGCTCGCCGGCCTGATCCGCAAGGCGGTCGAGGTGCGTGAGAAGGCGAAGGCGTTGTACGAGACCGCCTGCGACGCGCCGGAGGACCTGTCCGGCCCGGCGACGTTCGTGCCGGCGGCGGATCTCGACGGGCTGGTGGCGCAAGCGGAGAAGATCGGCATCGAGGCGCGGAGGGCGGCCGTGGGCGACGATGTCGCCGGCCTCCAGGACCTGATTCTTTTCGGCCTCAAGGGCGCCGCCGCCTACGCCGACCACGCCCAGATCCTTGGCCGGAAAGATGAGCACGTCTACGCCGCCTTCCACCAGTGCCTGAGCGGCTTGGCGGATGATCCGACGGATGTCGACGCCCTGGCCGGGGGCGCGCTCGGCGTCGGCGAGCTGAACCTGAAGGTGATGGAACTGCTCGACAAGGCGAACACCGACGCCTATGGCCACCCCGAGCCGACGCAGGTCCGCGTCACCCCCGTCAGAGGCAAGGCCATCGTGGTCTCCGGCCACGACCTCAAGGACCTCGAGGAGCTGCTGGTGCAGACCGAAGGCAAGGGCATCAACATCTACACCCACGGCGAGATGCTCCCCTGCCACGCGTATCCCGAACTCAAGAAGTACGCGCACTTGGTCGGCAACTACGGCGGCGCGTGGCAGGACCAGCGGCGGGAGTTCGCCGAGTTCCCCGGCGCGGTGCTGATGACGACGAACTGCATCCAGAAGCCGCAGGAGAGCTACCAGGGGCGCATCTTCACCAGCGGCCTGGTGGCGTGGCCGGGGGTGACGCACATCAGCGACCGTGATTTCGCGCCGGTGATCAATGCGGCGCTGGCGGCCGAGGGCTTCAGCGAGGACGGTGAGGACAAGACCATCCTGGTCGGGTTCGCCCGCAACGCGGTGTTGGGCGTGGCGGACAAGGTCATCGAGGCGGTCAAGGCGGGCGCGGTCAAGCACTTCTTCCTCATTGGCGGCTGCGACGGCGCCAAGCCGGGCCGCAACTACTACACCGAGCTGGCGCAGAAGGTCCCCGACGATTGCGTGATCCTCACCCTCGCCTGCGGCAAATACCGGTTCAACAAGCTGGACTTCGGCGACATCGGCGGGATTCCGCGGCTGCTCGACGTGGGCCAGTGCAACGACGCCTACTCGGCCGTGCAGATCGCGCTGGCGCTGGCGGATGCGTTCGATTGCGGGGTGAACGACCTGCCGCTCTCGCTCGTTCTCTCGTGGTACGAGCAGAAGGCCGTGGCCATCCTGCTGACGCTCCTGCACCTGGGCATCCGGGACATCCGCATCGGGCCAACGCTGCCCGCTTTCGTCACACCCCCGGTGCTGAAGGTGCTCGTCGAGAAGTTCAACATCATGCCGATCAGCACACCGGACGAGGACCTGAAGGCGATCTTGGGCTGAGCTCACTCGCCACGAAGCTTGCCCGCCAGCGGCGAGAGCGCGAAGGCCACAAAGAACAGCGGCGAAGAAAGCGGGACTGAGTGCGCCGACGCAGTCAGCGTCGTTTTTCCTCGTCTTCCTTTTCGTTACACGCGGGGATCACTGGTGAGGTCCTGGGGGCGCGAATTGAATGTCCCACGTGCGACATTGATTTCGCGCAGGCCTGAGGTTCTGGGGGGCTGGCGCTCCTGCAACCGGCAACGCCCTGGGGGCTACTCCGGGAGCGGCCGCGATTCGGGGCGGAGGCGTTTGGGGCCGGGGCGCGCGGCCCCGGGGTCCAGGCGTGGCCTCAGGCGGGGAGGCGGCCTGCGGAGCGGGTGGCGTTTCGACCGCTCGACCGCCCGGATAAGCACGCCCAGCGTCAGCTTCTGCAGGCCCGGATCGTTGGGATACTCCTTCTTCAGCTTGGCAAGAGCCAGCAGCGCTTCCAGCCGTTTGCCTTGCGCCACTTTGATAATCAGGAGCGCGAGCCGGACATTCTTGTTCGCTTCGCTCGGGACGGGGGCCGTGGCCAGCTTGGTCTTGAGCCTCGACTCGTGTTCCTTGAGCAGGCCGGAGTCTCTGAACCGGTCGGTTCGCTTCTCGAGGTCGGTGTAGATGCGGAGCCGGCCGATCCACCGGAAGAACTCCGCGACCTTGCGCGGGTCCACCTGGGTGGGGCCAGGGGTCGCCGGCTTGGTGGTGGGGACGTGGATCACCGGCGGCGGGCGCGGCGGAGCGGCCTCGCCGACCGCCTTGCCAAACACGATCTTGTCCACCTTGGCCAGCTCGACCGAACGCGTGCCGCCGGAGGTCGCAAACCGCAGCTTCCCGTCCGAGTACCCCAGCACGACGGCGTCGAGCACCCCGCCATCCTGCATGTGGAGCTTAGCCTCGCGCCCTTTCTCGGCAGCAGACGCCGGAACGACCGCCAGGCACAACGCAAATAAGATGCAGAAGGCCGCCTTCATGCCAATCCCTCGAAGCCGCGTACATGATACCGCATGAACGACGCTGCGGCAACGTGCTGATACATCATTTCACATTCGCGGCCCCCTTTGCTTGACCGAGCCGATGAACGGGGTTAGAATTCTCCCCGCTGACAAGACGAAAGGGAGAAGATGATCTACGTCGGCACGTCGGGGTACAGTTACAGGGATTGGGTGGGCGCGTGGTATCCGCCGGGCACGGACAGCCGCGGCATGCTCACGCTCTACACCCAGCGGTTCAAGACCCTCGAGTTGAACTTCACGTACTACCGGCTGCCCTCGATCCGCACGGTCGAGGGGATCATGCGGAAGCTGCCGGAGGGGTTCCGGCTGTTCGTGAAGGCCAACTCGGAGACGACCCACGCGCGCAACCGCGAGGCGGCGAAGCCGTTCAAAGAGGGCATCGAGCCGGCGCGACAGGCGGGTCTGCTGGCAGGGGTGCTGGCGCAGTTTCCGTACTCGTTCCGGAACGAGCCGGCCAGCCGCGAGTACCTGAAGCAGCTTGCCGAGGACTTCACCGGTTACAACGTGATCGTCGAGTTCCGGAACCGCAACTGGTCGAAGATGTCGACGCTCGATCTGCTCCGCGGGCTGGGGGTCGGGTTTTGCTGCGTGGACGAGCCCTACGAGCTGGGCCTGATGCCGCCCGTGGCCGAGGCGACCACGGACACCGCATACGTCCGCTTCCACAGCCGCGACAAAGGGAAGTGGTACGGCGGCGACGCAAAAGAACGCTACAACTACCTCTACTCGAAAGAGGAGTTGGAGGAATGGCAGCCGAAGGTGAAGAAGCTGGACGACATCACGGAATCGGCATACGTCTTCTTCAACAACTGTCACGCGGGCCATGCGGCGGTCAACGCCGAGCAGTTCCGTGACATGCTGAAGGGCATCGGGCTGCTGGCGCAGTAAGTGCAGTAAAGACGCCGGGAGGGGACGCTTCTCTGGAAGTATCCTCTCTTGATTTTTCACCACTGCTGGTCGGGGCGATGCGTGTTCGAGAACCTGTCACGAGAGAACATCGGCCAGTACGTCGTCCGTGAGATCGGCCGGCCCAAGTGGCGCGATGCGCGAGTGAAGATCGTCGAGGTCGACGGCCATCGCGCCATCCTCAAGGACGTGCATGACCGCAATCTGCTGTTCCGCTTCTTCGTGGGCCGGTACCTTATCCGCCGCGAGTTCAAGCTGTACAAAGCGCTGGAGGACGTCCAGGGCGTGCCGCGCGCATACCGCCTGCTCGACAAGGACGCCTTTCTGGTGGAGTACGTCGACGGCATGCCGCCACGGCGGTACAAGCACAGGGTCGCCAGGCTGAAAGACCCGTTCTACGACGAATGCTTCCGCCTCATTGACGAACTGCACCGGCGCGGCCTCGTCCACCTGGACCTGCGCAACAAGAACAACTTTCTGATCGCAGAGGGAGCGCGGGTCTACATCGTGGATTTTGCTTCGGCCATGCAACTGCCGCGGTGGCTCCCCTTCCGCCGGTTCTGGGTCTTGGTGCTCGGGGCGTTCGACCGGGCGGGGGTGCTCAAGATGAAGGAGAGGCTGTCGCGCGGGCAGGTTTCGGCGCAGGATCGAAAGCGTCTCGCCCGGTTCGAGCGCACCCGCGCCATCTTCTTCCCGCCCGTGTTGGTGCTCCAACTGGTCCGACGCCTCTTGCGCAAACGCCGCAAGGCCAAAGGGAAGCGCCGCGCCGGCTCGTAAGGCCGCGCCCCCCTCGCATCGCACCCGGCGTGCGGTGTTGTCCGAACGTTATCAACGCCGTATAATCGACAGGGATGAACTGGCGAGGGGCACGATGAGCGCCGGAAGGAAACTGCTGGCCCGGCTGTACGC
>CAZDHT010000259.1:0-7441 GCA_964505325.1 uncultured Planctomycetota bacterium | reverse complement strand
ATCAGTCGGTCCGTTGGAAGGAGTGGCAGGACCTCCGATTCCAGGTGATGGCGAAGAGCGCGATCGGCTCGAGCAGCGCATATTTCTTCTATTGAACCGGCCTGTGGGGCGAGGATACGGCTGATGAGATCCCCCATTCTCGTGGCTTGTCTCGGACTACTGGTTTCCGGCTGTGGGACGCTGGAGCCGACCAAGGAGATTCCCGAAGACCATTGGACGCGCAACCCGGGGGCGGTGCCGTTTGTGAAAATCGGCCGCGGGCTCACCAACGTGGTTGTTTCGCCCCTCGACGTCCCGGCCACCGTGGCCCGGATGATGGGGGAACGGGACGATGCGAGCTATGCACTCGTGGCCGGCACTTTTGAGGGCATTGGCAACGGCGTCGTCAGGTTCTGCATGGGAATCGCGGAGATCGTGACGTTCCCGCTGTTCTATCAGTCCGATCCGCTCTACCGGCGCCGCCTGGGCCAGCGGGCAATCCGCAAAGGGCCCGAGGTGATCCCCTGACCCGTCCGGGGACGTTCTTCGCGGCGCGGGCGTTAACGACCTCTAACATGATCCTGGTGGGGCAGGCATTCTTGCCTGCCCAATGGCGGACAAGAATGTCCGTCCCAGCGTTTTGCCAGAACTCGCAACCGAGCAGCGATTCAGCCAAGTGGGGTGCTGGTGCTGCAAGGGCGGGCTATTGCTTGATGCGCTGGTTGAGCCCTGAAGGGGCGAGATTGGATAGCCTGGGGCAACGCCCCAGGTACCGGGTCACAATGCGTCGCCAGCCCTGTAGGGGCGAAATGGACGTTCTATTCCGCCCCTACAGGGCTGACCATTTGTTCGCTCGCCGTTACCCAGGGCGTTGCCCTGGGCTGTCACATTACGCCCCTTCGGGGCTGGCATCGGACTTCTTCAGCAGCCCCCTGTCCGTTTCTTCACTTGGCCGAAGTGTTGCGCAACCGAAAACGGGAATCCAGCAGGCTTGTTCTGACAGGGGGGAGGTCGGCGCTACTTCCCTGCTCTCAATTCGCCCAGGTGGCGCGTCGCATCCTGATGGAGCTTGCCTCCCTCTTCCGCATAGCGGCGCACCTTTTCGAAGGCCTGGATGGCTTTGTCTTTCTCGCCGTTGTAGCGCAGGTCGACGGCGCGGCTGTAGGTCACCTGGGCGATGTGGAGCAGATTGCGGAGCCCGTCCTTGCCGACGACGGCGTGCGGGTCCCACTTCAGCGCCCCCCGATACATTTTTCTTGCCGCCGCCGGGTCGTCCTTGCGCAGGGCCGCGTCCCCCAGCGCATTGTAGTGAAGCGCGATGTCTTTGGCCTTCTGCTTCAACTCGTCGAGTTTGACCATCGCCCTTTTGTAGTAGGCGTTCTTCGTCGAGGTCTCTTCCTGCGCCAACTGGAGCCACAGGGTCTTGGTCAGGTTGTAATCCTTCTTCTTCAGGGCCTTCTCAGCGTCTTCGGCGAGCTTGATCACCCGTTCGATTGTCGATCGGAGTGAGTACAGTTCCGTCAGCGAGCTGCGGGTGACGAGTTGAATGGCCTCCGGTCCGCGTCCGGCCTCGTAGTAAGCTCGCGCCAGCCGCACCTTGTCCTCTCGGGCGATCTGGTCCAGCCGCTGGAGGATCTTGTTTCTCAGGGTTCGCTTGCGATCGGCGAGCGGGCCGGTATCGTCAATTCGGTCCAGGAGCCGGAGGGCCCCCTTGAGCGAGCTGATCGTGTCCTCGCGGTGCATAACGTTGGCGTCGCTCAGGATCTGGTCCTGTTTCTTCTGCTTTTCTGCGTAGGTGATCCCTCTTTCGATCTCGGCCCCGTCGGCGGCCGAGGCATACTGCGAGGCGGCCCGGTAGTGGGCGATGGCGCCGTCCCAGTCCTGCCCGTCCAAGGCCAGCTTCCCCTGGCGCATGCGTTTTCGGAAACAGGCGCGCGTCGCGGCCCGGACCTGCGGCTCCTGCTCCTGGCGAACCGGGCTGTCGAGCGGCAGCTTGGCGAACTCCTCCAGAGCTTTCTCCGGCTCGCCCGCCGCAATGAGTTGGAGCGCCTTACGGACGACCTGCAACTGGCGCTGCCGGTTGCGGGTCCACTGCCTGCGCCCCTTGGCGAAATTGACCACCTTGGTGGTGGACCACCGGTTGGCGATGAGGTCGCCCAGCGTCGACTCGACGGATAGCCAGTTGAACTCCTCGTAGCTCTTGCCGGACTTCTCCCACTCCTCGGCGATGGCGAGAAGCATGGCGGCGACCCGGTACGTGGAACGTCCCTTGTCCGCCTCCTTCAGTTCCTTGATGGCCTTCGCGAACTCGCCGGCCTTCATCAGGTCGATGCTCTGCTCGGCAATCTCGTTGTACCGGGTCCGCGGAAACACGGGCTCGCGGTTGTCGGGCCGGTCGTCCTGCGGGCCGGAGGTCAAGGCGAGGACGACAATCATCAGCAGGCCGACAGCAATCGCCCCGCCAATCAGGTAGGTGTTCTTCTTCTTCTCGGCGGCCTCGCGCTCGGCGTAGTAGCCGCTCAGGTCGGTCTGGGCGCCGGCACCGCGCGGCACGATCTCCATCTCGCGGTTCGTTCTCGGGTCGCGCAGGTACATGTGGCCGTCACGGGCGACCACCTGCGGCTGGAGCGACTGGGGAGCGTATGCCTGCGGCACAAACGTCCCGTCGGCGGGCGTGTCGTCTTGCCCGGGCTCTTTCTGGAACGAGATCTCCTGCTGGCGCTCGGTCGGCGCAACGGTGTCCTCGGGCTTCGGGCTCTGGGTAGGCTCGTAGTCGAAGGTGGCTTGCGCGGCGTAGGGGTCCGGCGGCGGGGCCGCGGGCGCGTCCGCCGTGACGTCGAGGACAAGCCGATACCCGCCCAGCGCGAGCTCGTCACCGTGTTTGAGGACGCACGAGGTGACGGGGCTGCCATTGACGGTCGTGCCGTTGGAACTCCCGAGGTCACGGATGGTGACCACGTTGTTCTGGACGTAGCACTGGAGATGCTGCTTGGAGACGTTCCGGCCCGGGATGACGATGTGGCAGGAAGGATGCCTGCCAAAGAGCACGCTGCCCTCGCGCAGCGGGTAGTACCGTCGAACGCCTTCTTCGTCTGACCAGAATCTCATCGTGCTATCCGCCTCCCCGCCGCATCTTCCGGAGCATCCGTTGGAAGATGATGGCCAGTTGCTGGTTTCTCTCGTCGTCTTCGTCGGGCACGAAGTGTCGGAGCTTCTCCATCGCCTTGGCCGCGCTCCGGGTGTCGCGGTCTTTGTAGTGGATCATCACTTTGGCTTTGATGCCTTCGAATTGTCCGTTGAGTCTGGCCTGCGTCTCCACGTAGAGATCGTAGGCTCTGCGATACTCCGCGGCCCCCTCGGCATCCTGAATGGGGTCCAGCACGATATGTGCGTCTTTGAACTGCTTCATCGCCTGATACAGGTGCTGGTCACCTCTGGTCAGAGCCGCCTCTCCGCCTGCAATCAGGAGGCTCGCCTTGGCGAGGCGCTGTTGCGGGGTCAGTTCCTCTTCACCGGGCGGCCGCGGCACAATGCCCCTCACCAGGATCCGGACGATGGCCTTGCGGCCGCGCCGACCGTACACCTTTACGTCCGTTTCGCCCAGGTCGACCCCTTCAACGGTCGCCATAAAACCGGTGGGATCCAGCTCGAACAAGGCGATGTCTTCGCCTCTGGGATCTTCGTAGACGAAGCTCTGGTACACCTCTCTCTCGTTGACATAGGTGACCAGTCTGCCGCCCGACGTACGCGTCCCCAGGCCCAAATCGATCACCTTCCGTTCGCCTGCCTTGACGATGACCGGCTTGACGGCCGGCTCGGCCGGTCCCCCGCCGGCCATGTGCCAAGCCACGACGCCAATGGCAAGGATCAGCGCGACCACGACGATGTATCTGACCGCGCCGCGGGCGCCGGCCACCGCCGCCTTTTCCTCCTCACCCGGGCCGGGCTCCTCCACCATCACCGCCGGCCCGAACACATCGTCGACGTAGACCGGTCGCTCACTCGGTGGCAGGCCGGGCTCGACCAGCGCGTAGTCCTCTTCCGCGGCCAGCGCCGGAGGCGCGGCAGTCGGAGGCGCGGCAGTCGGCGCCTCTTCCTGCTCTACCACAAACTCGAACAGCACGTCGCCCAGCTCGAACCGGCCGCCGCTGGGCACCACCGCCTCGCGCAGGGTCGTGCCGCTCACCACGATCCCGTTGTGGCTGCCGAGGTCGGTCAGAACGCAATGGCCGTCGCGGACTTCGCCGCGAACGTGCTGTCGGGACACAGATTGATCCGGAATGACGATGTCGCTGCTCCCGCTGCGGCCGATGATCGCCGGGTGCGGCGGCAGGACGAATTCCCTGCCGCTGAACTCCGTGTTGACGATCCTCAACTTCGCAATCGGCATGGCAGAGCCATCCGTGGGGGCTGTTTCGCCGGGAGCCGCTATTCGACGATGCTGAGCTTGACGCCGCGCCGCAGCCCCAGCTCCTTCGCAGCTCCGGATTTCAATTCTATCACGCTGTCCGCACCCAAACAAGCCGATAGTCGTCCGGGCCGCAGCCCCTCCACCACCTTGCGGACCTCGTGCTTCTTGTTCAGGTATACCAAGTCGAGGGCGAACTTCATCCCGATGGTGTGGATCATCCGGCACTTGGGGAACCACATCCCTTCGCCGTCGGGGATAGACGCCCACCCCAGTAACCCGCGCATCCGCTCCCGGGGGCCGCGAGGGACGTGCAGCGGTTCAATAACGGTCACTCCGTCGGGTTCCCGGACGGCGCGGGCGGTCATGGCAGCAGCCTATAGTCTTGCAGGAGCTTCAGGGCCACCGGCCCCAGGATGATCAGGAATACGGTTGGGAAGATGAACAGGATCAGGGGCAGCAGGATCTTGACCGGCGCTTCCATGGCCTTCTTTTCCGCCATCTGCTCGCGGCGGACTCGCATCTGCTCCGCCTGGATGCGAAGGATGGGGCCGATGCTGGCGCCCAGCTCGTCCGCCTGGATCAGCGAGCCGGCCACGTTGGTCATCTCTTCGATGTCCACGCGCCGGGCGAGCTGGCGCAAGGCGTCGGCGCGGGGCTGCCCCATCTGGATCTGCCGGAGCAGCTCGCTGAACTCTTCGCCCAGCGGTGTGTCCCGGACCTTCGTCACGATCCGGGCCAGCGCCGAAGTGAAATCGAGCCCCGCCTCCACCGACAGCGTCAGCAGGTCCAGCGCAAAGGGAAGCGACCGGAAGATTTGGGTCTTCCGCTTCCGGGTCTGAGCTTGCAGCCACGCCAGGGGCCACAGGGTGCCGCAGATCACACCGCCGGCGAGAAGGATGGTCCAGCCGGTCGACGCCATGGCCAACCCGCCGACGCTCAGCCCGCCCAGCGCGCACAGCAGGACAAGGCCAAGGTACTCGTCCGCGTTGATGCCGTGCGGGCTGCCGGCGGCGATGAGGTTGCGTTCGGCCCGGTCGCGAATCGACACCAGCGTCGGCCGGTGCCCGGTCTCGTCGAGCCGCTGCTCCGCGCGGAGCGCGTAGTACCGCACCAGCATACCCAGCGGCCGGGCGAACGTGATGAGCAGCCGAAACAGCGGCGACTTGATCTTCTGGCGGCGCAATTCGTCCAGGTGCGTCGCCTCGGCGACCTCCGCTCGGAAGCGGTGGAGCCCCCAGACGAGAAGGAAGGCGCTGCCCGCGCCGGCGACCAGGATCGTGATGATCATTACCTGTTCCGAAACGCCCACCGCGGCCCTCACACGTCGATGTTGACGATCTTCAGGATGGTGACGATGCCGAGCACTTGAAGCAGCACGATCAGGGCGATCAGCCCCCACCCGTAGATGGTGTGGTAGACCGGCTTCATCAGCGCGGGGTTGATCGCGTTGACGGCGATGCCGATGAGCACCGGAAGCGAGCAGATGAGCGCCGCTTGGAACTTGCCCTGGGCGGTGAGCGCCCGGATCTTGCCGTAGAGCCGGTGGCGGGAGCGGATGGTGTCGGCGATGTTGTCGAACACCTCGGTCAGGTTGCCGCCGACATCGCGGGAAATGGTGATCGCGGTGACGACCAGGTCGAGGTCCTGGCTGGGCATCCGCAGCACCAGGTTGCCCAGCGAGTCCGCCATGCTGGCGCCGAACCGGAGCTCCTGGTTGACCAGGCGGAACTCCTGGCTGATGGGATTCGACATCTCGCGCTGGACGAGTTCAAACGCCTGGTGCAGGCTGAAGCCGGCCCGGAGCGAGTTGCTGACGTTCATCAGCGCGTCCACCAGTTGCACGCGGAACCGGGCATCCCGGCGCCGTTTCAAGATGCGAACCGCCAGCGCCGGGAACGAGAATCCGAGCGCTCCCACGATTACGCCCCACGCGATGCTGCCGAACACGAGACCGAACAGCAGCCCGATCACCGCGGAGGAGGCAAAGGACAGGTAGACAAGGTGCTGGATGGGCATGGTCAGGTACATGGCATCCAGCGTCCGCCCCGACCCCTTCACGTACTTCTCTTCGTAGCTCTGCCAGCCGCTGCTGAACAACTGGAAGCCGATCAGGACGAACAGGCCCGCAGCTCCCGCGGCCGACAGCATGATGGGAATCATCCGAAGGTCGAGCACCCAGTGCCTCCACGCCGGACTCGCTAGCTCGTCCGGAACACGTTCATGTCGATCTTGTGGCCGCGCTTGCGCAGCTCGTGGACAAAGGCCGGTATCACCCCGGCCGCCTTGTGAGAGCCGAGGACCTCGCCCTGCGGCCCGAGCCCGGTCTGCTCGAACCGGAATGTCTCCTGCAGCGTGATGATGTCCTGCTCCATCCCGGTGATCTCGGTGACGGAAACGACCCGGCGCTTCCCGTCGCTCTGCCGCGCGATCTGGATGATCAGGTTGATCGCAGACGCCACCTGCTCGCGGATGGCCCGGGCCGGCAGCTCCATACCGGCCATCAGGACGAGGGTTTCGAGCCGTGAGAGGCAGTCGCGGGGCGAGTTCGCGTGGATGGTTGTGAGCGAGCCATCGTGGCCGGTGTTCATCGCCTGGAGCATGTCCAGTGCTTCCGCGCCGCGGCACTCGCCCACGATGATCCGGTCAGGCCGCATGCGGAGGCTGTTGATCACGAGCTGGCGGATCGGGATGGCGCCCTTGTTCTCGATGTTGGGCGGCTTGGCCTCGAGCGAGACGATGTGCTCCTGCGGGAGCTTCAGCTCGGCCGCATCCTCGATGGTAACGATGCGCTCTTCGTGCGGAATGTACGCCGAAAGGACGTTCAATAGCGTGGTCTTGCCGGAGCCGGTTCCGCCGGAGATGATGACGTTTCGCCGGTGCTCGACGCAGGTCTTCAAGTAGGCGGCGATCCGAGGGTCGAGTGTTCCGAAATTAATCAGGTCCCGGATGGTGAACGGGTTCGCCGCGAACTTCCGGATGGTCAGGATCGGCCCGGTCAGCGAGAGCGGCGGAATGATCGCGTTGACGCGCGAGCCGTCGGCCAGGCGGCCG
>CAZDHT010000258.1:0-7449 GCA_964505325.1 uncultured Planctomycetota bacterium | reverse complement strand
GGCTTCTCTTCCGCCCCGAGCACATCCGCGACGCGATCATCAAGAAGGCGAAATAAGGAGACTGTAGCATCGTTACAGGAGAGGCTGGCAGCGAAAAGTGGTGACCGGTCGGCAGCGAAGCTGCCGTGGGAGTTTGCCGGGCAAACTCCGAAGCCGTTCCGGAGGAACGGCTCCGTCTCCGCTCGCTCCGCTGGTGCCAGCCTGCCCGCCGAAGCCTCGGCGCAGGCGGGTCACCGTTTTTCGCGCTGGTACGCCGAGGAAATCCGGGACTGCCATCAATGGCACTAAGATAAGCCAAATACGGAAGGGGCAAGGAGCCAGAGCGCTCTTGCCCGAACGGGATAAGGGTTGATGCTGACGGGTGTCTCAATGTGGCTGTGCAACCGACGAAGCGGCGGGCGCTTCACCGGAGACTGACGTGGTAGCCCTCGACGAGTATCTGAAGGTCGCGCCAGCCGAGCCACAGAGTCTTCACGCCCGGCATGCCGTCTCCCTTGCGGCCCAGGTGGCCGCCGAGTCGGCCGATCATCCGCACCGCCTCCCGCATCGTCAGGGGCGAGAGCCCGTCGGGAAGCGGACGCTTGCGCGTGTAGGCCCAGAGCACTTGCCATTCGTCCTCGGACAAGACCTCGGTGCAGGGTGCGTCGGGCTCTGTCCGAGCCCATTGCCGCAACGCGAGAAGTCGTGCGGCGACAGCACTCAGCAAAGCCAGCAACTCTTCGATCCGCTCGGCGGTTTTCAGTTGCGTCTTTTCGATCCGGCATCCGCCTTTCAGGACGCGGTGGAAGTCTTCGATCAGCCAGCGGAGTTTGTAGGTCTCGATCACGTCGTTGCACTGTGCGGTAGTTGCGACGGGCAACGTGGTCAACAAGAGCCAGTCCAACGGGTCGACGCCTTCGGGCGGGTCGAGTTCGTGCACCCACACCGCGTTGATGCGCAGTGGTTTGCGGTGGGGGTAAATCCGAGCCGGAGTCAGCGTGAGTTCGGCCGACCGGACCTCGATGGCCGCTTGGCGTTTGCGCCGACCTTTCTTGCGGGGCACATCGATCCGGCAACTCGTCAACACCGGACGCGCCGCCAGAGTGGCCCGTATGTGCCCGTACGGGCCGTCCACCTTGCGGTCGTAACAGCACCGAATGATCGCATCGTCGCCCTGATCGACCACTTCCTGGAGCACCTCGTGCACGTCGCCCCCGCGGTCGAAAACGTGCAGGAGCTTCGTTCCGGGACTGTACTTGTCCCGAAGTCTTGTGACCGCTCGGATGCCCCGAACCCACTTGTAGCTTTCCTTCTCTTCGAAGGGCCGGGCCTTGCGCCGGTGTCCCTTCCTGAATTCCTCCGGCGGCCGCGCCCAGACGTGATTATGAAGCAGACCCAACACCTGGCCGTCCGGCCGAACGGCCAGAGCCGAGTGCATCAGCAGAGCCTCCTCCCGCTCCGTCGCCATCGTCCCCAGCCCCGTCGTCGCCTCCAGGCCGGGGAACATCAACGCGGTCGTGTCCTGGATGGACAGAATCCGTTCGTAGCGCACAAGCTTCTTCGCCGTGTGCACGTGGATCGGTCCCCAGAAATGTTCCGCTGTCACGCGGTTGTTCTCCAGAAGCCGGTAACTCCCCTTCGCCGCGGCCGAATCCCCGGCCGCCTGCGCAAGGCTGTCGCCCGGCCGCTCGGCCCGCTGAGCCAAAAGCAACGTCGCCCGGCGACCCAAACGCGCATCCGGAAAATCGGCCGAGCCCAAAACCGCACAAACCCACACCCGATTCCATTCCGTCCTGGCGGACGTGCAAAGCATCGTTTTCATTCAACATGCTATAGCGCAATATCCGCCCAAAACCCAGTTTTATTTGCCGGTCGAGCAACATACACCCCATTCTGTCAAAAAACCGCGCCCGTATCACATCGCCCCATTATTTGTGGGCAAAGATGAGGTCATGGGCCTCGGCTACAGCCGCGCGTGCCGCAGGGCCAGATCGGAAATGGCTCTATACATCGTCTTACTTGACTTCCCGCTTGGTTTTGTACAGAATATTACCCTCGGTTGGTAGGTTATGACAGCTTGAGTCGGCCTCGACAACCGTGAAGCCGAAGGAGTCGCGCGATGCCGCCAGCGAATATCGGGTTCTGTGACCAGTGCCGGAAGCGGGTTCCGGTTACCCACGAGGTGAGGGATGGCGAGGTCTACCTCGTCAAGAACTGCCCCGAATGCGGGGTCACCGAGGCTCTGGTCAGCTCGAGCGCGGCCCTCTGGCAGCGCAAGAGAGACCTGTACGAATACCGGCCTGCCGGCGCGGGCTGCGAGATGGAGTGCCGGGGGTGCACCCACCAGCATCATCCGCGCATGGTGTTCGTTGAGGTGACCAACCGCTGCAACATGAACTGCCCCATCTGCATCGCCAACATCCCGACCATGGGGTTTGAGTTCGACCCGCCCCTCGCCTACTTCGAGAAGGTCCTGGCAGAGGTGGCCAAGATGACCCCGCCGCCGGTGGTGCACCTGTTTGGCGGCGAGCCCACCGTGCGCGAGGACCTGTTTGACATCATCGACATCGCGCACCGGCACGGACTGCGCGTGCACGTGAACACCAACGGCCTGAAACTGGAAGACGAGGAGTACTGCAAGGCGCTCGTCGAGAAGGACGTGGCCGTGCTGTTCAGTTGTGACGGCCGGGACCCCGAGATCGACAGGAGGCTGCGCGGGGTCCCCTCTGCCTGCGCCCGGAGGTTGAAGGGCCTGGACAACCTGAAGAAGCACAGCAAGAAGCGCTGGAACATCATCATGTGCTGTGTGGCCCGCCACATCAACGACCAGCACATCGCCGACTTGTTCCAGTTCTGCCACGATCACACCAGCCACATCAAGGGCCTGTACTTCATCCCGCTGACCGAGACCTGGGAACCGGGTGCGTTCGAAGCAGATGTATGCACGACCATCGAAGACGTGCAGGAAATCGTTGACGACGCCTTCCCCGACGACAGGGTGGAGTACCTGTCGCTCGGCCTGCAGCATCATCTGAACCGGGCGCTCTCGTTTCTCGGCGTGGGTGGCAGACAAACGTTCCCCGACATCCACCCCAACTGCGAGGCGGGCACCCATTTCTTCTCCGACGGGCAGCGCTATCGCCCGCTCAGCTATTTCCTGAAACGCCCTCTCGAAGAGGTCGCGGCGGAGGCCATCCGGCGCGCCCGGAAGATCGACGCGAAGCTGGCGAAGCTGGACCCGGACGATCCCGCCCAGAGGCGACGCGGACAGCGAATCGTGCTGATGACGTTCGCCGGCTTGCTCCTCAAGGCGCCGCACTTCAAGCGAATCATGAAGGGCAGCCGCTGGCTGGGTGTCGCGCGCATACTGGCGGGACTGCTCATCGGGCGAACCCTGCGTGAACAGCTCCGGCGGCACACGTGGCTCAGGGACGGCCTGGCCTCCATTATTCTGCCATTTGAGGAGCATCACTCGCTCGAGTCGGAACGGCTGTACAAGTGCGGGGCGGCGTTCGCCTTTGAAGACCCGGATACGGGCGAAGTCCGGACCATCCCGGTCTGCACGTGGACGCTGTACAAGGACGACATCATGAGGGGGATCACCGCGAAGTACGGCACCGTTCGGGGCAGAAAGGCATCCTCACCGGCGGTCTCCGCACAACAACGCTCGTGACGAGAGGCGGTCTGCTCCTGGACAGAAGGTGTCAGGACCATTTTTCGGGCGACACGGTACGATCCAATCCTGAGTTATGCTCCCCAAAAAGGGTCCTGACACCTTCAGCACCCGATGGCCTTTCCTTCAACTACCTGAAACTCAACAGAAATGCAGGACTCAACAGGACGGGTCCTGCCCGGTGGTGTTGAGAAGTGCGAGGACGGTTACGTCGTCGCCCTGCGGCGCGCGGCCGCGAAACGCGTCGGCCGCGTCGGCGACGAATTGGACCATCTGCCCGGCGGTCGTGAACTTCCCGCCGGCGAGGACCTGCTCCAGGCGATCCAGTCCGAACAACTCTTCGGTGGGCGACTCCGCCTCGGTAATGCCGTCGGTGACAAGAACCAGCCCGGCCCCCGGCTCCAACCGGAACGCCGCCGTCTCGAATGGGGTGTCGATCACGCCGATGGGCGGCCCGGTGGCGTCGCCCAGCGGCGCGGCGCCGGCGCCGCTCAGGACCTTCATCGGCGGCATGTGCCCCGCGTTCGCGTAGGCCAGCGTGCCGTCCGACGGTGAGTAGAGCCCGAGGAACATGGTGACGAACATGTCGTCGGGCGTGCTCTCCCGAAGGTGCCGGTTGACGTGGTCCATCACCTCGCGCAGGTCGGTGCTGAAGGCCATCGTCGCCCGCAGGGTGGCCTGGAGGTTGGACATCACCATCGCGGCGGGCAGGCCCTTGCCGGCCACGTCGGCGACGCAGACGGCGAGCCGCCCGTCTTGGAGTTGCCACAGGTCACAGTAGTCGCCACCGACCCACATCGCGGGCCGATAGCACGTGGCGGTGTCGACCCCGGGGATGTCGATGGCGGCCTGGGGCATCAGCCGTTCCTGGATCCGGCGGGCCCAGTCAAGTTGCTGGTCGAGCGCCGCGCGCTGGGCACGATCCTCCGCGAACAGCAGGCTCCTTCGGGCGAACGCCACCTGGCGTGCCACGGCCCGCGCGAAGTCCAGGGCGCCCGCGTCCGCCGCGCCGGACGGCGTATCGAGATAGAGCGCGTCCGTGAACTCCTCCTCCGCTACGA
Organism: uncultured Planctomycetota bacterium; assembly: GCA_964505325.1. Taxonomy (GTDB): domain Bacteria; phylum Planctomycetota; class PUPC01; order PUPC01; family PUPC01; genus CAZDHT01. Next base: position 2,736 of record CAZDHT010000258.1, on the reverse strand, counting down.
TGGCGGCGGCGCACACGGTGCGCGGGCTGCGGAGGTCGATCACCGTCAACTCCATCTGGCTGGGCGCCGACGGGACATTGCTGGCGATGACGGCGTCGCCCGATTCACGCACGGCGCGAAGCACCCGGCGCGAAAGGTGCACCTGGGCAGCCGCGCCCTCAGGCCGCGCCCCGGCCGTGCCGCCGGAGTGCACGGCAAGCAGCTCCGGCTCAGCCGAGGCCGCCGCACCCTGCAGGCGGACGACCGCGGCCATCTGTCCGGGCTCCGCGGCAATGCACCGGCACGACTCGGGATACAGCTCGGCGGAGGCGGTGAGTTGCGCGAGGCGCTCGATGAGCGTGCTGACCTGCTGCATGCGCCTGTGGCTGAGGCCGCCCTCGGCGGCCGGCTCGCGGAGGGTGACCTCGCCGGCGTCGTGGAACACGGTCGTCTTCGAGACGGCGCTGGCGTCCGGCCCGATCTGGCCTTCCGGCTCCTGCGAGAACACCAGCGTGTGCTGGGCAATCATGACCTTCTTGCCGGGCGCAAGGGCGCACGCCTCGATCCGCTCGCCGTCTACCCACGTACCGTTCCCGCTGCCCAGATCTTCCAGAATCCACCGCCCGAAGGGGTCCTGGAAGATGCGGGCGTGGTGCCGCGACACCTCGGCTCTTGGGATGCAGATGTCACAGTCGGCCACGCGGCCGATGAGCACACCCTTGGCCTTCAACTGGAAGTGCTGCGGCGCCCCCGTTTCGGCATGGATGGTGAGTGTCGGTGTCATAGCTCCTCGGAACCCCAGCGATGTGTGCCCTGGATTCTACGCTCGCGGGGCGGGTTGGTCAACTGCCGGAGCGTCGGCAAATGTCGTAGCGAATGTCGTAGCGACAGAAACGGAACGACATCTTGACAGCCGAGGCTTTGGAGACTATACTCCTAGAATTATGCTAGGAAAACGAGCGCGGCGCGGTCAGGTGTTCCCTCAAATCAGCAGCACTGGAAAGGGAGTTCCGCCTCAGCGTCCTTGCTTTCCGTTTGCAGGACTTGGCCAACGTACTGTGGTATCATTCGTTTTGCGTCAGGGGTAGATGTTAAGGAGGCATTATGCGATCACGTGCTGTGATGTTGCGGGGAGCTGCGGCGCTGATTCTCGGGATCGCCCTGTTCGGCTTATCGGGATGCACCAATCTCCAGCACCGGTGGGAAGATGCGCTGGACATGATCGACGTCGGGGTGACCTTCACCAAGACCCCGCAGATCGCGGTCTACAAGGCATGCTCGCCGGTCTTCGCCTTCGGGTACGGCAAGGTGGACGGGAGTTTCCTGGGCCTCGGCGGCGGTCAGGTCGGGCTCCTGCGGCACCACCTCGAAGGGATCGGGCTGGCCCTGTGGGGCGAGCAGAGGGTCGCCTTCGGAGAATTCGACCTGGACGACCCGAGGACACTCAACCACCAGCGGTCCGGCCCTCTGGGCAAGAAGAGTGCACCGTACCCCGGGCCGGAATACATGCTCTGCTGCGTGGACCACCTTCATCTCGGCTGGATCGGCGTCGTGCTCAACGCGCGGTGGCTGCAAATGGCGGACTTTGCGCTCGGTTGGTTCGGAGCCGACATTTGCCACGACGACGGGAAGCCGCGCGGCGAGTGGCCGAAGAAAACGGAGGCCAAGCCCGGCCCGTCAAAACCGAGGCTGGCTGAACCAAAACCGACGGAGCGGGAGCCCGCAACCTAGCAGGGCGCGGCAAACATGCGATACGGTCGAGCGACCTTGCAGGAGGTCCCGCGCCCCACTTGACTTCCGAGGTGGTTTTGGAGAGAATATCTCCCGCCACGCAGGGACCCCAACGGAGGGCCCCGAGAAGGTAAAGAGAGACGGGTCGGCGCGGGGCAATCCGTCATCCGGACGGGGCGTCGAGCCGCTGGATGTGTGAGAGGAGCAAGTATGGGTGCGAGACGAGCGGTTCCCGGGACGGCGGCGATCCTCATCCTGGCCGGAGCGCTGCTTTGCAGCGGCTGCTCATCGCCGTACATGCGAAACCGTGGCTTCGACATGATGGACATGTTCGATGGCGGCCTCACCACGTCCGAAAAACCGCGGTTCGCGCTCTACCTCGGCTTCTTCAACTTCATTACGTTCGGCTACTCGAACTTCGATGGCACGCTGCACGGCATCTGTGGCCGCGAGTTCGGCAAGTTCCCCGCACTTCACCACTGCGGCGGCGCGTTCCTCTGGGGGCGCGAAGCGCTCGGCTACAACGACGCCGTCGACCCCGACAAGCCGGAGAAACCCGACTCCTACGCCGTCGGGCCGCTCGGACTCGCCCTCGGCCCTCGGCCGCCCTTCCGACAGACGCTCAACTGCCCCAAGCTCCTCCATCTCGGATGGGTCGGTGTCGCTCTCAACTGCCACTTCCCCGAGTTCGCCGACTTCTTCCTCGGCTGGTTGGGGATGGACATCTTTAGCGACGACGTGGTCGGCCGCCCCGTTGCGGAAGCGTCCACCAAAACGACCGCTCCGAAGTAAGGTCGGGCGAGCCGCAAACGGCGGATCCTTTCGCCCGAGAGCCAGCACATGCGCCTCGTCAACTACGGGATCTGTGAGAAGTGCCGCCGGCGCGTCCCCGCCACGCACGTCATCAAAGAAGGCAAGGTCTACTTCAGCAAGGAATGTCCGAACTGCGGGACCACCGAAGCGCTGATCAGCAGCGACGCTGACAGGTGGCAGCGAAAGAGAGACGTCTGCCACTACGACCCGGAA
>CAZDHT010000257.1:0-7676 GCA_964505325.1 uncultured Planctomycetota bacterium | reverse complement strand
CGGGTGCTCCACGATGTGCCGGCGGACTACCTGAACGCCCTCAAGGGGCTCCTGGCGGACGACCTGGCGGCGCATCCGCACGGCGCCGTCGTGTCCGGCCGACTGGCCGCTCTGCGCGAGGGACTGCCCCCGTCCGACGCCGACTTCCCCGTCGGCTCCGTCATCGGCACGCCCCTAGAGGTCAGCGGCCAGGCCGTAGGAATGATCTACGCGACCAGCCGGCGTGCGGACGCGTTCTCTGACGAGGATGCCGCCCTGCTCCGCACCATCGTGCAGCGAATGGGACAGACCGTCGAACGGTTGCAGAGCACGATCCGCGGGGAACAGGACAAGATGCAGTCGATGGTGGCGAGCATGGCCGAGGGCGTCGTGATGTTCGACGCGAACGACGAGCTGGTGGTGCTGAACCCCAAGGCCCGGTCGATGCTCGGCCTCGCCCTCGGCGAGGAATTGAACCGGCAGAGCTTCTTCAAGTCGGTCGCGTGGGCGGAGATCGGCGAGTTCCTGGCTGAGCCGGCGGCGGATGAGGTCACGCACCGGGAGTTCGAGGTGGACAGCGCCCCCGAACCGAAGACGCTGGCGGTGGCGGTGGGCCCGGTGAAGGACGACCGGGATGAGCGGCTGGGCCGACTCGCGGTGATCCGGGACGTCACGCTCGAACGCGAGCTCGACCGGATGAAGTCGGACTTCGTGGCGATTGTGTCGCACGAGCTTCGCACTCCTCTCGCCTCGATAAAGATGTTCACCAGCAACCTGCTCGACGGGGTCGAGGGCGAGGTGACGGAGGGGCAGCGCGACACCCTCACCCGGATGGCCAAGAACCTCGACCGGCTTTCCCGTCTGATCAACCAGTTGCTGGACCTGTCGAAGCTCGAAGCGGGGAAGATGGAGATGCGACTTGCCCCGGTCGACGTCCGCGAATTGCTCGAATCCATCGTCGCAGTGTTCACCCCCGGCGCGGGGGCCAAGCATATCACGCTCAAGCTGCGGCTGCCCGAGACCCTGCCCGTGCCGTGGGCGGACCCGGATCGGGTGGAGCAAGTCCTGACGAACCTGCTCGGCAACGCGCTGAAATTCACGCCCGAGGGCGGGCGGGTCATGATCGAAGCGTCTCGGCACGACCCGGATCCGGCGGTGCAGATCGGCGCTCCCGGCGAGCGGTCGCCCGTCTCGGGCGAGGGATACCTGGCCGTCTCGGTGACCGACACCGGGCTGGGCATCCCGGAGCACGACATCGGCCGCGTGTTCGACAAGTTTTATCAGACCGATCACTCGATAACCCGTAAGACCGGCGGTACGGGCCTGGGCCTGCCGATCTGCAGGGAGATCATTGCGAAGCATGGCGGGCGGATCTGGGCCGAGAGCACGCTGGGCGAAGGCAGCACGTTCACGTTCGAACTGCCCATCGACGGCCGCAAGCAGGATCGCGCCCAGCTCGAGGCGGCGATGGCCCGGGAGATCCGGCGCTCGAGGCGCTACCGTCTCGACTTCTCTGTCCTGATGCTCGACATCGATGATTTCACCGGGCTGAACGAGGAGTATGGCTACGCGCGCGGCGACACGGCGCTGCTTCAGTTCCAGGACATGGTCCGGGATGAGGTCAAGCGATTCCTGAAGCAGCGGATCCGCGAGACGGACATCGTAGGGCGGTTCGGCGGCGACGAGTTCATCGTGGTGGCGCCGGAGACCGACGAGGCCGGTGCCCGGGCGTTTGGCGAGCGGGTGCGGAAGCTCATCCAGGATCACGAGTTCGTCAATGACGACCGGCACATCCGGGTGACCGCGAGCATCGGCGTCACTTCGTTCCAGGAAGAGGACTTGGCGCCGATGGCGATCATCCGCCGCTCTGCGGCGGCGCTGACCGAGGCCAAGAGCAGTGGAAAGAACAGGGTTTGCTGATTTCAGGACTGCGGGAAAAGGAGAAGGTGGGAAATGTCGAAGAAGATTCTCATAGTGGACGATGAAGAGGACATTGCGTTCAGCATGGCGCGCCGGCTCTCCGCCGCCGGCTACGACGTCGTCTGTGCCGAAGACGGCGTCGAGGGACTGCGGCGGGCGCAGACCGAGAACCCGCATCTGATCATCCTGGATCTGATGCTGCCAAAGATGGACGGTTTCAAGGTCTGTCGGCTGCTGAAGTTCGACGAGCGCTACAAGCAGATTCCGATCATCATGCTGAGCGCCCGCGGTCAGCCGGATGACATTGCCCTCGGCCGCGAGACGGGGGCCGAGTGCTACATGACGAAGCCGGCCGACAGCGGCGAACTGCTCCACAAGATCCAGGAGCTACTCGGAGAGCTCGCGCCGAGCCAAGGCTAGTCGCCCGCGGGCGGCGACGTGAGGGAATCGCGTGTCGCAGCAGACTGAAAACCGATCGCTTCAGTCGATCATCATCGAGCACGGCCTTGCCACGCCGGAGCAGTTGAACGAGGCGCTGGAAGAGGCGCGGGCTCGCCGCGAGCCGCTGCGCGAAACGCTGACCCGCATCGGCCTGATCTCCGAGCGCGACGTGGCGGTGTGCTATGCCGAGTACCTGAGCCTGTCGTATATCGACCTGGAAACGTACGCGGTCGACCCGCAGGTGGTCGCCTCGGTGAACGAGACACTGGCGCGCACGTACGAGTTCATCCCGCTCTTCAAGATCGGCAACACATTGACCATCGCCATGGTCGACCCGGCGAATGTCGTGGCGACCGACGCCATCCGGCGGGAAGCCGGGCTCGAGATCGACTGCATGATCAGCACCCGGGCGGGGATTCGGGCGGCGCTCGATCAGAGCTACGGCCAGTCGGGCTCGATGCGCGAGCTGATCGAGGACCTGAATCCGGACGACGTGGTGTCGGCCGTCTCGGCCGACATCGACCCGAGCGCGTCGGAATCGCTGGCCACAGTCGACCAGGCGCCCATCATCCGGCTGGTCAACACCATCGTCCTTCAGGCCGTGCAGGAGGGGGCAAGCGACATTCACGTTTCGCCGGAAGACGCGCGGCTGCGGATTCGGTTTCGGACGGACGGCCTGCTTCACGACGTGCCGGCGCCGCCCAAGTCCTATCACCAGGGCATCGTGGCGCGCGTCAAGGTCCTCTCCGACATGGACATCTCGGAGAGCCGAAAACCGCAGGACGGGCGGTTCCGCTTGAAGATCGAGGGCCGCCTGGTAGATATCCGCGTTTCCACCATCCCCACCGTACGCGGCGAGAACCTGGTCATGCGGGTTCTGGACTCCCGCTCTGTCCTGCGCGATTTGACGGAGCTGGGCCTGGCGGAGCGCGACGCGGAAAACTTCCGCCGCCTCATCCGCCGCCCGCACGGCATCATCCTGGTCACCGGCCCCACAGGCTCCGGCAAGACGGTCTCCTTGTACGCGGCGCTCCGCGCCATCAACTCGAAGGAAAAGCACATCATCACCGTCGAGGATCCGGTCGAGTTCTGGCTGGACTCCGTCCGCCAGATCCAGGTCAATCCGCGGGCGGGACTGACGTTCGCCACGGGCCTCCGTGCCATCCTGCGCCACGACCCGGACGTCATCATGGTCGGCGAGATCCGCGATCTGGAGACGGCGCAGACCGCCGTCCATGCTTCGCTCACCGGGCACCTTGTGTTCGCCACGCTCCACACCAACGATGCTCCCGGCGCCGTGACGCGACTGGTGGACATGGGGATCGAACCGTTCCTCGTGTCGGCCTCCCTGGCAGGGGTCCTGGCGCAACGGCTGCTCCGAGCCGTGTGCCATCGGTGCAAGGAGCCGTACGACCCTCCCACCGGCCTCCTAAAGGAGGCGGGCCTGCTGGAGCGCAAGGACGAGATCACGTTCTACCGCGGGCGCGGATGCCCTGCGTGCAACCAAACCGGCTACCGCGGGCGCACCGGCATCTTCGAACTAATGACGGTGACCGAGGAGATCCGCGAGGCGGTATTGAACAAGGCCAGCGCAAAGAAACTATACGAACTTGCCCGCGAGCAGAGCCTGCGGACCCTGCGCGAGGACGGGATGGAGAAGGTGCTCAAAGGGATCAGCACACTGGAGGAGGTGGTCAGAGTCACCCAACTCGACTGACCGCGGAGCTCGGGACATGCCGCACTTCATGTACAAGGCGCGAAAGCCATCGGGCGAACTGGTCACCGAGGGGATCGAGGCGGACTCCTCGGTCGCCGTGGCGAGGCGCCTGGGCAGCATGGGGATGGTCCCTATCACCATACACGAAGAGTCCGCGGGCGGCGAGTCTCACGCGTTCTTCGAACGCGTCACCAGCACGGATGTCATTATGTTCACCCGGCAGATGGTCACGTTGTACAAGGCCGGGCTGCCGTTCCTGTCGAGCCTCGACGCCATCAGCAAGCAGACGAGCAACCCGGCGCTGAAGCGCGTCATATTGGCCGTCCGGGCCGACGTTGAAGGTGGCTCCACGCTATCCAGCGCGCTCTCCAAGCATCCGAAGATCTTTTCCGAGGTGTACGTCTCGACCGTTCTGGCGGGCGAAGCAGGCGGCGTGCTGGACCAGGTGATGGACCGCCTGGTGACGCTGATGGAGAACGAAGCCCAGACGCGGGAGACCGTCAAAGCGGCCATCCGGTATCCCATCACGGTGCTGGGCGCGATGACCGTGGCATTCTTTGTAATCGTAACTATGGTCATCCCCACGTTTTCCAAGCTTTTCGCCAAGTTCGGGCAGGATCTGCCGCTGCCGACGCGGATCATGGTCGGCATCAATCACATCCGCCAGAATTACTGGCACGTGATCCTTCTCGCGACGGCGGGAGCCATCGCCGGTGCCATCTGGTACCTGCGGACGCCGCGTGGCCGGCTGGCCTTCGACAAATATATCCTAAAGTTTCCGCTTGTGGGGTCGATAATAATGAAGGCGAGCATGGCGCGCCTTGCGCACATGTTCGGCACGTTGAGCGAGAGCGGCTTGCCGATTCTCAAAGAGCTCAAGGTCATCTCTCGCACGATCGGCAACCGGTTCATTGGCAAGGAAATAGAAGCGGTCCACGGCGCGGTGCAAGAAGGCAACAACCTGGCTTCAGCGATGGAGAAGGAGACGGATTTCCCCCCTCTGGTCAAGCACATGATCGCTGTGGGCGAGAAGACCGGGGCGATGTCCGACATGATGGTCGCGGTGGGCGACCACTACGACCGCGAAACCCGGGTCGCCATCGCTCGGCTGACCCACGCGATAGAGCCGCTGATGACGCTGGTCTTGGGCCTTGCTCTTCTGTTCATGGCCCTGGCCGTGTTCCTCCCGATGTGGGACATGATGGAAGTAATGGGGAAGTAGCACATAAATAGACGCTAAGCATGGGCCATCCAATGAGGATGAAAGGAGGTAGATTGAGAATGTGGAAGAGGAAACGTGACGCCTTTACCCTGATTGAGTTGGTGGTGGTCATTGTGATCTTGGGCATTCTCGCCGCAGTGGCGATCCCCAAGTATATGGACATCAGCGACAAGGCCGAGGAAGCGGCGTGCGAGGCGAAGAGGGGCGTGATCGCGTCCGCCTGCTCGATGTACTACGCCTCGAGGGCCGCCAACCGCCAGACGGTGGTCTTCCCGAGCACCTACAACGATTCGACTCTCTACGCGGATGGTACCGTACCCACCTGCCCGACCGGTGGCGAGTACACCTACGATAGCACAAAGGGCACGGTGACCTGCGACGAGCATCCGTGATCGCGGATGAATGACTAAGGAAGGGGCGCCCTTGGCCGGTGACCGGCCGAAGGGGTGCCCCTTTCTTTTTTGCGGCCCGTGAGGGTCGAATGGCGGGAACGTCTTTCCACAACCTGCTTCTTGTCGGCCTTCTCTTTGTCCTGTTCATGGCGCCCTTCGACGAGGGGGCGGGTCGCGACCTTGTCCCGCTGACCGCGCTGGCGGTCGCGTCCATCGCTCTCGCCACGGCGTTCCTCCGGCGCCGTCTGGAACTCTCGTCGCTGGACCGAACGCGCCGCTCCCCTGCCCTGCTCCCGCTGCTGGTGTTCCTTGCCGTTGCCGCTGCGTCGGTCGTCTGGTCCATCGACCGCTTCGTGTCGCTGACCGGCCTGGTGCGCCTCTTCGCCTGCACGATGGTCTTCGCGCTCGTGCTGTACGAATTCCGCGACGCGCGGCACGCGCGTCTCCTGTGCGCCGCCGTGGTCGTCCTCGCGGCGCTGCTCAGCCCGCTGGGCATCTGGCAGGCGCTCACGGCACACGGGCAGCACATCTACAGTTCCGGCGCGCGGGCGCACTCGGTGTTCGTGACGCCCAACACCTTCGCCGCCCTGCTGATCATTACGCTCCCGATGGCGATTTCGCTCGCCGTCACCGCCGACCACGTCGCGGTGCGGCTGGCCTTCTGGCTGGTGGCCGCAATGCTCACCTTCGCTCTCGTTCTCTCCCGATCCTACGGGGCCTGGCTGGCGGGCGCCGCAGGCTTGTCCTTCCTTGGGTGGGAACTGGCGCGCCTGAAACTGAAACGCCCGAAACAGAGGCTCCGGCTGACCGTCGCGGCCGCGCTCGCCGTGCTGATCCTGCCGACGGTCTTCCTCGCGCTCAGCCGGCAGCCCGGCCTGCGCTCCAGCCTTCTCTCCAGCCTGCCCGCGCAGAAGAGAGCCACCGCGGAAGAACGCTTCATCTACACGGACAGCACGCTGGCGATGGCGGCGCAGGCGCTGCCGCTCGGCATCGGGCTCGACACGTATCACCTGGATTATCCGGCACACCGTCACGCGACGCTCGCCGGCTCGGACCAATGGTTCGCCCACAACGACTACCTCCAGGTCCTGGTCGAGCTCGGCCCGCTGGGCTTGGCCGCGTTGCTGTGGCTGCTGTGGCGGATGGCGCGAATGGCAGACCAGGTACTTCAGCACACGAGTGACGCCGATCAGACCGCACTCGTCGCCGGGTGCTGCGCCGGCGCCGGTGCCGCGCTGCTGCACAGCCTGGTCGACTACAACCTGTACGTTCCGGCAACCGCCCTCGGCATATTCCTGTGCTTCGGGATCATCGCGGCGGCGCATTCGCGACTTGCCCGGTACAAGGCGGCGAGCGCAGGTCGGTCCCCGACCGGAGCGACCGTTCGCCGGCTGCTATCCAGGCTCGTCCTCGCAGCCGGCACGGTTGCCGTCCTGTTTGCAGTCCGGCCGCTGGTGGCATGGCGGCTGCTGAAGGCGAGCAATTTCAACGCCCCCTACGCCACCGCCGTGAATCCTTTGTCCGCGTATCACTGGTCTGCCCGGGGCCACATGCAATCCCTGGTCGATTCCGCGGCGGCGGCCACGTCCTACCGGAGGGCCATCCATCTAAGTCCGCGAGACGCAAGACATTACGCCAGCCTCGGGTCGCTGCTCCAGAAAAGCTCTCACTCGACCCCGGATGCCGCCGAAAAGAACCCTGGACTGGGCTACCTCCGCCGAGCGTGCGCGCTCGACAGGTATTCCGCGCGGTGCCGCTGGCTGCTTGGCAAGGCATATGTGGAAGCCGGCCGGATCGACGACGGCATGCGGCAGCTCGAATTCTGCCTCGACCGATGCCGGCCGGACCCGGACCTCCGGAAGGCGCTCCGACGCCTCCTCGCCAGGCTACGCGGACCGAAAGGGTAAGAGGCAAGGCGGACCGATGATGCCCGCAAGACGCCAGACCCGGTCGTTCACGCTCATCGAACTGATCGTAGTGACGGTGATCACGGTCATCCTCGCGG
>CAZDHT010000256.1:0-7741 GCA_964505325.1 uncultured Planctomycetota bacterium | reverse complement strand
GCCGACGATCTGCTGAGCACGATCCTGCTGTCGTTCGACGGGCCGGTGCTGATGGCCCCGGCCATGAACGAGCTGATGTGGAAAAAGCCCGCCGTGCAGCGGAACGCGACCCAGCTTCGTGCCGACGGCGTGGTGCTGATCGTCGAAGCCGCCAAGACAAGCCGCAAGAAGATCCAGCGCGCCATCCAGCTCTTGAACAACGCGAACGCATCGGTCATGGGCTTCCTGCTCAACAAAGGGCAAGCCGGACTGTCCGACTACCGCACCCCGCGCTACTACTCGGACAACGGCGGATAGGACCGCGTCGCGGTGTGAGCTGCTTCCTGCATGGCGCCGCTGTTCCTGGAAGGACGGCCGTTAGAGGCGGGTGGAGCAGGGTCTGATGCTGTACGCAGGCGTCCTCTTCTTCCTGATGCTGCAGTACCTCCGGCCCCAGGAATTCATCATCCTGATCCGCGGCGCCCGCCTGGTGCTGATCACCATGATCATGCTCCTGCCCCCCTGGCTCGCCACCCTCCAGTTGAAAAAGCTGCTCCGGACGCCGGAAGATCTGTTCATGTTCTTGTTCTGGATCATCTGCATCGTATCGTACTGGAACCACTGGAAAAGCCAGATGTACGTCCCGCTCCAGGCGGTGGGCAAGACGCTCCTGTGCTACCTGCTGGTCGCCCACGTGATCGACACGCGGCGCAAGCTGGCGGGCGTGGTGTGGCTGGCGATGCTGATGTTGTTGATTGTGGCGTTCACCGCCGGGCTCGGGGCCGGCGGGACGAAGACGCACTACGCGAGCTTCATCCCGATGTTCGACAACCGCAACGACTTCGCGTACGCGATGGCGATCATGCTGCCGATTGCCTTCGCGTTCGTTCTGCGGGGCGATGTGTTCTCCAAGATCGTCGGGGCGGGGGTGATGCTTGTCGGGATTTCGCAACTGATCCCGTCGGACTCGCGCGGCGGCCAGCTCGCCTCGATCTTCGCGGTTTACACCATTTTCTTCATACAGGCCAAGTCCAAGCTCGGCAAGCAGATCATGCTCATTGCAGGCGTGCTGGTGCTGATGGCGGCGTTCGCCGTGAGTGCCCGCCTGGCGACGGTCGGAGGATACAAGCAGGACAAGTCGGCGATGGGCCGGGTCGAGGTCTGGGCCAAGGGCCTGGAGATGTTCCGGGAAAAGCCCTTCATCGGCAAGGGCTATTTCTCGTGGAGGGACCACGCCAAGCGCGATTCGCACAGCAGCTACATGCGGGCCATCGGCGAACTCGGCGGCATCGGCCTGTTTATCTACATCGGCCTGTTGTTCTATGCCCTGCGCGACGCGTATCAGATCGCAATGCGCGCGACCACCCGGACGCTGCGCGTCTGCGCCATGGGCATGACCGGGGTCATGGTGGGCCACATCATTGGATCACTGTTCCAGACCCGCCTGTACCACTCGTTCATCCTCGTGCAGATCGCCGTGATCTCCGGAATGCGGCTGGTGGCCGACCGCGAAGGGACCCTATCCCAGCCGGCGCCCGCGGCTGACACGCCGGGACCGCCGCCGCCCGGCCCCTGGGAGTTGTCTCAGGGGGGCGGCTTCATGTCGCCCGGCCTGGTGAACCGGAAGGAGTTGATGAAGATCGGGGCGCTCACGTTTGGCTGCTGGCTGCTGCACAAGGCCTTCGTGATGCACTCCTTTGGATGATCGCATGCGCCGGATCGAGCGAGAAGCAATGGCCGCGTCATCCGCCCCCAAGCTGCTGGTAACTGTCGACACCGAACCGGACGACCAGTGGGTCCGTCGCCCGGAAATCACGACCGAGAACATCCAAAGGCTGCCCCAACTCCAGGAGACCTTCGACCGCTACGGCGTCCGCCCGACCTACTTCGTCTCATATGCCGTCGCGTGTGACCCCAAGGCGGCGGCGATCATCGGGCGCATTCACTCCCGCGGGCGATGCGAGATCGGCTCACACCTCCACCCCTGGAACACCCCACCCGACTTCAGAATCCAGGGCGACGTGTGGGAGTCCCATCCGTTCCTGTACCAGTACCCCCCGGACGTGCAGCGGAGCAAGTTCAAAACGCTCCACACAAAGCTGACGGACGCGTTCGGACTCGAGCCCAAGAGCCACCGCGCCGGAAGGTACGGCCTCGACGCCCACGGGGTCAGGCTGCTGCGCGAGTTTGGCTACCGGGTGGACAGCTCGGTGACGCCGACGATCCTCTGGAGCGATTACATAGAACCCGGTGCGCCGGCCCCAGACTTCCGCCGCGCGCCGCTGGGGGTCTATGAGCTCTCGGAAGAAGACGTGTGCGTCCCCGGCCACAGCGGCGTGCTCGAGGTCCCGGTCTCAGTCGGCTACACGCGCCGGATGCCCCGTGTCGTGCTGAACTGGCTCAAGATGCGAAGTGTAAAGAACCGCGCCGCGCGGGCCTTGAGTGCGGTGCTTGGCGTCCGGAAGCGATGGTTTCGCCCTCGCATCGACATCTCCATCGATGAGGTGGAATCGGCCGCTCGCCGGCTCCTGGGCAGGGGCGTCGGCTTCCTCAACATGATGTTCCATTCGTCCGAACTAGTCCCTAATTCACAGTGGTGCGCTAACGAAAATGAAGTTAGAGCGTTCCTCGAACGCATTGAGGAGATGCTCCGCCTCGCCGAGCGCCTGGGCTGCCAGCCGGGCGTGACCCTCAGCGAGTTTGCCGCCGGGAATAGCCCGGAGAACCGTTAAATGGATGAGCACCGGCAAGCCGAAACGCGATGATACTCCCCTCCCGTGGTGCGAAGAGAGAAGAAGAAACAGCAGGAGAAGAGCGATGAACGCTACCGAGCAGACTGAACGTACCTTCCCGCTGTACGACTGGGGCAACTACGAGAATCTAACCAGGCCGACGGTCTTGGATACCACGTTGAGAGACGGCGTCCAGAGCCTCCTCGGAAGATACCCGTCCCTCGACGAGAAGCTGGGTCTGATGGACCTGCTAATTGAACTCGGCATTGAGGCGTTTGACATCGGCTTCCCCGTTTCGAGCCCGAAACACAAACGTCAGGCGACCAGACTAGCCGAGCACGCCGCCGCAAAGAAGCCCGGCATCAGACTCGCCTGCCTCTCGCGCTCGAAGATCGAAGATGTGCAAGCCGTCGTGGACGTCTCCCAAGCGGCCGGCGTGGCGGTCGAAGCCGTGATCTTCGTCGCCAGCAGCCCCGCCAGGTTGCTGGTCGAGCAGTGGAACGTCGGCGAACTGATGAAGTGGTCGACCAAGGCGATTGAGTTCGCGGTCAAGGAAGGGATCGAGGTCAACTTCGCCTGCGAGGACGCCACCCGCTCGGAACCGGAGACCCTGCGGGCGCTCTACAAACCCGCCCTCGAGCACGGAGCAACACGTTTTACGCTCGCCGACACCGTCGGGGTCTGCAATGTCGTCAGCACCACTCGAATTGTGAGGTACTTCCACGAGAACATCATTCAAGGCCACCCCATGGGGCTGGACTGGCACGGGCACGACGACCGCGGATTGGCCGTCGCAAACGCCCTGGCCGCAGTCGCCGCCGGGGCAACGTGCGTTCATACGACGGTGTTTGGCATGGGAGAACGCTGCGGCAACATCGCTATGGAACCCCTGCTGGCCAACCTCCACTACCTCTGTGGCGAACACTACAAGCTGGACGTACTGCCGCGGTTGACCGAATATGCCTCGACGATCTTCGGAGAAACCGTTACCCCGAGACATTCGGTAGTCGGGCGAAACGCCTATACGACCGCGGCAGGCATTCACGCCGCCTCGATCCTGAAAGCGGCGCAATTGGGCCGGCCCGACCTCAGCGCAAACGTGTACGCCGGATTTGATCCGCGCCTGCTGGGCCGCAAGACCGAAGTGCAGGTGGGGCCGCTGAGCGGCTCGGCAAACGTCAAGTGGAAGGCATCCCAACTGGGGCTCACCTTCAGCGAAGACCTGGCAGCCCAAGTCCTCGATGTGGCGCGCAAGACCGACCGGATCCTTGGTGACGACGAGATACGCAAGATCGCCGACTCGCTGACTTCGACGTAGTCAGCAGGCAGGAGAACCGACTTGAAAACAATCGGGCTGAAGGAATGCATCGGCCGGCTGGACCGCGTCCAGAACAAGCTCCGGTTTGACCGCAGGCCGGCGGTGGTGATCGTCGCCTGCCCGGAGGTGCGGCCGACGGCGCTGATGGCGATCCGTTCGCTCGGTCGCAAGGGCGTTCCCGTCGTCGCCGTCGCCGCGGGGCGCAGGCCGCCCAGTTTCGCGTCCAAGTTCTCGACCGTTCGCGTCCGATGCCCCAACCAAAAGGAATCCGTCGGCGACTTCATCGAGTTCCTGGTCGAACTGGGCAAACGAATCAGGCCGCGCCCCACACTCGAGTTCTGCTCCGACTACGACACGGTGATCATCAGCAGCAACGCCCAGAGGCTCGGCCCGGTGTATGACTGCCCCTATCTCTCGTCGGAGACGCTGATGCTGTTCATCGACAAGTGGCGGATGCTCAATGCTGCCATCGACGCCGGGTTCGACGTGCCGGAACTGCATCTGGTCAAGACACGGGACGACCTCGACGGCGCGTCGAGCTGCGAGCTGCCCGCCGTCCTCAAGCCGCTGGGCCGGTTCAACTGGGACGGTACCCAAGTAAAGAACCGCGGCAAGTTCATCGATGTCTTCAACAGGAAGGCCGTGCGCGCCAGGACCCGCGAGGAGCTGATGGCCTGCCTGGAGACGGTCGTCAGCAACGGCCTGACCGTCCTGGTCCAGGAAGACATACCCGGCCCGTCGAGCGCTCTCCGTGCCTTGGTTTTGTACGCAGACCGCGACTCCAACGTGCTGGCCGAGTTCCACGGCAAGAAAATACGTCAGGTCCCGTCTGACTTCGGCAGCGGCAGCCTCGCCGTGCCCGTTCCGCCAAACCCGGAACTGTCCCGGCTCTGCCAAGCGTTCGTCAAGAGAACAAACTTCCACGGAATGGCGGCGTTTGAATGGAAGCTCGATCCACGCGACGGGCACTACAAGTTCATGGAGGTCAACCCGCGCTGCTGGACGTGGACGATCCTGTCGGACGCCGTCGGCGTGAACTTGCCATACGTGCAATACCTCGAAATCACCGGCCAAGAGATCCCCGAACTCGTCCAAGAGGACCGCGACGTCAAGTGCGTTAACCTGGTGCTCGACTGGACTTATTACTGGAACTACCGTAAGGGCGACCACACGGGCAAGACACTGTCGCTCGGGGAATGGCGCCGGTCGCTGAGAGGCGAGAAGGAGTTCGCTTATTTCTCGCGCGGAGACCGCATGCCCGGGTTCGTCAACCTGTGCAGCGTGCTCGGCGAACTCGCCGGGCGGGGATTCAGGAAGCTCGGACGCATCGTGCGCCGGAGCCCGGCGCAGCAGGCCGCGTTCACGAGGGATGAAGTGTGAGCGACTCGGGCGGCCCCCTGGTCTCCGTGATCGTGCCCGCGTACAACACCGGGCAATTCCTGCCCGAAGCCGTCGACAGCGCCCTCGGCCAAACCCATGAGCGCCTCGAGGTGATCATCGTCGACGACGGATCCACCGATGATACCCCCGCCGTCATCGAGAAGCTGGCCGCCCATCCCCAGGTCCGCGCCTTCCGGCAAGACAATGCCGGCCCGGCCGCCGCGCGAAACAGAGGCGTCGAAGAGGCCCGCGGCGAGTACATCGCCTTCCTCGATTCGGATGACCTCTGGCTGCCCGAGAAGACGGAAAAGCAGCTCGACCTCTTCCGCCAAAACGAGGCCCTCGGGCTGGTGTACTGCCTCCGGCGGGGCCGGATACTTGACGAGCAGGGCGAGTGGATGGAAGACAAGAAGCGCAACCGCCGCTACGCCGAGAAGGAGAAAGACTATCGCCGGGGCAACTGCTTCCGCGAGGCGGTGGAGGAGGTCTTCATCGCTCTGCCGTCGGCGATGGTCCCCGCCAATGTACTCCGCAACGTGGGCGGATTCGACACCGATCTGATAACGGCGGAGGATCGCCACCTCTATGCCCGGATCGCCCACGACTATCCGTTCGACTACGTGGAAGAGCCGCTGGTCATTGTGCGGCGCCACGGGAACAACCTGAGTTGGGACCCCGAGCGAGAGCCGCAAACCCTCGACTTCCTGCGCAAGATCGCCGAGCAGTACCCGGAATGCTCGCTCGGACGGCAGGGATGGATGCGCGCGGCGTACGCGCGCCAGGCCCGAATCAGCGGGTTCGACGCACTCCACGACGGCCGCATGAGCCAGGCCCGCCGTGAGCTGTGGGAGGCGTGCAGGTACCGGCCATGGCGGCCCGGGAACTGGGCGCACCTGGCTGCATCGCTCCTGCCGGGCGCGATCCTGAAAGCCCTGCGGCGGATCAAGCGCCGACCCGTACGGCGGTAGCCGTGCGGCGATAGCCGCGCAACGCGCGGTTGCCAAGTGCCTCGCCAGCCCGAATAATAATACCGGCGGATTTTCGTGCGCCTCGCACGCTGCGACAGGTACCTGATGGGCAAAGTCAAGCGAAGGATGCTGATCAACGCCCTGTTCGGCGGCATGGCCTACATGTCCGGCATGCTGGTCAGCATCTTCATGACGCCGTTCCTCCTCCGCCGGCTCACCGACGAGGTGTACGGCCTGATCCCTCTGATCAACTCGCTGGTGATCTTTCTCAGCCTGGTATCGATGGGCATCAACGCCGCCTTGGGCCGGTACGTCACCTATCACCTGGCCCGGGGCGAAGACGATGAGGCCAACCAATACTTCACCACCGGATGCGGCCTGCTGACCGGCCTGGCCATGCTGGGGCTGGGGCCGCTGCTGGCCATTGTGATCGTGCTGCCGCACCTGTTCAACCTGCCGGCGGGCTACGCCGTGGAGGCGCAATGGGTCGCGCTGGTCATGGGGCTGAACTGCCTGGTGAACATCGTCGGGACGCCGCTGGGCGTCCCGCTGTACGCGACGCAACGCTTGGCCCTGCGGTACTCGTTCGATATCCTGGACGTGATCATCCGCACGGGACTGATCGTGGCGGCGTTCCTGTGCATCAGGGCGCAGGTCATCTACGTGGCCATCGCCACCCTGACGTCCACCAGCGTGATCGTGGCAGCGCGGTACCGGGTCTCCCGGCTGGTGGTGCCGCAGCTTCGCCTGGCCCGGCGGTTCTTCCGCCGCGAGCGGCTCAGGAGCATCTTCTCCTTCAGTTTCTACATGGTCCTCACCTCCGTGGGCGTGATGCTCCTCCTCAAGACGGACATCCTGCTGGTGAACTGGCTGTTCGGTTCGACCGCAGTGACGCGGTATTCCCTGGCGTCGCGCTGGAACCCGATGATCCGCAACGTGCTGTGGACGATGCTGGCGGTGGTCACGCCGGTGGTCACGGCTCTGCAGGCGGCGGGGTACGAGGACAAGATTCGAGAGACCATCCTCCGCGGCATGCGATACGCGCTGCTCCTCGCCGTGCTGCCGTGCGTTCTGTTCCCGATCTTCGCGCCCCAGTTCCTCACCACCTGGGTCGGGGCGAAGTACGCCGGGATGGCGCCCGTCCTGATGATCCTGATCATTCCGCTGAGTCTGGTCATTGCGAGCCAGCCGATCTCGATTGTGCTGCGCGGAATGGGCCGCGTGCGGTTCCCGTCGCTGGTCACCGTGTGCGGAGCGATCGTGAACCTTGCGCTGTCGATCGTCCTCGCGACCGTGGGAGGCATGGGGATGCTCGGCATCGCCGTCGCCACCGCCGTGGTGTGCGTGGTGATCGCGGTGCTGGT
>CAZDHT010000255.1:0-7778 GCA_964505325.1 uncultured Planctomycetota bacterium | reverse complement strand
CTGCCACTCGCTGGCTGTCCCGGTTTCCGCCAAACACCCCACGATCAGAGTACCCACTCGGATCGCGGCTGGCGCTTGATTGGCGCCGGGGCAAGGTCTATAATCGAGTCCCGGATGTCTCCGGCCTTTTTGCCCAAGGTGCAAGGTGCGCAAATGAAAATCGCGGTCACGTGTGGCGTAGTGTTTGCGCTGGCCGCCGGCGCAGCGTGTGCGGACGTTCTGATTTTCAAGCCGGACGAGCTCGAGCTGAGCGGTCCCAAGGTGGAGGTGCTTGGCGAGCACGAGCGGGGGGTCGACGTCAAGGTCTCTCACGGCCGCATCACCATTGCCTGGTCGCGGATCAAGAGCATCACCATCGACTACGAGAACCATCTCAACAACATGAAGGCCGATCAGCGCGACACGCCGCGGGGCTTGTTGGGCTTCGTCAGGGTGCTGGTTCGCCACGACATGCACCAGGAGTGTGTGGACACCTGTTCTCTGATCCTCGACAAGGACAAGGTAGCCGAGGACATCCTGTACGACGTCGCGAAGCTGATGAAGGCCGAGAAGCAATGGCCGTTGGCGAAGAAGGCGTGCGAGATGCTGCTCCGCGTCAACCCGGCGCGGAAGGACATGCTGCGATGGCTTGACGAGATCTCCAAGTACATCAAGGAGCCCAACGGGAAGGCCCCGGCCGAGCCGGGCAAAGAGCCAGGCAAGGAACCCGGCAAAGAACCGGGGAAGGAGCCCGGGAAGGAACCGGGCAAGGAACCTGGCAAAGAGCCTGGCAAAGAGCCGGGGAAGGACCCAGGGAAGGAGCCGGGGAAGGAGCCGGTGGCGCCCCCGAAGGAGCGCAGTCCGCTCGACGGACTGGAGGCGGAAGATGATTGGACGATCGAGCAATGGGGCAACCAGGCGACGGCCAAGGTCATCCAACAGGCGCAGACGGAAAAGGACAAAGTGCTGAGCGTCACTTACCAGGGCACCGACAAAGACAAGGTGGCAGTTCGCCTGGGCGGGACGTGGGACCTGAGTCGTCACCAGGCGCTGACCTTCCGCATCTGGAACGCCAGCAATAGCTCGCTCAGCCTGACCGTCGCGTTCAACACCATGCCCGGCTGGAAGTTCTTTGAAAGCCGGGCCAAGGCCATCCGCCCGAAGAAATGGACCCCGGTCACCCTCGACCTGACTCAGAAGCGCTTCAAATCTGAGGAGAGCAAGTGGCGCAACATCAGCGAATTGAAAAACCGCGACAACGTCAAGCAGATTATCCTGCTGGTCTACAACACCAGCAAGCAGGGGGTCATCTACGTCGACAACATCCGCTTTGTTGAGAAGCTCGCCGCGCCATAGCGGGGACCCGCAATTGGCCCTCGGTGACCGGCGGGCGCGGCTCGCCGCTCACTGATTACTGGTCCCTGATTACTGATCACTGATTACTGATTACTGGTCAGTGGTCACTGGTCACTGATCACTACAACTCGGAGTCCCCGGGCAGGGGAGATTCGGCGCTCCCCACGGTCTCGCTGTCGACCGTCGCATCGCCGGACCCGAACAGGATCAACGTCCCGCCCAGCGTGATAATATCGCCGAACAGGAGATGCCGCTCCAGCACGCGCTGCCCGTTGACAGCGGTTCCCCCCGAGCTTTCCAGGTCGCGCACCCGGTATCCCTGCTCGTCCGGTTCTACGACGGCATGAATGATCGAGATGCGCTTGTCGGTCATTTTCAGTTCGCACTCGCCACCGCGCCCGATGGTGACGGAAGACTTGTCGACCTCAGCGGTCGCTCCCGTGTCCGGCCCGACGATGACCCGAAGCAGTGGCATATCATCCCCGGTGAATAGCCCGCCCTGTCCAGCCTTCCCTGTTACGCGACGATTGTACGGCGCACGCGCGGGGCTGTCAACGGCCCAGCTTGCCGCTCTATCCGCCTCGCCCGGCGCTCCGGAAGATCACGAATGATGCTCCGGATGGTCGTCCTTGGGCGTATGGTTGTGATAGCGCCCGAGCTGGTGCATACGGTTGTGCAGGCCGCGGTGGATCGAGGTGAGCCTCAGCCGCATGCGTCTGTAGGCGCGGGTCTCGGCGCGGGTGCCCACCGTGTCCAGGTACGCCAGGGCGCCCTCGATCTGCTCCAGGATGGTGACGGCATCGGCGGCGGCGAAGAACGGCGAGCCCTTGACCTCGATCATCACGGGCGTGGAGTGCGCGGCGATGATCTCCGGCTTGTCGGAGTAATGGCCGCGCACCAGCAGCGCCACCCACGAGCTTCTCTCCAGCTTGACCGGCCAGTTGCCTTCGTCCTCGTCCGGGCGCACGGCTTGGCTCTCGCGGATCTCGCCGTTGACCACCAGCTCGACGCGCGACATCGGGACAGTCACGCTCGCCACCCGCCACGTTACGTCCACCGTCCCGCCGCTCGACGACATCTGGATGCGCGACCCGGGGGGATGGCCGTCCACGGCAAACTCCATCAGCGGCCCGTACGTCACAAACGTGTGGGCGCGGCGGATGGCTTCCTTCCACGTCTCGTAGGTGAACTCGGTGTTTGAATCGACGCGGGCATAGGTCCGGACGGTGCCGACGGCGGTGGTCGCGCTCATCTTGTCCGTGCCGCCCACCGCCGCGGCCATGTAGCCGCAGTTCAGGTACCGGTACCAGTCGGAGAGCGAGTAGGGACTGATGCCGCCGTACAGATTGCCCCACGCCGTCATCTCGATCCCGTCGGCGTTGCCGCTGATGATGGTGGCGGCGGTCTCCGCTCGCGGGTTGGGGAAGTGCGGGATGATTACCACGCCGTCCTGCTGCTTGCACTGTTCCGCCCATTCGGTCAGCAGGACCTCGATCGGATCGCCGATGGCGGATTCGTCCGGCCCGCCGGTGGTCATCGGCGCAATGATGCTGCCGTCGTAACCGAGGAGCGAAATGTGGCCGAGCACGTGCTGGCGGTTTTCGGTGCCGACGCGGACGAGGTACTCGCCATCGCCCCCCGCTTCCCTAGAACCGTGCGTGGTCTTGCCGTCGAAATCGCCCACATTGGTCATCAATTCGCCCCAATGGCTGGCCAGCAGGTTGACCACGTTGACGCCTTCGCCGGCGCCCTCAAGCTGTGCCGACGGCGGCGAGAGGAAGTGTACGTGGGTGTCGGCGCTCACCCAGCCCTTCTCGCGCCACGGCAGCACCTTCTCGATCTCGATGTTGATCTCGCGGGTGGCCTTGGTCACGCGCACGACCTGGCGCACCGGCCGGATCTCGAATCCCTTCGATACCTCGACGTAGACCTTGCCGCGTGGGAGCTGGATGGTCGTCTCGCCGGGGATGTAGGTGCACGGATGGATGCCCTGGTGCGAGAAGTCCACACTGTAGTCCTGGAACCAATCGGGGTTGATGATCCGGTGACGGTCGATGGGGGCGAGGTATTCGCCCGCCTCGCCATGGACGTGGAGCTTGACGGCGACGGGCTTGCCCGTCTCCCTTGCCACCGCGCGCAGGGTGACCCGCTGTGTGGCCGGCTCGACGACCCTAAGCCGCCCCCCCTTGCCGGCGCCCCGGAGCCGGGAAAGGGGGACCGTCTTTCCGCCCGGGAGGTGGAATCGGGCCTCCGGATGCGCGGTGTACTCGATCAGCGCTTCGCGCGGCGATATCTCCGGGACGCGGTTGTTGTAGGTCCGCCGCCACGTGCTGTTCGGGTAGATCGGCCGACAAGTCGCGGAGATGACCTGGCCCATGTCGAGCTGAATCTGCGGGAGCAAGCCGTGGTTGTCGACGTTGGGGTCGAGCTGCTCGCCCCGGGGCAGCGTCAGCAGCGCCTTTCGGCGCGTGTCCCACCGCAGCGGCGGCGACGACACCCTGCCCGCCGACAGCGCCCACACCACCACCGCGGCGCCGCTGGCCGGCTCGAAGCGCAGACCGGCCAGCGCCTTCTTCGGATGCGGGTTCTCCCACGCCCACAACCAGCTCGCCATGCCTTCCCAATCGGCGGCGTCCACGCGGGTCTGAAGGCGGCCCCACGCCCGGTTGGGATTGACCTGCGAGGAACCCGATTGGAGCGCGAACGGCTTGTGATCGGGAACGCACTCGAAGCAGTTCTCACCCCACGGGCGGGCGAACGCGCCAATCTGGTGGCGGCGCCGGATCGCCGCGCTCTCTTCCGAGCCGTCCGCGTAAACGAACACGTAATCGGCCGCGTGTTCCGCCAGGCGACCCATGCCGGGGCTCGATGGGATGAAGCCGTCCTGGTTGGGTCTGAGCGGCTTATTGTCAGACGTGTGAAGGAAGACCAGCCACGGCGCCTTGATCGGCCCGAGTTTGACGGAGACCGGCTTGTCGTTTATCAACACCGGTCGGCCTCCGGCCCGGAACGGGATGCCCCAACATACGCACTCGCCACGGGGGGCGCGATCGAGCATGGCCGTCATCTGCTTCGACAGACCTGCCCGGGCGAGCCCGGCGAACGTCGCGTTGCCGCGAAGCGGCAGCGGAGTGAACAGCGAAGAGCTTGGTCCGTCTTTCATACTGGCCATGTTGACCTCCCTGGCGTTGACGTTCGCCCGGCAAGTGACACGTGTCGGAGCGAACTTCGCGCGAATAGTGCGCCATCGCAAAGCGAGTAAACGGTCGCAAGTATACGGGATGACCGGATGCGTTCAAGTCCTTTCGGATGCCACGACGCAGGCCGGGCTGGGGACGCCGGTCCCGCCGCGTACCACAGACGTGGCCGGGCCACGTGCTTGACTCGCGACGCGGACGGGCGCATAATCCCCCGCTGAGCGAGAACCGAGCGGCCGACGGACATCCGGCACAAGGAGCAGAACGATGCGCGGACCCAGACTCATTCTCCGGTTCGTCCTGGCGGCGGCGGCGTGCCTGATCGTGGCATGCACCGGACCCGTCAACGCCGCAACGACCCAGGTGCAGTTAACCGTCGTCGAACGCGCCGGCGCGCGGCGCATCAACGAGCCGGTCACCACGGGGGTGCCGCTGCCCAAGGGTGCGCTGGCCGACGTGAAGAACGTCCGCCTGCTGCTCGACGGCAAAGAAGTGCCGGCGCAGTTCCGCGTCGCCGGCCGCTGGCTGCCGGACACCAGCATCAAGTGGCTGCTGGTCGATCTCCAGGCCAGCCTGAACGCGAATGAGAAGAAGGTCTACACGCTGGAGTACGGCCCCGGCGTCGCGGCGGCGGCCAGGCCGGCCGCGGCGGTGGTGATCGCCGAGACGGATGACGCCTACACCGTGAGCACGGGAGCGGCCACGTTCCGCATCAGCAAGAAGACGTTCGATCTGTTCCACGAGGTGAAGCTCAAGACGGGCGCCGTGCCGGTCGCCGTGCCGGAGGGCTTCCCCCGCTCCGACGGCGCCGTCCTCCTCAAGCTGCGCAAGATGGTCACCCGCGCTATCCCCGGCGCGAAGAACACCGGCCGCTCGCACCTGGTCACCGTCGTTAGCACCGACGCGGCGAAGCTGGAGGACTACACGCTGACGTTCCTCACCGACAACGAGTACGAGGTCGTCGGCGCGAAGACCGGGAATCAGGGGAGAGGGGCGCACCGAAAGAACTTCAAGAGCAAGGACGGCCTCATCTCGATCCCCGGCAACCAGTGGTTGCCGTACGCGCGGCCGAAGAAGGGCGACACCTACACCTTCCGCACGGCGCCCGCGGGCAGTTCGTTCAAGAGCGAAGGCGTCTCCGGCACGAAGGTGCTCGAAGCCGGCCCGCTGCGGAGCGTCATCCAGGTCAAGGGCAGCTTCGGCCCGACGGCCGCGCCGGCGATGGAGTTCACCGCGCGCTATCATTTCTACGCCGGCAGCTCGCAGGTCAGACTCCTGTTTACGCTGGAGAACAACGACTTCGGCGGGCGGACCAACACCGGCAACGCGAACAACTGCAACATCGGCGGGACCAACTGTGTGTTCTTCGACGAGATGGCGCTGCGCCTGCCGCTCTCATTGGGGGCGGAGCGGACGGCCCGCTTCGGCCGGGGCCTGACCGCCGCGCCCCGCTCCTGGCCGCTGGACGCCCGCCACGAGCTCTATCAGGACTCGAACGGCGGGCCGGGATGGAACCGCTACCAGAACAAGCGTTACCACCCTCGGCCCAACAGCTACGTCACGTTCAAGGGCTACAAGATCTACTTGGCCGGTCAGGAGTCCATGACGGGCGACCGCGCCCCGGGATGGTTCAGCGTCGCCGACGGCAAGACCGCGGTCACGTTCGCCGTGCGCGACTTCTGGCAGAACTTCCCCAAGTCGCTCTCCGCCGACGAGCACGGCCGGGTCGAGATCGGCCTGTTCCCCGACCGCTACGCGGGCGACTTCCCCTTTCGATCTGGCGAGCACAAAACGCACGAGGTCCTGTTCGCCTTCCATCCCACCGTGGTCAAGCCGGCCGAGAGCGCGTGGCTGTCCAAGGGGCTGGACGACCCCCTCCGCCTCGAGCCGACGGCGGAGTGGTTCGCCAAGACGCTGGCCGTCGAGCCGGTCCATCCGTTCGACATGACAAACTATAAAGCATACGAGATACGCAACCTCTCCTTCGTCGGCGTCTTCCCGGAGGGCGTCCGCAAGGGCCCCAGCATGCTCAGCCGCCGCGAACAGATGGACATGTACGGCTGGATGGACTACGGCGACGTGGCGATGGACTTCGAAAGCGGCAGCGGACAGTGGGGGATGAAGTACGACCTCGACTTCCACATGGCCCAGCAGTACGCCCGCTCGCTCAACCCGCTGTGGTGGAAGGTCTTCATCCAGGCCAGCAAGCACCACTGCGACATCGACGTCCACCACCAGCCGCACTACCCGTGGATTCACTACGTCAAGGGCGGGAGCTGGGCGCACTCGCAGCACAACGAGCCGGGCAACATCAACCCCAACCGCAACCGCGGCCGCTTTACCAAGGACCTCTGCTTCGGCGCCCGCGGCGCGGCGACGCGCCACTACCTCACCGGCGACTGGAAGGCGCGGCAGACGGTCATCGAACAGGCGGACAACGCGCTGGCCCAGTACATGTCGCCGCAGTCCGAGCCCGACGCGTCAAAGATCAACCGGATGGGCTGGCGCGGCGACGCCTGCACCCTCAACCGCCTGCTCGAAGGCTACCTCATCGGCGGCGACGAGAAATACCTCACCCGCGCCCGCTGGCTGATCAAGAGTTGCGCCTTCGACGGCAAGCCAGCTAAGCACCGCTCTACTTCGCTGTGGTCGTCGACGTTCTACATGATGGCGCTCGCCCGATACGTCGAGATGTTCCCGGCGGACAAGGACGCGCGGGCGTGGCTGCTCGCGCACCTCGAGACGCTCTACAAGGCGAGCAACCGGCCGGAGTGCATGATGTACGCGGTGACGCCGCAGCCCGACGGCAGCGTGACGGGCCGCGGGTCGACCAGCATGTACAACGTGATGGGCTCCGACGCGCTGGCCATCGCCTACCAGCTCACCGGCGAGAAGCGGTACTTCGACCTGGCGCGGCGGCTGTTCGCGTACGGCGTGAAGAACGCGTGCTGGAAGAACGGTCCGCCGACGTACTTCCACATCCACAGCGCCAACGGCGCCCTGCACGGCAACTGGTTCATGGCCCAAGACACCGCCCTCCGGGCGAAGGGGGAATGAAGGCGGACCCGTGTGGTCGAAGGCGGACCCGTGCGGTCGCGCGGACCGGTGTAAGGTGGGGAAACGGGGAAAAGGGGAAAAGGGAAAACGGACAACGGGGAAAGGTCAGATATCGTCCGCACGTGTCCCCGGACTGTTACTTGAACTCTTGATCGGCAAGGGTCAGCCGGATCGGTTTGGCGCCGACCG
>CAZDHT010000254.1:0-7783 GCA_964505325.1 uncultured Planctomycetota bacterium | reverse complement strand
CTTGGCCTTGGGCTCGATGAAGTCCCACGAAAGCCGCTCCTTCTTCTCAAGCTTCACTTTCTTCTTGCCGCGCACGATCTCAAGCTCGTACGCGCTCCACTGGTCGTAGCCTTCGAGCAGCTTGTCGCTCCTCAAGGACTTGACCTCGGGAGACAGGTCGTCGATGACGCTCTTCAACACCAGCACGATGGACGGCTCGGCGGCGTTCTTGGCGTAGACCAGCTCCGGCTTGTCCTTCGGCGAGCGGCCGATGAGGACCTTCGCCATGGGTGCCTTCTTGCCTTTGAGCGAGAAGGTGGCCACGATCCTCGGCTTGTCGAGCCCGTACTTGGCCAGGTTGCCGGGGTCTTCGCTCACGAAGCCGCCGGGCTCGACCTTCAAGGTGGTGAGGGTTGAGATCAGGCTGGCGATGGCGGACGATCGCGCCCGCCCGCTGACCGGCTCGATGATGCTCCAGTTCTCGGGGTCCTTGGCGCGGCGTCCCACCGCGAGCTTCGGGCGACCCTTTGCGTATGCGAACGTGGCCGATTGTACGTGGCGGATGCCGGACACAATCACCCGCTTGTCGCGAAACGACTCCACGGTCCCGCTCAGCGCGTCCCGGCCGGAGCTGCTGACCAGCAGCACAGATTTCCGCGCGCCGCTCTGGGCGTAGATAACGTCCGACTTGCCCTTGGGGCTCGCGCCGAAGCGAATGCTGTGCGTGACAAGTTCGTCGCTGCCGCGCTCCTTGGCAACTCCCAACTCGACGGCCAGCGACGGCTTGTCCAGCCCGTACTTCGCCAGGTCCTTGGGATCCTCTTCAACGAACGCGTCAACGTCTTTCGCCTCGAGCTCGAGCGTTCGCTTCAGGGCATCGCGGACCTTGGTGCTGTCGGCCCGCCCCTCCACGGGTTTCTTGATGCGCCAGTTGGCGCCCTCCTTGCCGGCCAGCGCGATGGTCCGCGTCTTGCCGTCCTTCCCACGCACGGTGATCGTCGCGGCCGCCAAGTCGGACAGAATGAGGGGGGTAATGTCGCCCTCGGTCTCGGCGTAAAGGAGCAGCGGCTCCCGGAACGAAGCGGCCGTCACGTCGATCAGCGGACAGACGTCGTCCTTGACGACCAGCACCTGGTTCTTGTCGCCGACGCGGACATACCGGTGCGTGACGGTCTCCCGGGCGCCGCCCCGTTCGTCGAGGGTATATGTGTCCATGTACGCCTCGGTGCCGGCGCGGGCGAGCTCGACGTCGACGCCGAACGCGACGGTGGTGACCTCGCCGGTGCGGGAGGTCAACGTGACGCGGAACTTCGGCTTGTCCAGGTCATAGTCGACAAAGCTCCTGGTCCGGTGCCCGCGTGCGGCCTTCATGCCGACGAAGGCTTGGAGGACCTTGTCGACTTTCCGCTCGGATGCGAGCGCGGTCACCGGGCTGGTCATCTGCCACTTTCTCCCGCCGGTGCGCTCGATGCTCATCGGTTTCTCGCCGATCTTCGGACTGATGATCTCGACCTTCCGGACCCCGGCGGGCGTCAGGTCGGGGAACAGCGGCCGGTCTTTGAGCGTGGCCAGTTCGTCCGTGGTGGGCGCTTCGTACATCGAGACGAACAGAGCCAGGCCCCCGATGACGACGATGAACACGCCCAACATAATGAGTGCCGGTTTCAGACGCATGATCGACACCCCCTCACCTTCGTCGGCTGAGCCAGATCAGCACGCCCACGAGAATAAAGATCGATGGAATGATCCCGACGGACGTGAACCGGAGCGTTCGGATCGTGCCCGCGTCCACCGCACCGTAGGCGACTTCCGTGGCCTTGGGCTCCACGGTCAGCTCTTCGGCGCTGCCCGCCAGCCACGCGAGCACCTGCTGCGCAAACTCCTCGTTGTCCGCCACTTTACCGTACCGAATGCTCCACTGGATGAACATGTTCGAGCTTCCCAGCACCACCATCACCGGGTCCCCCGTCTCTGCTTTCTCGACCGCGATGGCAATGGTGCGCGGCGCCTGTTTCTTCGGGTCGCCGGGCTCCGGCGCCTGGGCCGGGCCGGGGAGCGGCTGGAGCCAGCCCTTCTTGCTGGTGGCGAGGATCCGCGCCTGGCGCAGCCCCGAGGCGCGTTTGGTCGTCATCGCGGCGCACTCGACGGCGAAGATCATCGGCCACGGCCTCAGAGCTCGGATACTGGGGTGAAAATCGATGCTCTCCTCGCCCTTGGTATCGGTCACCTTGACGTCTCTTACGACTTTGGCAAAGAAGCGATAGGTGGGCTGCTCGACCACCACCATCGTGCCGTATGGCCCGGGCTGCGGAACGTCGTGCCAGTCTCCCACGACCTGGTCAACGTCGACGTCGACACCGTAGTCGCCCAGCAGCTTGAGCAAGGGGCTGACCATCCGGCTCCAGAACGGGCTGACGGGATCGATCATGATGAACGCGCGACCGCCGCGCTCCAGGTATTTCCGTACGATGCCCGCCTGCTTCCGTGTGAACCGCTGCATGCTCTCCTCTCCCCATCGGCTGGCCATGTAGGTGCACCACGGCCCGGAGATGACGAGGACGTCGCAGTCCTCCGGAATCCCCTCGTTCTCGTCCAGCATGTCCAGGTTGATCGTCTCGATTCGGTAGTACCGGCGGCGGAGGCCCGCCTCGAAGAAATCGGTGCCGAAGACCTTGGACATCTGATCGTGCTCGCCCCGCTGCATCATGCGCGTGGGCGAGCCCACCGCCTCCGGTTTCTCCCCATGCCCGACCACGAAGTACAGCTTGGCCGTCTTCCGCGCTGCGACGATCGACAGGACCTGGTGGAAGACCCGGTCACCAAGGAATCGGGTCGTCGGCTGCTCCGGGAGAGGTCCTTCCTTGCCCTTGCCTCGCCGTTCCGGCGTTCTCGACGAACGCTCCGGCGCCGCCGTCTGGATCATCTCGTGAGAGGCGACCTGCATAACCCGACCCGTATCCTCGCATTCGAAGATCACCGCGTTTTCTTCGAGCCGTATGTCCCGAGCTTTGAGCCGTTCGATCAGTTCTTTCACGGCTTTTGGCTCGCGGCGCAGCTCAAGGTGGCGCACCTCAACCCGGGGAGACACCCGCGCGTACTCCTCGAGGATATCCGTCACCTCGCGCTTCAGCGCGTCGTGCTTGAGCTCGCGCACGACGAACACCGTGGTAATCTTAACCGTCGAGCGGAGCTGCTCGAGCAGCTTCACCGTGGCCGGCGGCAACGAGTATCGCCCCGCGCGCGTGTAGTCGACCCGCGCGTAATGCCGCACGTTCAAGCTTCCGATCAGCGCGAACGCGATTACGCCCACGGCGCTCGCCACCGTGAAAATCAGAACCACCGGCGTCTTGGGACTGGTCAGCCTCTCGTAGATCGCGTCCAGATTGAGGCCGATGCCTCCCAGAAGCAGCAGCGCGCCCAGCGCGGTGAGCGTCATGTGCGGCGGAGCCAGCCTCACCTGCTCGGTCAGGAACGCCGCCGCCAGCGACAGCAGGATCTCCCATATCCCCAACAACACCGACAGGCCGGTCATTCGCCCGACGAGGCGCACCCCCGCCGGGGCCATCGCACAGCCCAGCATGCCGATCAGGAAGACGACGTGCAGGACGGCCAGGATCTCGCGGCTCCATCCGTGAGATACGTCAAGGAAGCTGTAATCCGCGCCCGCTTGCTCGGCCGCCGGGACTTCGTTGAACAGATAGACCGGCCCGAGCACCACCGCGGCGACGGTGATGAGGAGGCAGAGCGCCCACATGACTGCCGAGGCCAGGATGGGATGCTTCTCTGCCAAGGCTTACCTCCACCGCCGCACTGCAACCACGCCCACGGCGGCGAACAGGAAGAGCGCGGTCGCCGTCACGTAGTAGATGACGTCGCGGGTGTCGATGATCCCTTTCGCGAAGCTCTCGTAGTGGTACAGGATGCCGAGGTACTGCACCGACTGGGTCAGCCAGTCGGTGGCTCTGCCTGCCGTCTCCGCGCCCGCCCGCCACAACAGGGCCAGGATGAGCGCCGCCGCCACGGCGGCCGAGATCTGGTTCCTCACGCACGCCGACACGCAGACCCCCACCGCGATCGCCGCCATGCCCAGAAGCAGCAGCCCGAAGTAACCCGAGATCATCGGCCCGGTGTCCGGCTTCAGGTCGCCGGAAATCAGGTACAGCATGATGGGAAACGCCAGCGTCGGGATCAGCATCACGACGAAGAAGCCGAACGTACCCAGGAACTTCGAGATGACCACGGCCGTGTTCGACACCGGCGCGGTCATCAGCGTCTCGATCGTCCCCGAATTGATCTCCTCCGAGATCAGCCGCATGGTGAGCAGCGGCACCAGGAACAGGATCATCACGCTCATGTAATTGAGCAGCGACGCGACGGCTCCGTAAGCGAACTGCCCGGCGTCCGGCGAGAAGTACGCCCGGTTGTACGCGAAGTCCCGACCGGCCAACACCAGGAAAACGGTGAGGACGATGTACGCGATGGGCGAGACGAAAAACGCCGAGAGCTCGCGACGGACCAGCGCGGGAATCTTGCTCATCAGGCTGCCTCCCCCTGCTCGGCCGTCAGCCGGATGAACACGTCCTCGAGACGCTCGTCCGCCCCCGTCTGCTTCATCAAGTCGGCGGTGGGCGCGTCCGCCACGATCTTCCCCGCGTCGATCACGATCGTACGCCCGCAGATCATCTCCACCTCGGGCAGGATGTGCGTCGACAGCAGCACGGTCCGGGTCTCGCCCAGCTCGCTGATAAGCCGGCGCGTCTCCCGCACCTGGATCGGGTCCAGGCCCACGGTCGGCTCGTCCAGAATCAGTATCCTCGGATCCCCCACCAGCGCTTCCGCCAGGCCGACCCGCTGCCGAAAGCCCTTGGACAACTGCCCGATGACCCGGCGGCGGACCGTCTCGAGCCCGCAGCTATCAATGCTTTCCGCCACGCGGCGCTTGCGCAGGGGTGCGGGCACCCCCTTCAGCCGCGCCCGGAACATCAGGTACTCCCACACGCGCATGTCGTTGTACAGCGGCGTATTCTCGGGCAGGTATCCGACGATCCGCCGCACTTCATCCGAGTCCCAAAACACGTGATAGCCGCCCATGTAGGCCTCGCCGCTGGTCGCCGCGGCGAACGAGGTCAGGATCCGCATCGTGGTGGTCTTGCCCGCGCCGTTGCAGCCGACAAAGCCGACCACTTCGCCCCGGGCCACCTCGAACGACACGTCGTCCACTGCGACCGTGTCGCCATACACCTTGGTCAGATTCCTGACTTCGATCAAGGCCGGAACTCCTGCGCCCGGTCAGGGCTCGTTCTCGCGGAAATGTGACGCGGCGTTATCGCCCACCATCATCAGTTGCAGCAACACGCCGAGCACCGCAATCAAGCCGACCACAGAGCAGACCGCGGTGATGCCGCGATTCTCGAAGATGTCGGAAAGCACCCACGCGTCCGCGATCACACCCGCCGTCGCCAGCACCACCGTCGCCAGCAAGACCATCGCCAGCGCCGTCCGCGCCCACTCACGCAACTCCATCATTCCCTGGAGCAGATACCACAGCAGCAGGAAATAGAAGAAGAGAACGGCCGACGTGAAGATGACCTGCACCTTGCCGACGTTGGCCGAATCGATGCTCTCCATGAACCGCAGAAACGTCGTCTTCGCGCAGATGGCGAAGGTCAAGGTCGCCAAGGCGCCGGCGGCGGCGCTCGCCGCCAGCGCGGAACCCGCCGCCGAGAAGATCTTCACCGAGCGCGGCACCTCCAACGCCACGCGCCAGTCGGGCAGCGTGCGGAACCCGTGCCAGACCCGCGCGAAAAACAGAGCGAAGAACAACCCGACGCCCGCTGCAAACAGGCTCTCCCCCGCCAGCGCCCGGTGCCGCAGCAGGTTCGCCAGCGAATAGCCGAGAAGACCGAGGAACCCGAGCGCGGCCAGCAGGCCGATGCCCGTCATCGCCCATCCGAAGACATTGATCCCCGCGGGCTGCGGACCGTCAAACAAGGGCCGACACAACTCGCGCAGCTCAGCCCGGCGGGTGTCCGGCCCGCCAACGCGAGTTTGGGCCTGCGGTCGCTTTTTGCCAGAGCCTTTCGGCGCCATAGGCAGCAATCAATAAACGAGCCTCGTCGAAACCAGCCGCTACGGCGGGAACCTATCAGAATCCGCTCACCCTGTCAACCGCCGCCAAGACCGTCAGTTGGCTCCGCTCATCCTCTGGATGCGCCGCGCCCGTGTCGCGCACAGAGCCGATTACTCGACTTCCGGCCCCCACCATTCTGTTCTCGGGACAAGCTTCTTCCCGTCGCTGAAGCCGTCGCCGCGCCGGGCGAGCAGATCGATCAGCCTGCCGCGCCAAAAGGAGAGGCGCTCGGCGTGTTCCGGCTCCCCGGCAAGATTGTGCAACTCCTGCCGGTCGTTCGTCAGGTCGAACAGTTGCTCTTCCTCGGTCGCCGGGAACCAGATGTACTTCTCGCTGCCGTCGGTCAGGTAGTGGTTGCCCTGCTCCAGTGAGTAGCACGGCGAGTGCTCGCCGTGAAAGAACTGCCGCCAGGGCTCGCCGCGGACGGCGTTGAGCATGCTGTCGCCGGTCACGGTCCCCGGCACTTCAACGCCGCACGCCTGGAGAATCGTCGGCATCACGTCCTGCAGCCCGACTACCCGGTCGAACACCCCCGTCGCCAGGTCCATCCCATTGGGATAGCGGATGAGCATCGGGATGCGCGCCGAGCCCTCGTAGGGCATGCACTTCCGCAGCAGGTGATGGTCCCCCTGCAAGTCGCCGTGATCCGACGTGAAAATGACCAGCGTGTCCTTCAGCAGGCCGCCGCCGTCGCGCTGGAGCCACTCCAGCAGCCGCCCGAGCTGATAGTCGATGTGCGTGACGTTGCCCATGTAGCCCGCGCGCATCCGCTGAAGCTCGTCAGGCTGCAGGCGCCCGAACCACGCCCGGGTGTCCAGCCCGGGATTCGGCACGTCGAACTTCGCGCACCAGTCGCCGACCGGCACAGGCGGCAACTCCTGGCGGATGTACATGTCCCAGAAGTCACGCGGCGGGTCGTACGGCGAGTGCGGCCGCAGGTGGCTCGACCAGACGAAGAACGGCCGTGTCGGATCGCGCTTCGTGATCTGCTCCATCGTCACCTCGTTCGTCCACACCGTCGGATGATACCGTTCGTCGAGGTGCCAGGGCCGCGCCGGCCAGTCATTACAGCCGGCCCCGTGCGCCCGCTCCTGCGCCCACGGGCCGACCTCGCGCCGGAGCCACTCCATGTAGTCATCCTCGCCCTCGTGCAGGTCGTGCGGGATCACCGTGTGGAAGCCGTACAGCTTGCGCCGCGGGTGCAGGTTGCGCCAGCCGACGTTGATGCAATGGTAACCCGCCCCGGCCAGCACCGACGCAATGGTATGCTCCGGGAACCACTCGGTCGAGGAGTAGCCGACCAGCCCGCAGGCGTAGTTGCCCTGCCCACCCAGCAGCACGCGCCGCGCACCGGTGGTCGACGAGATCTCCGTGTACGCGTTCGGGAAGTATGCGCCCTGCTGCACGAACGAATCGAGATACGGCGTCCGCACCACCGGATGTCCGGCGATGCCCAAGTGATCGCCGCGGTGCTGGTCGGTCGTGAACAGCAGAACGTTTGGTCTGTCCTGAGCCATGTCAATGCCCCTCCAACACGGTGCGCAACCACACCACGCCGCCCCATTGTAGCCGCCCCCGCATTCACATCAAGTCCCCGCCCAACCACCGCCTTCGTCCGCCTTACGCCGCCTGCTCATCATCTCTTCGCTTGCTCAGTTCGTCCATCCGCTGGGC
>CAZDHT010000253.1:0-7802 GCA_964505325.1 uncultured Planctomycetota bacterium | reverse complement strand
GGCTGCGGGCGCTTGCAGTAGTCCTCACTGATGTAGTGCTGGCGGAACGTGCCCCAGTCGGGGAAGCCGAACGGGTCCTGGTCGTCGACGCGGTGGGTGCGGACGTCGCGGAACAGGCGGCTGCGGTCGTCGCCGGCCTCGAGCCAGCCCTTGTCGCCGGTCACGTACCACCGGTAGAGGTAGCTGTCTTCCTTGATGGGCTGCCGGGCGCCGCGTGAGGAATGCCCGCCGTAGGAGAGCCACCGCTCGCCCCACACCTGCCAGCCGTAGCCGTTGCCCTTGTAGCGGTCGGTCATGAACAGTCGCCGCTTCGTGACCTCCCACGGGTAGCCGGCGTAGAGGCGCGTTGGCACGGACATCGGGCCGACGTCGGTCAGGGCGCCGGCGGCGCAGATGTGTTCGAGGGTCGGCCGCGGGAACACGCGATAGTCCCAGCAGTCGGCGAACACGTGCGCCCAGGTATGACGGGCGTCGTCGGCCGCGTACGGGTTCCGCAGCTTGCGGCTGTAGAACTGGAAGATGATCTCGTGGCCTTTGCCCGTGGTGTCTTCGAGGAAGTGCGGGACGCGGCACTCGCGGGGGAACAGGCCGAGGCGGACCGCGCCGTCCTTGAAGACCTCGACGGCCTTTGGGAACTGCTGCCAGAAGTCCTTGGTGTGCACGACGATCCCGCCGCGGTTGTTGTAGAGCTGGACGAGGCCGCGGGCGTTGTCGCCCTGGGTGACCTCGGCGCTGCCCTCGAACACATCCTTGTCATCGTCCACGCCCTGGTCCTTTGCGAGCTTGCGGCCCGACCGCCTCCAGATCTTGTAGCCGCGGAACCGGACGATCTTGGTCGACGACGGCGAGCCGGTCCGGCTCTGCCACGTCTCGGCGCCGTTCGAGTCCTGGTACATGCACAGGGAGGCAGCGTCCCCGAACGCGCCGTCGAGCCGGGTGCGGCCGTACATCCGATACCGCGACGCCCCGCCGGCCATCTTCAGCAGGAGCGAGGCGTCCTCGAACGTGGGCGAGCCGCGCGACTTCAGTGGGCTGTTGCCGAGCACCACGTCGGTGTAGACGTCCGTGCTCCCCGCGTAGAAGTTCAGGAACACGTCGTAGTCATACATCCCGCGGCTATAGCCTTTGCCGCCGCGGGCGCGGAGCGTGCCGCGGGCGCGGACGCGGACCCGGATGGGGCCGGACTCCAGGACCTCGACCTTCCGCACGCTCTCCGAGCCGTAGTACTTCTCGCCGAACGTGTCTTCGATCACCAGGCCGAGGTCGGGCGAGCTGTCGAGTATGTCCTCGTCGTCGGCGAAGGCCCCGTCCTTGTTGTCGTCCAGGTAGGCGTGCGACAGGAACGCGAACTGTTTCTTGTCCACGACGAACTTGGCGGGGCCGGTGGTGACCTCGATGGCCTCGGCGGTCTCCTTGACCGTGCAGGGCGCCGTCGGCGCCGCGGCGGCCAGCTTCGCGTTCGTCAGGTAATAGGCCTTGGCCTGCGTGCCGCCCATGCTGGTCTGAAAGTCGACCAGCACCCAGCGGATCGAGTTATCCGCCCGCCACCAGCGCGCCAGCACGCGGAACTGCGCGGGCACGGGCTTCAGGCCGTCGGCGGTCTTGACCGCGAGGCGCAGCTCGCCCGCGTCCTTGGCCTGGCCCTGGAGCAGCGGGACGCCGCCGGACACGTGGCGCGGGCCGCCCTGCCCCCACATCTCCTTCACTTCGAGCGGGATCTCCCATGCCGCCGCGGACGCGGCGAGGAGGCCGACAAGGACCACACACAGCGCGAGATTCCTCATGGTTCTCTCCCAAGTGAACGCGAGTGGCCGGACCGGGCTCATTCTACACAAATCAATAGAAAACTCCACAGAGAATGATATAATCCCCTCAGGTCCGGTCGGGCAAGCTCGACCGGCCGAGATCCCGGCCCGGGCAAACACCACGGAGGACTCAGATGACTTGGCGATGCATCGCAGCGATGGTGTGCATGCTGACCTTGACCGGCCGCGCAACAGGAGGCGAGATGAAGCTGAACGCGAAGGACCTGTACGGCGGGTACCAGGCCCGCAAAGTGTTGCTCGACAAGATGGGCGGGACGCTGGCCCTCGACGCCCGCGTCTTCAAGTACGGCCGCGAGCGCCAAGGCGTCGTGTGCACCGACCCCATCGATCTGCTCCAGAAGGTGGGCGTTCTCGGCACCGGCGCCGCAGTGATGAGTGTCGACGTCGAGGTAACCGCGGACGTGCCTGAGGGCGCGAGCGTGTTGACGGAGATTCGGGCGGGCGCGAACCTACTCGACACGTCGGCTTGGTCGGAGTGGAAGACGCTGCGAAGCGGGAAAGGCACGGTGAAGGACCTCGCCGGCCGCTACGCCCAGGTGCGGATGACGCTGAAGGCGCCGGACGCGAAGCATCTCCCAGCGCTGACCGGCCTCGTCTTGAAGCCCAAGCTCGCCGCCCTCGCCCGCGCGCGCTGGCCGAACGTCGAGGTTGTCAAGTCCGACATCCAGAAGATCGTCCGCAGCCCGGTTGTGTTTCACTACGAGCGGCCGGACCAGAAGGACATCGTCGCGTTCCGCAAGGCCGCCAAGCTCGACGACGTGGTCAAGGGCGCCAAGAACGACTTCGAGAAGCTGGTCAAGCTGATGGACTGGGCGGGGAGCTGCCACAACGACCGTAAGAACAGGAAGCACATCCACAAGGGCCGCTACACCTGGGACATCAACCGCGTGTTCGGGGTCGTCGACGGGGTGCCCACCGTCTACGGCCACTGCATGAGCTACGCCGAGGTGCTGTGCTACGCGGCGGTGGCCATGGGCTACGTCAGCGCCCGTCACAACGCGGTGGGCGGCTTCCGCCAGGCCACCCACGAGGTGTGCGACATCTGGGTGCCGAACCTCGGCAAGTGGGTCTACTTCGATCCGTCCCTCACCAGCTACTACAAGGACAAGAAGACCAAGCAGCCGCTGAGCATCCTCGAGACGCATGACGTGATCTGCAAGAGCTTCATCCCCGACGGCAAGGACATGCGCTGGTTCCACCAACGGCGGAGCCCCGAGACCTACGCGGTGATGCGGAAGGTCGGCGGCAAGACGCCCATCGTCTGCCGGCTGGGGAAATGGCGCTACGGCGCCCCGATGCCGCGCGACTACGACTGGGGCTGGTCGCACGGCTACCTGGCCAACGGCTTCGTCCAGATGACGCCGCGCAACGACTTTCAGTCGCATCCTGAAGCGATCCCGCGGCGCTTCGGCAACCTGGTCGTGTCGAGCGCCTATCCGTCGTGGGTCGATCACAAGACGCCCGTCCTGCGCGGCGTCGCCAACTGGTACACCCGCAAGCGCGACTTCTACTGGACCCTCGACCAGGCGTCGTTCAACCTGGTGCAGGTCGGACCGGCGACCATTAAGGTCGAGCTCGGCAACTCCATGCCCTTCTTCAAGCGCTATGGAGTGACCCAAAACGGCAAGGCATCGAGCACCACAAAGAGCGTCTACACGTGGCACCTGAACCCGGGCAACAACATGCTCGAAGTCACCCCGCAGGACGAGTTCGGCAAGCTGGGCCTGGGCAGCTCGGTCACGCTCAAGCTGGAGAAGTGAGAGCTGGTGGGGCAGGTATTCTTGCCTGCCCGGGCGAGTTAGGGTGCCGGTGTCACGGTGATGGTGTTGATTCGCGCCGCCTCGCCGCCGCAGGTCAGATCGAACGTGTGCGGGAACACGGCGACGACCAGCGACGTCTTCTTCTCGGTCCACTTGTCGCCCGTCTTCTCCTCCCACGCCAGATCGACCGCGAGCTTGGCGCCCTCCGGCTGCGGCTGCCGGTAGAAGCCGTAGAGCCGGATGCTGTTCACGCCGAAGTATTTGGTCCGTCGCTCCATCTCGAACTTGACCCGCACCTCCTTGGCGCCGGTCGGGTTTTTGAGCTCGACCCGCCGGTCCATCTCGAACGAGGAGTTCTGGCCGTTGGAGTTGTCCACGATCTTCCACGCGCTGGCCCAGGTCTTGCCGCCGTCCAGGCTGTAGAATGCTTCGATGCGCTGGCGCCGGCCGCGGTCCATCGTCGTCGCGGCGCCGAGGGAGAGGGCGGCCAGCGGCGCCGGGGCCGTCAGCTTGTAGACCACGTACGCCGGCGAGCCGTCCCGCTTCGACGGCGCGACCTGGTTCGGCTCGAGCCCCTGGCTGTCGACGACGTAACGTTCCTTGCGGTGCTTGCCGCTGGAGCGGACGAGCTGCACTACCCCCTCGTCCGGCCCGCGAAAGATCGTGACCCTGTTCTTCCCGGCCCTCAGCTTCGGCAGCGAGAGCGTGGCGACCTGGAAGAGGTTGTCGAAGCCCACCCGGAGAATCGAACGACCATCGAGATTGACGCGGAGCAGGTACTCATAGCGCCCGGCCGCGTACTTACTGAGGTCCACCCACGTCGATGCCCGAGTTCCAAAGCTTGCGAGCCATCCGGCATTTTCGACCTTGCTCCAAGCGACTCCTCCGTCGAACGACACCTCCAGCGCGGGGACTTCCTTCCCGTCGCTTACGGTGAGCTTGGCCTTTGGCTCGACCATCACCCACGGACACCACATGCGGAAGACGGCGACGGCCGGCTGACCGGCCTTCTCGGCAATCAATCTTCCGCCGTCCAGTTTCACGTTCTTCGAGCCCATCCAGAGCAGTTCATCTGTGGAGATCTTTCTGAGGTCCGGCTTCCAGACCAGCCTTCCGTTGCTGTAGTTCAACTTCTTGTCGACGCTGATCGGGCCGCCGGCGTCGACCTTCGCCTTGGGGAACCCGGCGTTATAGAACTTGCCCGCGTTCTTCCGCATCAGGGTGACGCTCTCGCCCTGCCGGAGCGTGAGGTACATCGGGTGGCCCATCACCGCGCGGCGGTTGTAGCGATAGTTGTCCCGCGTGCTGCCGTAGAGGTCGAGCATCCGGCTGGGCGGGCCCCACGGATCGAGCGGTTTGACATACTTGTCCGGCGCCCCGAACGGGTAGTACGGATCCGACTTCTCTTTCGGTTTGGTGAACAGGTTGTCCGACTTGTCCTTGGTTTTGTCGTCTCGGACCGACGCGGCCAGTTCGGCGACGCTGGCGATCTGTCCGTCGGGCTTGCGGTGCCAGGCGCGGGCATCGGCGTCGATCATGTGCCACGCCCCGCCGTACTCGACCTCGGGGATGCTGTGGCCGGTGACGGTGTAGGAGCGCGTCTTGTAGCCGACCGCTTCCCACAGCGCGGTGAGCACCGGCGCGTTCTGAAAGCACGGGCCGAAGCCGTAACTGTTGACCGCCTTGGCGAAGTCGCGCACGTCCCCGCCGGTGTCCGGCTCACGCGGCGGGTACCAGTGGTAGTAGTGGTCGAGCATGAACCGCCAGCAGGCGACCGCCTTCTGCTCATCGGTCATCCCCGGCTTGAGGATCTGCTTCACCACCGCCTCGGCTGACGAGCAGTCGATGGACGAATCCGTGGTGATGCGCGGGTTGACGACCTGTGCGAACACGGGTGTTGTGGCGAGCGTCAGGGTTACGGCGAGAGTGAAGTGTCGCATGTGTCCCCCTTGTCTGTCATTGGCCATTGGTCATTTGTGATTGGTCGGAGGCCGGGGCGGCTGGCGGATCAGTGTCAGCGAACGGCAAAGGGAGTTTTTCTGGGGCCGGTGCGGCTTCGGACTCTTGGCCACTGTACAGGGTCGGAACTTCTTGAACGGAGGGCGTGGACCCGATGGAGCTGATGTAGCGGTTGAGCTTCTTGGCGAGGGTGTTGATGTCGTCGCGCAGTGCGGCGTAGTCGTCAGTGGCCAGAAGATCACGGCGGCGCGCTTTCCGAAGCCAGGTCACCGTCCCGTAGAGGGAGCCGCGGGCGTAGTACCCGAAGTGTCGGCTCTCACGGTAGTGGAACCGGCCATAACCTTCACTGATGTTGGCAGCGACGGAATCTGCTGCTTTGACAAGCTGCTTGCCCACGGTATCCTTGGCGAAGAAGTCCCACCCGGCCGCGGCGTCCCACGCCCGCTCTCCGATGTCCATCGCCATCCGGTAGACATCCAAATCTTCCAGCCGCATCATCCGCACCCCCAATGACCAATGACCAGTGACCAATGACGACTCGTTCTGCTGGTCACTTGATCTCGACTTCTATGACGTTGCTCATCGCGCTCTCGTTGTTGAGCTCGTCGCGCGTCTTGAGCGCGAAGTAGTACGCGCCGGGCTTCAGATCCTCGACGATCAGGGTCTGAACTCGACCGGCCTGTTGCGGCTTGGGCTCGCCCGCGACGTTCTCCGCCGCCCAGAAGTTGCACTTGCTCGCGTGGTCGGCGGATTCGACGATAGGCAGCTCCGACCACTTGACCTGGTAGACCGCTGCGGTGCCCTTCGTCCCGTCGTCGCCGGGCGCCGTCCAGGTCAGGGCGACTTGGCCCGTCCCTTCGCGGGCGGCGAGGTCCTTCACCGCGGCCGGCGCGACTTTGTCCGCGCGCGGCTTCGCCCAACGATAGCCGTCGCACGACAAGAAGTACCCGCCGAGCCGGGCGTATTTCTCCGGCACGTCGCTGCGGTACTTCTTGTGGCCGGTCTGCTCCCAGGAGAACGCGTTGAGCGCGGGATGGGCGCTCTTCTTCGTCCGCATCTGGGTCATGCCGATGGCGAGGTCGCGCATCCGCTCGTCGCCCGTCGCCTGGTACGCGAGGATGATGGCCCGGCCGAACACGTTGTAGAACCAGGTGCTGTCGTAGTTGATCCGGGGCATGTGGCGGTAGTTCTGTCGCTTGACCATGGCCCAGGCGTTGTTGACCGCGCCCTTGACGTAGGGCAGCGCCGCCTTGTCACCCGTCAACTCGTAGTAGCGCAGCAGCGAGCGGAAGCACCAGCCGGTGGCACGGTGGATGCCGACGGGTCGGTCGGGCATGCCGACATACGCGCCGCCCACCGCCGCCACGCTTCGCATCCCCTCGAGCGCCCGCTGGTCGCCAAACAGGCAGTACAGGTCGTACAGTTCGTCGAGGCAGTTGTGCGCCGGGTTGGGCAGATACCAGCCGATCCGCCGCCACAGGCCCTGGCTGTACTTCTTGGCCTCCGCGTCCTGGGGAAACGAGCGGCCGCGGCTGCAGTAGTCTTCGCACTCGGCGTTGCCGCGGAACGCGCCCCACGTCTCATAGCTGAACCGCTTGTCGCCGTCGTCGACCTTGAAGGCGCGGCAGTCGCGGAACTGCATGTCGCGCCGCCAGCCGAACTCGAGCCACGTCGGATGCCCGGTGTTGATGTAGCGGAAGAGGTAATCGCTCGAGCCGATGGGTTCGTAGTTGGCGGGCGAATGGCCCTTCGCCTCCTCCCACCGCGAGCCGAACACCTGCCAGCCATACGCGTTGCCTTTCTGGTAATCGGTCATGAAGTAGCGCCGCTCGGTCACCGCGAGCGGGAACCCCGCGCCGCCCTGGATCGGCAGGTACGGCCCGAGGTCGGCCAGCGCCCCGCACGCCGCGTAGTGCTCTCTCGTGCACAGGGCGAACCGCCCGGGGATGAGCGAATCGGCGATCACGTGCGGCCACGGCCGGTCGCGCAGGAGCTGATGCCACTGGCTCTGCGTCTCGGTGTCGCGCGGGTACTGGCGCGCCTTCGGGTTCTGGAGACCGCGGCCATAGAAGTACAGCCACACCGTCTGGCCCGCGCCGGCGCAGTCCTGGATCCAGTGCACCGCGCTGTACTCGCGCGGGAGCACGCCGATCCGCGCCGTGCCGTCATGGCCGACCTCGATGGCCTTGGGGAACTTCTGCCAGAAATGCCGCGGCACGATGACCAGGCCGAACCGCTTACCATGAAACTCGACCAC
>CAZDHT010000252.1:0-7890 GCA_964505325.1 uncultured Planctomycetota bacterium | reverse complement strand
CGCAGTCCTTCCATCTCATCTGGCCGGCGCCCGCCGCTCCGCCCGACCCGCCCCCCGCCTGGCAAGGCGGGGTCTCCTATCAGGTCCGGGTGGTCTACAGCAATGTGCTGTACGAAGGCGGGCTCGACATCGACGGCGCCACACTGTTCGCGTTCGACGGCGGCGGGGAGGTCGTGGACTGAGCGGCGCGGGGGCCTTCATTCGGCGGGCCCATCACTCATCCTCAATCGTTCTTGACAAATCCGCGTGAACAGTTGCGGCTTGGCGAACGAGGTCAACGACAAGAGGCGGCGGCGTACCACACGTCGTCTATCGTCCGCCGCTCCGAGTCTACGTCATCGCATCAGGCAAGTTCGGCCGCCAGTCCGTCGGCAACGGCAAGACCGTCAAGAGTGGGGCGGATGTGCGAGTCGGTCAGCACGATCAAGCCGCGCTGGACGGCGCTTTGCACGGCGTTCCGATTGCCTTCAGCGAAATCGCGCCCGAAGCGTTCCCGGTACAATCCGAGGTCCAGCCCGTCCGTCGTCCGCAGCGCCAGCATCACCATCTCCGACGCGAGCTGCTCGTCGGACAGCTCCTCATCGCCCTCGGTCGCCGCCGCGCCCGCCTCGACCCGCGCTATATAGTCCTCTATGTCGCGCACGTTCCACGACCGCACCGGCGGCAGGAACGAATGCGCCGACGGGCCGAGGCCGATGTAAGGCACGTGACGCCAGTAGTTGCTGTTGTGTCGCGACCGGTATTGCCCGTTCAGCGAAAAGTTCGACACCTCGTAGGCGGGGTAGCCCAGCCCGGCGAGCGTCTCGTGCACGCACACAAACAGGTCGTGCTCCTCATCCTCGGAGAGACGCACGATGCGGCCCGACCGCGCGTCTCGCCAGAGAGGAGTGCCCTCCGCGTAGGTCAACTGGTAGCACGAGACGTGCTCCGGCCGACAGGCTTTGAGCGCGCTGACAATCCGCTCTTCGAGCATATCCGTCGTTTGCCCCGGCAGGCCGTAGATCAGGTCGATGCCGATCTCACGGAAGCCGGCCTCGCGGGCGACCTGGACCGCGTGCGGCCCGTCCTCGGCGTGGTGCAGACGTCCCAGGAAGCGCAGGTCATCCTCGTCTGTGCTCTGCACCCCGATGCTGATTCGGTTGAACCCGCCCGCCAGACATCCTTCCGTCCACTCCGGCGTCACGTCCAGCGGGTTCGCCTCGACCGTGATCTCCGCGCCGTCCGTCACGCCGAACGGCTCGCACACCGCGTCGAGCATCCGCCGCAACTGCTCGGGGCTCAGCATCGACGGCGTCCCCCCGCCGACGTAGACTGTGTCCGAGCGCAGGGTGTTCGCCTGCACGTGCAGGCGAACACCCTGCGCTCGCAACTGCAACTCGGAAATTGCCGCCGCCACGAACCGTTCCAGCTCCGCTGCCCTCGGCGGCCGCGAGTAGAAGTCACAGTACCGGCATTTCCGCCGGCAGAACGGGACGTGGATGTAGAGGCCCTCGCCGTTCGTCATTCCTTCACCAGGAAGTAGGGGTCCTTCTCGACCAAGGCCCTGGTCACGTCCACGATGTCCCGGATGCGGGCGTTAATGAGGCGTGCCGAGCCCGCCTTGCCGATCCTCAGAATGCCCTCCCTCGCAAAGACGGCTTCCATCTTCTCGAAGCAGTTCCGGTAGCCTTGCTTTCTGAGGAACTCAACGGACCGCGACGGGATCTCGGTGCCGTCGGGCAGCACGACCGTCGACCCGCGGAAATCACGGTAATACCTGTACGGCACGTGCACAAGTTCCTCGACGCTGTGCAGCGCCGTGCACACCGAGAACGAAACGCCGACGAAAAGGTTCCAACTGTCCAGGCGATACAACTGGTCGAACGTACTGCCCTCGCCGAACGGGTGGATGGCGTCGCCCATGACGTCGAGGGCGTGGGCGCCCGTGGCCGCGACCGAGTGGCAGACGTGGTGGCCCCTGATGACGCCCGGCATGTTCCTGAAGAACTCCGTGACCGAGCCGACCTCGGACGGGGTGTTGGCCACGTCGAAGACGACGGTCTCCTTGTCGTGAAAGCTGTCCCAGGTGAACGTCGGCATCACGAGCGTGCCGTCCTTGCCGATGGCTTCGAGCGCCCCGGCGATCAGCGCGGACATCCCGTAGTCCGGCATCGACTTGAGGACCCGGGCGGGTGCGAGCGTGCGCAAGTCGCTGTGCATCAGTACCACGTCGCCTTCGCTCAGGCCGACGGCGCGGAAGCCGCACCTAATTTCTTCCTTGGTCACGTGGGATTTGCCTATTTGACCCTCGCCAGGCGGCCGGCCCGCGCCTATTTCTGCTCGGCCTTGAGGACGGCAACGAAGGCTTCCTGTGGCACGGGGACGTTGCCGGCCATCTTCATCCGCTTCTTGCCGGCCTTTTGCTTCTCGAGCAGCTTGCGCTTGCGGGTCACGTCGCCGCCGTAGCACTTGGCGGTCACGTCCTTGCGGTAGGCGTTGATGGTGCGCCGCGCGATGATCGTGCCGCCGATCGCCCCCTGAATTGCGATCTTGAACTGCTGCCGGGGGATGGTCTCCGCCAACTGCTTGCACGCGTGGAGGCCGTTCTGCCGCGCCTTGGAGCGGTGCACGAGCTGCGAGAGCGGATCGAGCCGCTCGCCGTTCACCAGGATGTCGAGCTTGACCAGGTCGGTCCCGCGGTAGTCCA
This sequence comes from uncultured Planctomycetota bacterium, assembly GCA_964505325.1. Lineage (GTDB taxonomy): Bacteria > Planctomycetota > PUPC01 > PUPC01 > PUPC01 > CAZDHT01. The sequence goes on along the minus strand of CAZDHT010000252.1, from coordinate 5,204 downwards.
GCATCGTGTAGTCGAGCGAACCGTAGCCCTGGGTGATGCGCTTGAGGTTGTCGTAGAAGTGGTAGATGATCTCGGCAAGTGGCAGGTCGAACTGAATCTCGACGCGGTTGCGCCCGAGGTAATTGGTGTTCGAGTTCACGCCGCGGGCCGCCAGGCACAGGTCCATCACCGCGCCGATGTAGCGGGACGGGACCATGATCGAGCCACGGACGAACGGCTCTTCGGTCCGCGCGGTCTGGGCCGGGTCGGGGTAGTAACTGGGGTTGTCCACCTCCACCGCCGAGCCGTCCTCCAGCGTGATCCGGTACACCACCGTCGGCACGGTGAGCACAAGCGACAGGCCGTACTCCCGTTCGAGCCGCTGCTGGACCACGTCCAGATGGAGCAGGCCGAGGAACCCGCAGCGGAATCCGAACCCCAGCGCGGCGGAGGCGTCCTTCTGATAGACGAGCGACGCGTCGTTCAGCGAAAGCTTCTCCATCGCCGCGACCAGGTCTTCGTAGTCGCCGCTGAAGATGGGGTAGATGGAGGAGAAGACCATCGGCTTGACGGTTTCGAACCCCGGCAGCGGTTCCTTCGCCGGAGCCTTGTCGAGGGTGATGGTGTCGCCGACGCGGGCGTCCGCCACCCTCTTGATCCCGGCGAGCAGATAGCCGACGTCGCCGGCGCGAAGCTCCTCGCCCGGAACGAGCTTGACCTGCATCAGGCCAAGCTCCTCGACCGTGTGCGTTTTCCCCGTGGCTATCAGCCTGATCTTGTCGCCGACACGGAGCGTACCGTCAACGATGCGGAAATTGACAATGGTCCCGCGATACGGCGTGTACTGCGCGTCGAAGACGAGCGCGCGAAGAGATGCGGAGGGATCGCCGCGGGGCGGGGGAATCTCGCGGACGATCGCCTCAAACACGTCGACGATCCCCTCCCCCGTCTTGGCCGAGCACAGCACGCCGCCCTCTGTGGGCAAGCCCAGCTCTTCCTCGATCTCCTCCAGCGTGCCCTCGATGTCTGCGGAGGGAAGGTCGATCTTGTTGATCACGGGGACGATGGTCAGGTTGTGCTCCATCGCCTTGTACAGGTTGGCAATGGTCTGCGCCTCGACCCCCTGCGAGGCATCCACCAGCAGCAGCGCGCCGTCGCAGGAGGCCAGCGCCCGCGAGACCTCGTAGGAGAAATCCACGTGGCCGGGCGTGTCGATGAGATTGATCCGGTACTCCTGGCCGTCCTTCGCCGTGTACGGCATGGTGACCGTGTTGCTCTTGATCGTGATGCCGCGCTCGCGCTCGATGTCCATTGTGTCAAGGATCTGGTCTCGGAATTCCCGCTCGGTCACGAGCCGCGCGTGCTGGATCAGGCGATCGGCCAGGGTGGACTTTCCGTGGTCGATGTGAGCGATGATGCTGATGTTGCGGACGTGTTCGCGGTCCACGCTCACGCGCGATTCTCCTGGCTGCTTGTACGGGTCCGAAGCAACTCGCCACTGACGATTCTAGCCGCTGGGGGTGAGATAGTCAAACCGGTCAGACGCGCGAGCTCAGCGTTGGGGCGGCGCGGTCGCTTCCTCCAGCCGCAGTTCGAGAATCTGCCTGGCCAGTGCGAACGCCGCCACCTGAGCGCCGCTGTCCGTGAAGTGAGCAAAGTCGCCGAACTGATTCATCTCCACGGGCTTCATCCACGTAAGACCCATGGCATGGGCCAGGTTGGTCAAAACGCGGCGCGACCCGGGCACGATCTCGGCCAGATCCACGACCGGGATCCCGTGCTGCTCCCCCAGTTCAAAAAGCGCCTGGTTCCCCGCCCGCTCCATGCTGAGCAGAACGGGCTCGGTGGCGCGCGGATGGAAACGCCGCCACGCCGTCATCTGGATCTCGTCGGCTTTCGTCCACTTCCCGCGGTCCTGCGGGAACCGGTTGGCGTGCGTGGCGAGGACAACCCGCGGCCCGGCGTCTCGGACGGTATCGATCAGCTCGGTCAGGTGGCGACGGAAGAGCGCCACTCGTTCGGGCGGCAGATTCTGCCAGACCCAGTCCGGCTTGTGCCGGCGGATCGTGCGCGAGATGCGGCGCTCCCGCAGGCGGTCCCGCACGCGCGCGGGCAGCGCACGCTTCAGGATGATCCGCACCTTCCTCGCCAGCCGAAGACTCTCCGGCGGCTTGACGGGCGGGCCATGGCGCACGTTGATCTTGGACCGAGGCGCCTCATTGGTCAGGTAACTGGCCGGCGTCGGATAGATGATGACGACGTCCGGATCGAACTTGCCGACCCACACGCGGAAGTAGTGAGCGATCCGGGGCAGCGACATCCCCGCACAGGCGGCGTTGATCACCTGGTACCGGCCCGGCCGCGCCCCTTCCAGCATGGTCTGGAGTTGTGCGGGGAACTCCTTGCCCGGGCTCTCGTAGAGGCCGAAGGTCTCCGACGCGCCCATCACCGCGATCCGGATGACGCCATCGGGCTTCTGCATCGAGATTTCCGGCCCGCGGAACCCGTGCGAGTTAAGCCGCCATTTCTCGAACCACCCGTTCGGGCGGCCGCGAGTTCCCAGTTCATCCTGCACGGTCAGCAGCTCGCGGGAATAGTGTCCCCACGGGGGCGCACCCCACGTCGCCCAGTCGTCAATCCGCGCGCACACCTCCAGAACGAGGATGAAGAGCGCCGCCAGCCCGACCCCGCGCGCCACCAACCGGATGACCTTGCGAACCTTCACGACGTTCCTCAGAACTGGAAGTAGATGAAGCTCTGCGCGCTGGCCCCGTAAAACGCGAACAGGTAGAAGAACACGCCGTACGCCAGGCACTTGATCCACGCCGGCACGCTCCGCACGCGGTGCAGGTCATCCCGCGCCGTCACGTGCTGAATGATCTCGATGATCAGCAGCGGCCCGGCGAACCTCAGCAGCGGGAGCAGCAGCGCGAAATCCACCGGCCCCCTCAAACATAGCGCGTCCCGCATCATGGCGAACATGTCCGACGTGGAATGGTCCCGCGCCCGGAAGAACAGCCATCCCAGGCACACGACCTGGAACATGAACATCACCTTCGCGAGATGCCACGCGGCGCCGAGCACGCGCCCCAGCGGAAAGGACATCCGCTGAAAGATCGGCTGCAGGAGGCGGTGCACGATGAGCACCGCGCCGTGGTAGGCGCCCCATAGCACGAAGTTCCACGCCGCGCCGTGCCACAGGCCGCCCAGCAGCATGGTGATCGAGAGGTTGCGGTACGTGTTGACCTTGCCGCGGCGGTTCCCGCCGAGCGGGATGTACAGGTAGTCGCGCAGCCAGGTCGACAGGCTCATGTGCCAGCGGGCCCAGAAGTCTCGTGGATCGACGGCCACGTAGGGATGGTTGAAGTTCAGGCGGAGTTCGATCCCCATGCATTTGGCGCAGCCGCGCGCGATGTCGGAATAACCGGAGAAGTCACAGTATATCTGAAACGCAAACGCCCACACGCCGCAGATGACCGCGAAGCCCGTCGGGTCCGCGCCCACGGTGAAGACCTCGTCGACCACCCGCGCCAGGTTGTCCGCGACGAACATCTTCTTGAACAAGCCCCAGAAGATCAGATGGACGCCGTCGAGGAATCGGCGGGAGTCAAAGCGTCGTTTCTTGAGGATCTGCGGGAGCAGCGCCGTGGCCCGCTCGATCGGGCCGGCGACAAGCTGCGGGAAGAACGCGACGAACAGGGCGAACTCGACGAGCCGGCGGGTGGGCTTCATCAGGCCCCGGTAGATGTCGATCGTGTAGCTCATCGTCTGGAAGGTGTAGAACGAAATGCCCACCGGCAGCACGATCTCGAGATGCAGCATCTTCGCGTCGACATCGAAGCCGGCCAGCACGTCCTCCAGCGAACCGATGAAGAAGTTGAAGTACTTGAAGAAGCCGAGCAGTCCGAGGTTGGTGCACATGCTGGCGATGAGCCAGAGCTTCTTTCGGCGCGCCGCGCCGGGGCCGCCCTCCTCCGCCGCCTGATGGATCTTCTGGCCGGCAACGTAGTCGACCATGGTGGAGATCGCGATCAGGGAAAGGAAGCGGTAATCCCAGTAGCCATAGAAGAAGTAACTGGCCGCGAGCAGCATGACGTTCTGCCAGCGCAGCGGCAGCAGCCAATACAGCGTCAGCACAAAGAGGAAGAAAACGGCAAAATCAAAGGAGTTGAACCACAGAGTCGGAACTCCTTAACCGTTCAGAACGGGCCGCTACATCCCAGCCCGTGTCTTGCGCAAGCCTACTCAGTGACGATCCCGCCTGCGACGACGTTGTGGCCGCGCACCAGCACGAACCGGCCCAGCTCGGGGACGTCGTAGAACGTCTCGACCGCCAGGGGCTCCCTGGTCTCGATGGTTACCTCACCGATTTCGTTGTTCTTCAACTCGACGGCGTTCTCACCGATGACCTCCAGCGAAGAGGAATCGATGCGGCGCGCGATGCGCGTCACCTTCGCGGGGATTTCCTGTGTGGCGCACTTGATCTTCAGACTTTCGCCGACTTCCATCCGCTGCTTGCTCATCCAGAACACGCTGGCCTGGACGTTGCTGGTAACGCGCGGCCGCGAATCCGCGCTACAGGCGGTCTGACCGCGCTCGATAAACAACGGATCCTCGATGGTGATTCCAATCGATTCACCTGCTTCGGCGACCTCGACCGGCGGCGCCAGGAACTTCTCGACGGATTTGACCCGGGTCTCGCTTCCAGACGGCAGGAACACGATGTCCTGCCCGACCCGGACCGCTCCGGACTCCACGCGGCCGGCCAGCATGCGCTTGTCCTCGACCTTGTACACGTCCTGGATCGGCAGCCGGAGCGGCTTGCCTTCGGGCCGAGTCGGCACAACGAAGCCATCGAGCACGCGGAGCGTGATGGGGCCGCCGTACCAGTCCATCCGTTCGGAGCGGCGGGCGATGTTGTCGCCCTCCTTCGCCGAGATGGGGACAATGTGCATGGGCCGGATGTCGATCTCGCCAAGGAATGCAACGATGTCCGCCGCGACCTCATCAAACCGGTTCTGCGCGAACTCGACCAGGTCCATCTTGTTGATCACGACGACCACCTGCTCCAGCCCGAGCATCCCCAGCAGGTATGCGTGGCGGCGGGTCTGCTCGCGGACGCCTTCCTGTGCATCCACGATGAGCAGCGCGGCCTGCGCCTGGGAGGCGCCGGTGATCATGTTCTTGATGAACTCCTTGTGGCCGGGCGCGTCGATGATGACGTA
>CAZDHT010000251.1:0-7895 GCA_964505325.1 uncultured Planctomycetota bacterium | reverse complement strand
ACGGCCAAGCGCCCGTGAGAATCACGGCCAAGCGCCCGTGAGAATCACGGCCAAGATGGCCGTGCCACGGTTTTCAGATGGTCTCTTGACTGCCCTTCTCGCGGGCGCAGTTCAGCAGGTCGATGATCTTCTGCGCCCGGCTCTCCCAGGTGTAGTGGAGGGCGTGTTCGCGCGCTCGCCCGGCAATCCGCTGCGCCAGGGGCTCGTCTTTCAGAAGCGCGAGCATCCCTTCCGCCAGAGCGTTCGGCGAATTGGGTGTCACCAGCTTTGCCGTTACCCCATCCTGGAGGACCTCGCGGATGGCCGGGAGGTCCGATGCCACCACCGGGACGCCGCACATCATGTACTCGAGCAGTTTCATCGGCGACGTGTATCGATCTGCGATGGCGTATTCGCCGCCCCGCGTGGGCAGAACGGCCACTCGGGCCCGGTCGAGGTAGCCCCACACTTCCTGGTATGGGACGTATCCGGCGAAATCGATTCTCCCCGAGACGTCCAGGTCGGCTGCGAGGGCTCGAGCACGGTCCAGGCAACGGTCGTCGACCCCGCCCACGACGGTCAACCGGTACCCGGGCAGCCACCGCATCGCCTCGATCAGCGTATCGACCCCCTTCCAGGGGTTCAACCGGCCGCAGTACACGACGTCGATGTCTTTGTTCACGGGTCGAGGACTGCGGACCGAGACCCCGCTCGGAATCACGTGAACCGGACACGTTGGATTGAAGGTCCGGGCTATCTCCCGGGCGAGCCCGTGGGTAATGCACGCGATCCCGTGGACATTGCGGAGCGCGTGGGCCTCCAGGTTGCGCGTTCTGTTCAGTCTCACCTGCGTCTTGGGGTCGTCCGGGCCTCTTCCCCAGGCCCGTGCCCGTTCCAGGACCGCCAGATGTTTTAACTCGTGCGCCTCGAAGACCAGAAACGGCCCGCCCTTCTTCCGAGGCATGCTGGCAAGCACCGGCTCATGCCGGGAATATATGAACACCGGGCTCTTTCGGAACTTGGTGAGACAGATCAGCCGCATCCGGGCAATGAACACGTTCTTGTCCAGCTTCCTCCGCCTCCGTACCCACGGCGGGTTCCGGACTTCATGGACCGACAGGGTATCGGGGAGGTCCAGGCCGAAGAACTCCATGCAGCCGGCCGGCGACGGCCTTCTCATCTTGCCGACGTAGAGCGATACTTCCGCTCCGCGCTTCGCCAGGGCGTGGCAGGTGTGCGCGATCTGCACGGAATACGCCCGGTCGTTCGGGAAGCTATGCCGTGAAACGTAGAGAATTCGCATCAGACCGTCCAGCCCTGCCGTCCCCGACGGCGGTCAACTCGTCCGAACACTGTCCAAAAACTCCAGAATCTTCTGAGCCCGGCGTTCCCAAGTGAATTCCTGGGCGAGTTCCCGCGCCCGCTCGCCCATTTGGCGCCCCGCAGCCTCATCCTCCAACACCGACCTGATTCCGTCGGCAAGCGCTCTCGGGTTGTTGGGGGGCACCAGCCTGCCCGTCACGCCGTCTTCGACCAGTTCTTGGATCGACGGAAGGTCCGATGCGACCACCGCCAGCCCGTTCATCATGTACTCGATCAGCTTCATCGGCGACGTGTACCGATCCCCGCGTGTGGTGTAGCCGCCCGGCGCCGGCACCACGCCCACCTTCGCGCGGTCCAGGTATTTCGGCACCTCGCTGTGCGAAACAAATCCGACGAAGTCGATCCTGTCTGAGAGTTCCAGATCGGACGCGAACTGCCGGGTGTGGGCGAGCTGATTCTCAGTATGCCCGCCCACCATGGTCAGTCGGCGCCCGGGCAGCCACCGCATCGCCTGCACCGCAATGTCGGCCCCCTTCTGTGACCGCAACTGGCCGCAGTACAGGACATCGATGTCCTTCGCGACCGGCCGGGGGTCGCGCTTCACCGCGCCGCTCGGAATGACCCGGACCGGGCAGGAAGGATTGAACTCCTCCGTCAAGTCCCGCTTTATCCCGTTGCTGATGCACACGATCCCGTCCACCTTGCCGTACACGGCGGCTTCCAGGTTGCGCAGCTTCTTGACCCTCCTCGGGCTCCTGCGATGGTCCTGCGCTTCTTGGTACAGCAGTCGATGCATCTCGAAGATCCGCACGGGCCCCGTTTTTCCTCGCGGCATCCCGCGCAGCAAGTCCACCCCCCGGCGGGACCTGGTGTACACGAACGCGTCATCCCTCTTGCCCAGGCGCCGGCAGATCCGCCTGAGCCGGGCGTTATAGATGAACCGGTCCCATCTCTTGTGCGTCCGCGCCCAGGACGGGCTCCGGACCGGACACACCGAGAGCGCGTCCGGCAGGTCGAGCCCGTAGGAGGCCATGCAGTCCTCCGCGGACGCGCGGCTCAGCTCGCCCACGTAGAGCGACACCTCCGCCCCGGCCTTCGCCAGTGCGTGGCAGGTGTGCGCGATTTGCATAGCGTTCGCCCTGCCGTTCGGGAACGCCATCGGAAAGCAATAAAGAATCTTCATTCGCATACCTGGGGCTTTCGCCGCGGGCCGCTCCCGCCGGGGATTCAGCGGCGCGTATCATACACTTGAGCCGTTCCCGCCGCAAGCACCACCCACCGCGGGAAACCGGGGACAGATAACTTTCTTTCGCCGGACAACGGACAACTATTGCGCGGAGGGGATTGGCCCGGCGAAAAAAGTTATCTGTCCCCGCTTTCCCCTGTTGACTGGACGGCGCACGTAGTGTACCATCTCCACCCGTTTCAATATCACTGTTAGGGAGGCGTGCCATGGGGGGCAGCGTAGGTTGTGTGGTCAGCGCGCGCGATGTGTCGGACACGGTGATCGAGGATCTCGTGTCGAGGCGGAACGTCACGTCGGTGTTCGTCCGCGGCGCCATGTCGCTGCCATCGCTTCGGGGCAAGGCGCCGGTCTCGTCCGCCGACGGAACGGTGCCCGGAATGCAGTTGACCGACGACGACTCCAAGCTCCGGGGCGCTTTGGCCGCCGCCCGGAACGCAGGAGCCGATGCCTACCTGGTCCTTTCCAACCCGCTGGCAGGTCCGGCGGACTGGTCGGATCTGTTGGCCGAGGACAACGCCGGCCGCTCGGCCGCAAAGGTCGGCGGCCACAGGGCCGTGCTCTGCCCCAGCCGCCCCAAGCTGATGAAATGGCTGCCCGCCGCCGCGGCCGAGGCCGCCCGAACGTACAAGCCGACCGGGATACTGCTGGACGATTTCTCGCTCGGCGCGCCGGACCAGATCGACACGCTCTTCATGTGCTGGTGCGACCTGTGCCAGACACGGATCGGCGAGCTCGGCTACGACGCCGACCGCATCCGGCTCGGCATGCAGGGGGCCCGCTCGAAGCTCCAGCAGGCCGGGCCGAGGCTCGCCGGCATGGCGGGCGTCGGCATCGGCCAGTTCGTCGAAGCGGTCGGCTATGATACCGGACTGCTGGACTGGCTGAACTTCCGCGCCGACTCCGTGAGCGCCTGCCTGTATGACATTCGCCAGGCGGTCGCCGGCGTGGATACGGGCGTTCTGATCGGCATCCTGACCAAGGCCCCGACCGTCGCCATGCTATACGGTCAGCGGCGGGCGGACACGCTGCGGGACACGACGTTGGCCGATCTGCATGTCCCCGTGGTCGGCGGCCCGGCGTCGGGGGTGTTTGCCACAATCGCCTCGCAAGCAAAGATGATCAACGAATCCCTCGAACAGGACGACGAGGCCAACGCCGTCGGGCTGTCGGCCACGCTCCACGGCTACGACCGGCTGCCCATGCCCTCGGCAATCGAAGCACTTGTGAACTCGCCCGACCCGCAGCTCGTGACCGCGTCGGCGGAGCGCGAACTCGGTCTGACCCTCGCGGCGGACGGCGCTGTGCCGCAGTGGCCGGCGGTCGATGTGACCGGCCTGCCCGGCGAAGCCGTTGCCGAGGTCGCAAAGCGCGTGAGCGAGAGCCACGCCGAAGGCCTGGTCTATCTGGGAGTGCCCGATTGATCCGTGAAGCTATCAGCACCTTGGTCGCCGGCCGCGACCTGACCCGCGAGGCGGCCGTCGCCGCGATGACGGAAATCATGAGCGGCGAGGCCACCCCCGCGCAGACCGCCTCGTTCATGACCGCGCTCGCCATCAAGGGCGAGACGATTGACGAGATCACCGGCTGCGCCGAGGTGATGCGCGAGAAGGCGACCCGCGTCAGGGCCGAAGAACCGTTCGTCGACGTCGTCGGCACGGGTGGCGACAAGAGCGGGACGTTCAACATCTCAACGGCCGCCGCGCTGGTCGTCGCCGGCGCGGGCGTCCGCGTCGCAAAGCACGGCAACCGCGGCGTCTCCTCGCATAGCGGCAGCGCCGACGTCCTCCGCGAGCTCGGCGTCAACCTCGAGGCTGACGTCCCGACGGTCGAGCGCTGCATCGCCGAGGCCACCATCGGCTTCATGTTCGCGCCGAAGCTCCATTCCGCCATGAAGCACGCCATCGGCCCGCGGCGCGAGATCGGCATCCGAACCGTCTTCAACATTCTCGGCCCCCTGACCAACCCCGCCGGCGCCCGCCACTTCCTCCTCGGCGTCTTCAGCCCGGCGATGGTCGAGGTCATGGCCGACGTGCTCAAGAACCTGGGGGCCGAGCACGCCTACGTCGTGCACGGCGAGGACGGGCTGGATGAGATCACGACCACCGACGAGACGCTGGTCGCCGAACTCGAGGGCGGCGAGATCAGGACGTACCGCATCAAGCCCGAGGACTTCGGGATCTCGCGCGCCACACGCGACGACCTGACGGTCGACTCGCCGGAAGAGAGCGCGGCGGTGGTCCGGTCGGTACTGGCAGGGGAGACCGGGCCGGCCCGCGACATCGTGGTGCTGAACGCGGGAGCGGCCATCTCGGCTGCGGGTGCCGCGCCGGACATCGCCTCGGGCATCCAGGCGGCGGAGGAATCCGCGGACTCCGGCGCCGCCGCGGAGATGCTCGACAGACTGGTCCGGATCAGCAGGGGGGAGTGACTCCCCCTGTGGTGGCCCTGTGCTTCGGGGGTACGGTGTGCCGGTGCCGAAGAGAGAGCTAACCCGTTTGATCATCCACGTGGACGGCGCGGCGCGGAACAACCCGGGCCCGGCGGCTTTCGGGTACGTGGTCCGAGATGATCGTGGCCGCGAGATTGAAGCGTACGGGGAATTCATCGGTGAAGCGACGAACAATGTTGCCGAATATAGAGGCATGATAGCAGCGGCCCGGCGAGCGGTCGAGCTGCGCACCAGCGCCGCCGAGTTCTGCGTCGACAGCGAGCTGTTGGCGCGACAGGTCGCCGGGAAGTACCGCGTCAAGGCCCGGCACCTCAAGCCGCTGTTCGCACAGTTGGTGGCGGCGCTGAACAAGATCCCCCAATGGCGCGTCCGGCACGTGCCCCGGGAGTCCAACCGGGCGGCCGACCGGATGGCCAACCGGGCGCTGGACGCGCGTGGAGTGGTCACGTGATTCAGTTGGACGTGATCAACGGGCCCAACAAGGGGGCCTCTTTCCGGGCGGACGAGGCGTCGTTCATCATCGGGCGCGGCCGCACCAACCGCATCATCCTGTTCGACAACAAGGTGTCCGCCCGCCACGCGCAACTCGACTGCCGCGGGCAGAAGTACGTCCTGCGAGACCTCAACAGCACCAACGGCACGTTCCTCAACGGCCGGGTGGTCAACGAGGCGTTCCTCAAGGAGGGTGACGAGATACGCCTCGGCCAGACCATCCTCCGCGTCAACGCTGTTTCCGTCGGGCGGCTCAGCCCGGCGGGCAAGGTCAGCATCTCCGACTCCGCCTCGTTTCGCCCCGCTCCCGTGCACGCCCGCGTGGCGCGGGTCGACGCGCCCCCGGCTCTCGAGCAGCCCACCGAAGCCGCGTCGAGGCCGTCACTCATCGAGGCCTACCGTTATCTGCTCGCGATGTACAAGGTCTCCGGCATCATCCGCAGCACGATGGACATCGACAAGCTGCTCGATGAAGTGCTGACCCAGGTGTTCCGCAACTTCCGGGCCGAGCGCGCCCTCATCATGCTCTTTGACGACGAGACCGGCGAGCTCGTGCCCAGCGCGTTTCGATCGCGGTCCGACGAGCCGGATGAGGCCGAGATGACCATCTCCCGCACGATTGTCAATCAGGTCATCGAGCGGCAGGAGGCGATCCTGACCAGCGACGCAACGCTGGACGAGCGGTTCAACCCGGCGGAGAGTGTCGTCCAGCAGAACATTCGGTCGGCGATGTGCGCCCCGCTGAGCACGAAGAACCGGGTGCTGGGAATCGTCTACGTGGACTGCCGGACGGAGGCGGACACGTTCAAGAAGGCCGACCTCGAATTGCTCATTGCGATCGGCAACGAAGCCGGGGTGGCGGTGGAGAACGGGATGCTCCGCGATGCGAACATCAAGGGGCAGCGGCTCGCCGCCGTCGGCCAGACCGTCGCCGGCCTGTCACACTACATAAAAAATGTGCTAAGCTGCATGGAGGCCGGCTCCGAGGTCGTCTCCCGCTCGCTGAGCGACGAAGACCTCGACGGGATCCGAAAGGGCTGGGGCATCGTCAGCCGCAACGAGAGAAAGATCTCCGAGCTGGTCCTGGACATGCTCAACTACTCCACCCCGCGCCGGCCCTCCAAGACCGCCTGCGATCTCAATAACGTGATCGAGGACGTGGTGGAGGCCGTCAGGGCGTCGGCGGACGCGGCACACACCCGCCTCGCGCTCGAACTCGATCCCGAGTTGCCCAGCGTTCTTGTCGATCCGAGCGGCATCCACCGATGCGTGCTCAACCTGCTGACCAACGCGCTGGACGCGGTGGACGGGCACGACGGCGGCTGCGTTACGGTGGGCACCGGGCGGGAAAACGACAATGCCGTCATCCGGATCACCGACAACGGCCCCGGCATTCCGGACAAGGTGCGGGACAAGATATTCGACGTGTTTGTCAGCACCAAGGGCGAGCGAGGCACCGGCCTCGGACTGGCCGTGGTCAAGAAGATCGTGAACGAACATGCGGGCGAAGTCTCCGCGTCGTCGCCGCCGGCCGGAGGGTCGGAGTTCAAGGTGATGTTGCCCATCAAACCGACGCAAGGGTAGGGCCCGGCTCTCTCGGCTCTCAGAGCTTCCGTGAGACTATTCCTCAAAATCCTCGGCATCGCGGTGCTGTTGGCGCTGCTGTGCCTCGCCGGCTTTGCACTGTGGGGCGAGCGCCTGGGCGCACTGTTCAGCCAGAAGGAATGCATCGAGTGGTTCTCACGGATAAGGCCGGTCGCGTGGCTGGTCGCGATTGGGCTGTTGATCGCCGATCTGGCGCTGCCCATCCCTGCCACCGGGGTGATGGCCGCCTTGGGCGCGATCTACGGCGTCGCCGCCGGGGCCGCGGTGGCGGCGGTCGGGTCCGCATCGGCCGGGCTGGTCGGCTACGGACTGGCCCGCCTCGCCGGCAAGAGGGGCGTTCGACTCATCGCCGGCGAGCGGGAGATTGAACAGTTCCGTACGTTCTTCGACCGATGGGGCGGGGCGGGCATCATCGTCAGCCGCGCCCTGCCCATCCTGCCCGAGGTGATGTCCGTCCTGGCGGGTCTGGCGAGGATGAGCTTCTCGCGGTTCGTTGCAGCCCTGCTCCTGGGGACGGTGCCGGTGTCGATTCTCTTCGCCTACATCGGCAGCGCATCGGCTGGGGAGCCGTGGTACGGCGTGCTTATCGCGGTGGCTCTCCCGCTTCTCCTGTGGCCCGTGTTCCTCCGCTTCATTGCACCGCGCCGTCCGTCCCGTCCGGGCGCGGACGCGCCGCCGGGACGCCGCTGAACCCTGCTTCCTTCGGCTGCGTTCAGCGACGCATCGGGGCCGGCCGTTGGGCAGCGACAGCTTCCTGAGCAAAGTCGAGAAGGTGCTCGGTCGTCGGATTCGCCCGTTGCC
>CAZDHT010000250.1:0-7898 GCA_964505325.1 uncultured Planctomycetota bacterium | reverse complement strand
GCTCGGGCGGGGACTGTGGAGCGCCGGGTCGGGTGGGCGCCTTCCAGCCCGCGGCCTCGCCCGCCGGCCCTGGTCAAGGCCGCCGAGGCCGACACACGCCCCGACGTGTCCAGCGCCCTTGCAATCACCCTGTCGACCGACAAGACGAGGTACAGGCGGCACGAACCGGTCAAGCTGACAATCGCCGTGACCAACACGACGAAGGGAACCCTCACGTTCAAGCGGCCGCCGCACTACACTCTCAACCTGGGCATGTCCTTCCCGAAAGGCAGCACCGCGCTCGAAGGCTTCCCGTGGTTCAGGGACCTGTTCCGCACCGACCCGGTCCGCATGGCCGCCGGACAGAGCCTCCGAAGCGCCCACTCGCTCGAACCGTACGAGAAGGGCGAGCATCGAGTGAGCGCCTCGTTCCGGCGGGCCCTCGGGAACTGGCGAGGCCGACTGAAGGCAGAGCCGGTCAGGTTCCTGACTGAGGAGTCATCGGATTCCGCGCGGCTGTTGAAGGCGAAGTTCGACCGCCTGATCGCCCTGTGCCGGCGCGAGTTCAGGGCCGACCCGGCCACGTGCGGCGGCTCTCGAATCCTGCGGCTGGGGCCGGGCGCCGCCAAGTACCTGATCGCTGAGTTCGAGGCGACAGACGACCGCAAGTTCCGAGAGGTGATGGGCCCGACGCTCGCACAGATGGCAGGCCCTGACTCGTTACCTTACTATCAAAAGCTCCTCCGCAGCAAGATGAACTCCGATCGGGCGCTCGCCCTCGACGGTCTGGCGGAGCTCTACAGACGCGGCTCGGACGCGGCAAAGCTGGAGCTTCCGCCCGGCGAGTTGGACAGGGCACAGGAGGCCCAGAAAGGAGCCCTCCGTGTGCTGCTGGCGGCATTGAACCATTCGGACCCGACCGTTCGCCGGGGCGCCGCGCGGCGGCTGTACGGGATCCGGAACGACGGCGTGGCAAGAGCGTTTGAGGCAGCCGTGCGCGACCGCGACGCGGGGACTGCCTCGGTCGCCTCGCGGTACCTGGCGGCGCGCGAGGGCCTGGACCTCGCCGCCTGGCTGAGCCGTGCCGCCGAGAAGCCGACCTACGCCCGCACCGTCGCCGCGCGATCCATCGTGGACGAGCTCGAGCGGATTCTCCACCTGACGAAAGGCCGCCTGCCGACCGGCAGTTCGCAGGATGTGCGAGAGGACCCGCAGAAGCTCGCGGCGTTCCGCGAGGTGCTCCACGGCTGGGCGGCGTGGGCGCGCGAGAACCCGCGCGCCTCGCTCCGGTTCTTCCGCAACGACGCGCAGGGCGCGGTCAGCCGCATCGGTCTGCCCACGTCCATTGTCCGCGAAAGCAGTACGCCCAGCGCCGGCGGCATGCGGCCGACCGACGAGACGAAGTCAGACGAAGCAAAGGCCAAGGAAGTCGAGCAGCTCAGGGCGAGCATCAAGGCGATCGAAGCGCAATGCGTCCCGGCAAAGGGCACGTTGCGACGAGAGGTCGAACGACAGTTCGGAAAAGGCAGGCCCACCCACGCCGGCAAGATCGCGCCCAAGCACGGGAAGCCGGACAGCCGATTCTGGGTGTATGACTTCTGCGAGAACGGGACGCTCTTTGTCTGCTACGACGCCAAGACGCGGTCCAGCGTCGTCCTGGCCCATTATCTCGATCCGTATTACGTCAAAGGCCGCCCCGTCGGGTACAAGCCGACCCCGGACGAACAACTGCGCGAGTTGAGGCCGCGCCTCAAGCAGATGCAGCACATCCTGGCCGAGCACAAGAAGCGCTTCGTCAAGCGGCCCAAGGCCCCGGGCCACGTTCCGGCAAAGACGGTCGCCGGGCTGCAGGCTTCCATCACTCCATCAAAGACAAGCTACCCGTCGGACGAACTCCCCGAGTTCACCCTATCGCTGCAAAACACCGGAGAAGAGAATCTCATCTTGAATCTCGGCCTCCTGCTGGGCAGGAAGAACGAGAAGCAGACGCCGTACACAACCACAATCCGGCTTCTTCTGACCGACGCATCCGGCAAGAAAACAGAGCTCGATGCCAAGGCCCCGGCCGGATTCTGGGGGCCCGTGCAGGATTACACGGCCTCGGTGAAGTCGGGTGACGCCTTCGACCTCAAGCTCCGCTTCAAGGACTTCTGGTGTCCGGCGACCAAGGAATACCATTACCGCCCGCCCGTGGGACTGTACCGGATTACCGCGCTGTATGAGCGGAAGCCACGGGCCGGTGCTCGACCGATCCCGTATCCGTGGATTCTGTGGACTGGAAAGCTGACCTCTGACACGGCAATGTTCAGCGTCCGCGAGAAAAAGGAGCAGACGGTGTTGGCCGGCCCGCTCACCCTGGAGCGCCGGAAGGAGTTGCTGGCAGCCGCGCTGAAATCCAAGCCTCCCGATCTCGCCAAGCTGAACCCCGCGCTCCGCAATGTTGGGCATGTCCGGGCCACCTACGGTGACGGCAAGACGCTGCGAACCGTGGCCCTGAACCGGGATCAGGCGGGCCCGCCGCCCGGAGAATGGATCCGGGCGCTGGCTGCTCCGCTTCGGTCCGGGCGCCGGTTCCTCCACTGCGACCTGGCGATGGCCCCGAACACCGAGCTGCGGCGAAACCGCGACAAGCTGCTCGCCCGGGCGGACGTGAAGATCCGCAAGGGATTGATACAGCTCGCCAGGACGTTCCCGGCGCTCGGCCGCACGGGCCGCGGAGCGCTTCAGAAGGCCGTCGCCGGCAGGTCCCCGGCCGGAAGGATCAGCCTCCTCGTCGACCACTGGCCCGGCCGGAAAGGGAGCACCGGCCGGGGCAAGAAGGTTCCCGAGGCGGAGCGTTACTACCTGCTGGTCCACGTGCGGCCCGTTCAGTGGGCGGACGGCGAGGGTCAGTTGGCCGTGCGCACGATGTGTCCGTACCTGGCGCTGGAGGGGCTGGTGTTCGTGCGCGCCCAGGACCCCGAGCTGCGCGCCGCGTTGAGCAAGCTCGTTGATGACGCCCTGGCGCCCCTCCGGCGGCTGGAGAACGTCGCGGCCGGCGGCCCGGCAACTCGGAAGGAGCTTCGTGCCTTGTTCGAGGCGTTGAAGGCGAATAAGGCGAATAAGGTGCCAGGCACCTTATAGAATGGCCGCTAGGTGCCAAATATCCGGGGCTGAATAAGATGCCTGGCACCTTATTTACCTTATTTACATTACTTCGTAAGGCCGATGAGGCGCACCAGTATCCGCGCCCCTGCCGTCATCCACACGGATACCTTCTTCCGGAGCCGGCGACGGCCTCTCGGCGGCCGCTGGGGCGATGAGAGCCGATTCTCCCCTTCGGTCTTGTGCAGTTGACCGAGCTCTTTCAGAGCGGCCAGATCGCCGCGCCTGGCGATCTCGTGCCATATGCATAGCCGGGCCGGGTCCAGGACGCACTGGCCGCCGTCCTTCGGAGCTTGCTCGCACGGCTCGTATTTCTTCTTCGCCGGGCACTCGCTCAACGGACAGATCCCGCCCGTGTACCCGATAACGCAGTGGCCGCACGCCGTACAGACGCTCAGGGCGACCGGATCGACCTCGTCGGTGATCGGTACGCTTCCTGTTGTGTCCAGCAGTGTGACCACGGGGACGCCGGGTTCGCTCAACCAGGCCGATTTGACTCCCGCCGCACAACTGAGCACGATCAGGACGTCGCTTTCCGATATCCGCTCGGCGTTGGCTTTGATGGCCTGACGCATGGCGTGCGTCCAGCAGCAGGCGATGACACGGTCGGCGAAGACGACTTCCTTCCCCAGCGCCTTCACCAGGCGTCTCGCGACCCGGAGCCCCGTCTTTCCGCCGGTGCCCAGCAGGCCGGCGCACCCTCCGCAACTCAGCACCGAGACCTTCCCCGCGTCTCTCAGCAGAAACTCGATCTCGCGTTCAGATTTCCATTCCGTCTTGACCACGTGGGATTCTCCGCATCGCTTGCCCGCAGCTCGTGAGGTCCTCCGGAGACCTCGGCATGACCGGGGACCAAGGCGGTATTATACCGCGAGCGCGCGCGTTTCCTCCGCCATTTTCGGGGAACCCGCGCGGCGCTCCGAAATTTCCGGAGAAGGCACTACGGGGAGATGTCGGGCACGAGCCGCTCCGGGTCCGGGTGGGTGCGCCGGGCGTCCTTGAGGCGCGTCAGAATCTGCGCCGCACCCCGCGCGTTGACCGCCTCCAACGTATGTACGTAATCCACCTTGGCTTCGAGAGCGTCCTCCGGCCTCTTCTGCTCCGAGAGAGCTTCGGCGGCTTTGCGCAGCGCGATCGCCCTCGCAGCCACTACCGCCGAGACCAGCTTGGAGGCCGTCTCTGCGGCCGTCTTGTCCAGGAGCGACCAACCCACCGCGTCATCGGACGGGAGTTCGAGGCCGTCCTCGGCGAGGCCGATGTCAGCGTTCGCATTCTCGATCGTGGTATCGCGATGGGTGACCGACTTCGCGATCTTATCCGCACTCACCAGCGCTTTTCGGGCGCGGTCCGTCACTTCCAGGCCGGCCTCGGCGGTGCCGCGTTTTTCGTAGTGCTTGACAACGTACTCCCACTTCGCCGGGAACGCCTTGCGGATGGTCGCCGGTTCGTTCTGGAGCCGCGTCTGAAGGTCGGCGGCCTCGCGCTCTTTGGTGCTCACGTCCCGCAGCGTGACGTTGCTGCCGCGCCCCGTGCCCCGGCACCACCCGCACGTGACCCACCCCCGCCGGTGAGATTGCGTGCTGCAAACGTGGCACCATTTGGTCCCGACGCCGCCGCAGATCGCGCAGGTGCGCGTGCCCCTCCCGGCGCAGCGCGGGCACGGGCCGAGCGCGGGGTTGCCGCCCCGCCATCCCGTCCCGTTGCACGACGCACACCGCACCCTGCCCGTCCCCAGGCAGTTCCGGCATCGCACGGTTCCCGTTCCGGCGCAGGTGTGGCATACCAGCCGCCCTGTGCCCGTGCACGCAGGACAGGGCCGGTTGTACTCCTGCCGCAGGTGTTCAAGCTCCCCGGTTGCGATCCGGAGCAGCCCTTGCAGTTTCGGCACTTCCGGATTCGGCACGTTCCGGTAAACCTGATATACAAAAGTCCTCTGTTCGGTCCGGGCGAGGCCGCCAACGACGGCCAGTTTGTTCAGTTGAACGACCGCCCCGTAGTCCGCGGCCGGCACCACCTTCGCCGCGGCGGCCAATTGCAGGAAGGCCGGCTTGGTCCGGGACACCTGAGCGAGGACGCCCTTCTCCAGCGCCGCTACGGCATTGGGGGGAGCGCCCGCCGCGCCACGCACTTCCACTTGCACCACAAGGCGAATCCGGTCAACGACCTTCTTCCGCGCCGTCTTCACTTTCTCATCGTGCGCTTTGCTCCGCACGTGGTCTGCGGCCAGCATGTACCATAGAAGGGCGCTGCCCCAGTGCGCCTTCTTCGCCGCCTCGTCGCCCCGGACCACGTCCGCCTCGGCGAGCCCCTGCTTCGCTTCGGGCATCTTGGGCAGATAGCCAAGGGCATGAACGAACTCCTTCTCCGCCTTGGCCAGCTCGCCATTCGCCAGCAGCGTCGTTCCCAGCTTGTGATGCGCCGCTGCCGCCTCGTGGGTCGCCCGGCGCAGCAGCGCCTGGGACTTCTGATCGAACGGGAACGCCTGGACCGATGCGACGGCGGCCTGAAACGCCTCGTCCCACTTGTTGGCGCCGGCCAGGCCGAGGGCCTTGCGGTAGAGGTCGTCCGCCTGCTTGCGGAATGAGTCGGCCTTTCCGAGCAGCTCACGTGCCTCGGGATAGAACGGCCAGATGTCGAGCGCGTCGGTGAGCATCTTCCGTGCGCCGTCCAGGCGTCTGGCGGTCAGAAGGTTCGCCCCGTCGGTGCAGAGGCGCTTGGCCGCGGCGATCCGTTCGCGCGCCCGCGTCATCGCCGCCCGACATGGCAGGTGATTCCGGTTCGCCAGGAACGCCTGCTCGAGCGCTGCCGAGGCGCGGCCCCAGCGCCTCTCCCCGATGAGCGCCAGCGCGCCCTCGTAGAGCTTCTGTGCTCGGTTCAGGCTGTCCTGCTTCTTCTTCTGGATGGAGTCCAGCGCGTCCTTGGCGTCCAGGTTGCCGGGATCAAGCTCCAGGGCCTTCTTGAACTCGACAATGGCTTGGTTGAACTGCCCCCGGTCGGCGTGTTCAAGCGCTTTCTTATGGTGTACCTTCGACGCCTCTCGCTGGGCGCGCTTCAGCGCCGCCTTCGCTCGTTCCAGGGAAGGGTCTTGCTCCACGCTGTGGCGGAACCGATCAACCGCGTCATCCCACCGGCCCGCCGCAGCCTGCTGCCGGCCGAGGTCGTACGCAACCAGGCCGCGCGCCCGCCTGAGCTGCGAGACGAGCGACGCGTCGGCGGCCAAGTCCGGGTCCCGGGCGAGAGCTTGTTCATAGCAGCTCACGGCATCGCCGGGGCGATTGCTGAGCAGGTACGCGTCTCCCTGGCTCTTCAGGCTCGGTCCGGCGCAGCCCGCGACGACCCACACGGGCCACAGACACAACAGCCCCAGGATTGCTCGTCTCACGGCTTGTTGCTCCCTGGCGCGTTGATGCTACTTGCTGAGAATCTCTATGCGCAATGCCGCGTTGGGCATTTTCGGATCCGCAACCTGGAACAAGATGCTCTTGTCCGACTCCTTGATGACCATCTTCGCGCCGTTGGTGAGATCCTTCTCGCTCTTCTTGCCGCCCTGGGCATCGAGGAAGAGCTGCTTCACCGCCTCGACCGTCGGCGCCGCAAACGTCTGGCCTTTCTTGAGGCTGGCGATGGCCTCAACCGCGCTGGCCCGCAGAAGGTTGGGCAGAAGGATCCGAAACAACTGGCCCGACGCGTATACATCGGCGCTGTTGATCTTGCCGTTGATTGCGAACGCGTACCCGACAACGTCCGTCTTGCCCGCGAACGCTTTCGAGAGCGCCGCCGCATATTCCGCCGCGGCCCGATTGAGCTTCTTGTTCTCAAGGGTCAGTTGCAGGCTGGACGCGGACTGGCCGGCCCGCACCGATTCGCCCAAGCTAACGCGCAGGTCCGTCTGCGCCTTGGCGACCTTCTCCCAGACCTCCCGCTGAGAGCCCTTGTGCTTCGCAGCCAGCTTCAGTTCCTTGGTGGACAGCACGCTCGCCGCAGAATCGAACTTGACCGCAGACTCGTTGCCCCGCCCGGTCCAGCGCCCGGCTTCCACGCAGAACGCGCCGATGGCCATCTTGCCGGATTGCGGGGGGACGACCATGTCGTATCGAATGGTGCGGTCCTGCTTGCCGCCTTTCACGATGACGCCGGACTGGATGTACACGTATACGGTCTTGGACGTGTTTTCGACACTCAGCTTCTGGACGTTTCCCGTCTCGTGGACCACCGCTCTCTTCTGTTTGAGAGCGTCATCAAGGGTAATGAACTCCTTCCCGGCCAGCTTGTCCTTGCCGTGGACGACGAAGACGGAGAGGTTCTTGTGGGTGTACGGGCCGGAGATCCTGTACTCGCCGACCGCAGCCACCGCAACGGTAGTATCTGCTTTCTCCGCCGCCTGAACGACCCCAGGCGCCAACAGAACACCGAGAACGAACACGTACAGCACCAACAACGCCCGCTTCATAGCACCCCTCCTTCCACAATAGCCGGAATGCATTGTTCCGTTGCCCGCGCACGAGAACCCGACCTGCGGATAAACCTGCCCTTCAGACTATTATACGCAAATGACGGAAAAGGGTTGCACGGTGCAGCGCTTTTTCTTCGTGGACAAAACCCGTGAATCGGGCGCGACGTCGGCAACTCGCCCTCCACCATCAGGAGAGCCATGGAATGGCGGAGCAAATTGGGCCGCCGACACTTCCACTTATTGAGCTTCATGTTGATAATGGAAGCCGAGGTGTGTCGAGGAGATTCTTCGCTAACGCTCAGAATGACAGAACCCACAGCAG
>CAZDHT010000249.1:0-8034 GCA_964505325.1 uncultured Planctomycetota bacterium | reverse complement strand
AGCCGCGCCGAGCGGCGTTTCTTGTAGGCCGGTTCTGCGAACCGGCGGCTTTTTCTAAAGCGGCGGAGTCGAGGTCCCTGACCCCCTCTTTCGGAAAACGTCTGCGGTAACGCTTCAGCCAAGTGAAAAGACGGTGTGCCCTGAAAGGGCAACATTCGACAGCCCAGGGCAACGCCCTGGGAAACCGTCATGAATCGAACCCAAGCCCTGTAAGGGCGAAACCGAGACGTGACGCCCCTTCAGGGCTCCACGGTAATCTGTCCCTGGTTCCTGGGGCGTTGCCCCCCTTCGGCCGTGAGCTCAGGGCCGAACGGCAGGCTGTTGAATTGCGCCCCTTCGGGGCTTGGCCGGAAGTCAACTCTCCAAGGAGGCCCCCGCCTCGGCTGAGCTCGTCGCAGGCCACATCCCATTCAAAACATGAACGTCAGTCATTACCGCTCCCCCTTCGTCCCCGCGCACGGGGAGATGGCTCTTCTCCGGATCGGGCCGGTCAGAGCTTGAGGCCAAGCTCTTTGAGCTGCTTGGGGGAGATGCCGGACGGGGCGCCGGTCAACAGGCACTGACCGCGCTGGGTCTTGGGGAACGCGATCACGTCGCGGATCGTGTCGAGTCGAAGCAGCAGCATCACGAGCCGGTCGATGCCGATGGCGATGCCGCCGTGGGGGGGCGCTCCGTACTGAAGCGCGTCCAGCAGGAAGCCGAACTTGCTCTTTGCCTGCTGCTCGTCGATCTTGATGAGGTTGAACACGCGCTGCTGAACGTCCTGCCGGTGGATTCGGATGCTCCCTCCGCCCAGCTCGGTTCCGTTCAGCACGACGTCGTAGGCTTTGGCACGGGCCTCGAGCGGCGCGGTCTCGAGCTTGTCGAGGTCCTCATCCAACGGCGACGTGAACGGGTGGTGCAACGGGTCGGGCCGCTGCTCTTCTTCGTTCCAGCCGAACATCGGGAACTCGACCACCCACTCGAAGCGAAGTTCGTTCGGATCGTACAGCTCCAGCTCAGCTCCCAGATGCAGCCGCAGCTCGCCCAGCGCCTGGCACACCGTCGCTTCCTTGTCGGCGATGAACAGGAGCAGGTCGCCGTCGCCGGCGTCGAGCCGCCGGATAATCTCAGCCTGCTGGGGCTCGGAGAAGAACTTGGCGAGCGACGAGGTCAGCTTCCCGCCGTCGAGCTTCATCCACGCCAGACCCTTGGCGCCGAACCGGGCGACGTATTCCGTCATGTCCGCTTCGATCTCGCGCCGCGTGTACTTCGCGCCGCCGGGCGCGCAAATTCCACGGACGATCCCGCCTTTCTCGACGACCGACCGGAACACGTTGAACTCGCTCTGCCCGGCGAGGTCCGTGATGTCGGCGAGGCGCATGCCGAACCGGAGGTCCGGCTTGTCCGTGCCGTACAGCCGCATGGCCTCGTGCCACGTGATCCGCTGGAACGGGAGGGCAACCTCGTGGTCGAACACGGCTTTGCAGATTCGTGCCAGCGCCCCTTCGGCGACCGCGATGATGTCGTCGCTGTCGACGAACGACATCTCCAGGTCGAGCTGGGTGTGCTCGACCTGGCGGTGGGCGCGCGGGTCCTCGTCGCGGTAGCACCGCGCGAACTGGACGTACTTGTCGAACCCGGCGACCATCAGCAGTTGTTTGAAGAGCTGGGGCGACTGCGGGAGCGCGTAGAACGAGCCGTGGTACAGGCGGCTGGGCACGACGAAATCGCGTGCCCCCTCGGGCGTGCTCTTGGTAAGGCAGGGCGTCTCGACCTCGATGAATCCCTGCTCGAAGAGGTGGTCGCGCGCCGCCTTGATGATCTCGTGCCTCTTGACGAGGTGGTCGCGCATCGGCGGCCGGCGGAGGTCGAGATACCTGTGCTTCAGCCGCACCTCCTCGGTCACCTCGGCGCGCTCGTCAATCGCGAACGGCGGCGTGAGGGACGGGTTGAGGATCTCGAGCTCCACGGCGTCGAGCTCGATCTCGCCCGTAGGCAATTGCCGGTTCACCATTCCCCCGGGGCGGCGGTTGACCTCGCCCCGGACGGCGATGACATACTCGCTGCGGAGCTCGGAGGCGATCCGGTGGGCCTCGGCGGCGCGCTGCGGGCTGAACACCACCTGTGTCATTCCGTACCGGTCACGGAGGTCGATGAAGATCAGGCCGCCGTGGTCTCGCCATGACGCGACCCATCCGCAGAGGAGCGCCTCCTGCCCGGCGTGTTCCGCCCGCAGTTCGCCGCAGTTGTGGGTCCGCTTGGCTCTCATTCCCGGCAGGTCCTACAGGTCTTTGAGTTTCTGTCCCGCCTGATCCACATACTTCTGAATGCCGAAGTTGCGGATGATCTTCTTCAGCTCCTCTTGCGCCTTGGCGGGCCGCCGGTCCTTGATGTAGCCGTCCACGTCTTCCATTATCCTGTCGAACTTCTTCTGGGCGCTCTGGTTGATGTCGACCTTTTTCCTGTCGACGGCCTGCTGGATTTTCTCCGACTCCGGCCATTTCTTCGCGAAATCCTGCACCGCCTGGAGCGCCTTCCCGTACTGCATTCTTCCGCGAAAGCCCTCGATCTGCTCGAGGGCCTTCTTGTTCCAGTCCTGTATGGCGGCGCGGTCATAGCGGACGCGTACGTTGTTGATGCGGATCCTTTCCTGCTGCGCGATCAGGGGCAAGCCCGGGAGCATGCGTTCCAGCCTTTCGCGCGCGGCCTTGAGGGCGGCGATGGCTTCGCCCGTCGCCTGCGGCTTGTCCTTGAATTCCTGCTCCGCCGCGTTGTACTCGCGGCCGACGATCTTCTTCTTCATCGTTGGGATGCCTTGCGTCCTGGCATCCTTGCCTTCCTTCGTGCTCGGGTATTCGTCGGCGAGCTCCTCGAACTTCTTCAGCGCCTCGAACAGGGTCTCGCTGTTGTTCGCCAGAAGGCACGCGTCGTCCCACAGCTCCTGCGCCTTCCGCCCGCGCAGATGGCTCATCACGGAATAGAGGACGATGGCGCCCAGGCCGGCGGCGATGGCCGTGGCCACCAGAATGGTCTTGACCGGCAGCTCCCGGCGGTGCGCCTTCTCCAGCCGGATGGGCACCACGCCGCCCGGCGAGGAGGATGCGCTGACCGTGCTGCGGCGCTGAACGCTGTCGGACAGCTTCTGCAGTTCCGCCGCGAACTCGCCCACGTTCTGGTACGCCGCCTCCCGCTCCTTCATCAGCTTCAGAACGGCGGCGTTGAACTTGGTGCCGAGCGCGTCGCGCGGGGTCGGCAGCACCACGGCGCCGGTATCGCCGGGCGCCTTGGCCTTTGATGGAAGCGGCTTCCCCGAGGCAGTCATGTGGATGAGTTCGATGAGCACGCTCATCATGGGCCGGGGGGTGCCGCCGCTCAGGGGCTCGCCCGTGCCGACGTGGCTCAGCCGCACGTCTCCCTTGTCGGTCAGCAGGACGTCCTTGGGCCTCAGCCACACCTGTTCGACCCCCACCGAATGAGCGTAGGCGAGGGCGTGCGCGATCTGGGTCGCGACGGCGAGGCGCTGCTTGGACGACATTTTCTCCTGGGCGGCCATGAACTGGGGCAGGGCGCCGCCCTCGACGAACTCCGTGGTGTAGAAGCTGACATCGCCCTCCTCGCCCATGTCGAAGACGGAGAGCAGGTTGGGATGGTTCAGCCGCGCCGCCGCGCGCGCCCCGGCAAAGAAGCGGGCCTTCAGCGGGTCGTCGGCCGTGTGTTTCGGCCGGAGGACTCTGAATAGCACGGTCCGGCCCATGGAGATCTGCGAGGCCTTGTACGCGGCGGTCAACTGCGATCCGCCGACGTACTCCAGTATCTTGTGGCCGGCCACGGTCGTGTTGGGAGCCAGTTCGGGTGGGGGAGGCGGCGGCGGCTCCGGTTTGGCCGGCGCCGGCTTTCCGGCCGTGTGGAGCATCGAGATCAGCCCGCACTTCGGGCACTTGATCTTCCCGCTCTTGGGCGCCTTGGTCACGCGGAAACGCGCCTTGCAGCCCGGACAAATGAACACGGAACTCCCTTTCTGATGCGCGTGGAAGACGAACAACCGCCGCGAAATGCACCTTCGTGTCGGAAAGATTATAGCGGCATGCTGCAAGGCCTGCAAGCACCAACGGGAGAGAGCCGGCCTCCCGCGCACCTCCTGGTGAGCATTCCCCTCTCGCGTTATTCGAGGTAGAGCTTGTCGGAGACCGGAAGTTGGCTGACCTTCCCCTTCAGGTCCTCGGCGTCCAGCGCGAACAGGGGGCTGATCTCCACCACGCCGCGCTCGGGTACATCCACGCCCGCCTGCCTGAGCCACCGCCGGTGCTGGGCCATCATCGCCGCACGGGCGGTTGCCGGAGAGTCGTCTCCATCGAGGTTCTTGACCGGGGCGAACTCGTCCTCGCGACGGACCTCCATCACCAGAGGATTCCGCGCGTGTGGGATGCCGTCGAACACGAACCGCTCGAGCTTGAATCCGTTCGGCTCGTCGGGCTCCGCCGCCTCTCCGCCATCGCCGCGGACCGGGATCGCCTTGTGGGCGACGTGGAATGGCAGATCGGTCGACGCCATCCGCCGCGCGAAGTCGATGTCAATGGCGTGGACGGCGATGCTGCCGAACGCGTACTTGAGCGAGCCGTCGGGCAGGGTCTTTCGCTGCAGGGCGTCGTCCATCTCGGAGTACTCGACGACGCGCAGCGCGCCGTCGATGTCTGCGAAAACTCCCAGCTTCTCACGCGGCTCACGTTTCTTCAACACCTTGCTCGACATCTCCGAGCCGGTCCGGACGTGCTCGCCGATGAAGACCGGATCGATCGCCGGCACCATCGGGTTGTCCACCTGGAAATACGAGATGTGACGCACACCGCGTCGGGCCATGTCGTCCAGTGCGCCGCTCGACTGAAGCGCCCGGTACGATCCGCCGTGTCCGTCCGGGCTGACGAAGACGTGGGCCGGTGTGTCAAGGAAAAGCCGGCCCTCTGCGTCGAATGCGGGGAGCATTCGTTGTGTGCAGAAGGCGACGTCCTGAGCGGGGAGTCCGAAGAGCTCATTCTGCCCGAAGAACTCCCTCACTCGGGCGTCGTTGGTCTCACTGGTCATGACGTACAGCGGGATTTCTACGCCGTAGCGTCGGCCGGCGGCCAGCACTCTCTCGGCGTGAATCTGGAAGATGGATTTGCCGCTGATGGGGCCGATGCGGTAGCAGCCCTTGGGTCCGTCGAGCCTGAGTCTGGAGCCCTGTCCGCCGGCGACGACGAACGCGGCGACCGTGCCCTCGCGGACCGCGGCTTCGCCCGTCCGCCGGGCCTCGGCAACTGCTTCCGCCGGGCGCGACAGGGGCACGACCGGCGCCGGCTTGAACTCGGCGATCTCCGGGCCGAGCGTCTGCTCTTTGACCAGCCGAGCCAGCTCGCGCACGAGCTGCCAGTCGAACGTGCTCAGTTGCCGGACCAGGCGAGCCCGTGCGTCGTCAGTCAAGGTGTCGAGATGTGCCGAGATCTGGCCCTGGTCTGCGCGCTCCAGATCTCTGAGCAAAGCGTCGTGACCGGTCATGGCTCCTCGGGCGGCTTCCTAGCCGAGAGCTTCTGCTCGATTCGCGTGATCACCCGCCGAATCCACACATTGTGCTTGTGAGAGCTTTCGTCCCTGGCCTGATGAATCGCCTCGAGTGCAAGTTCCGGCGCCACGGCGGAGAGCCCCTTTGCGCCCGCGAAGCGAATGAACCAATCTTCATCCTTGAAGGTCTGCGCCAGCAGGTGAGCTATCTTGTCCTGCCCGCAATGGGCGAGCGCCAGCGCGGCGGCGGTTCGAACGCGAGCGTCTTCGTGTCTCAGAAGGTACGCGATGTTCTGGAGCGCGATCGTCCGTTTGCCGATTTCCTCCGAGTCGTCCTGTTGTCGCAGGCGCTCAAAGGCCCTGGCCGTGAGGAAAGGCGCCAGCGAGTTGATCGTGCTCGCCACCACCGCCGGCTCGGGGTCCCGAAGGAGGCCGAGGAGCCGGTCATCGGCGCCGAGCGTCGCGGCGATCATCCAGGCGGCGACGGCGCGGGTCCCTTTGCTTCGGCTCTGCGATCTCGTGTCGAGCAGGTCCGTGTACCCGCTCGGCAGGGCGGCCTCCTGCGCGGCCTGCTCAAGCCACCGCCGCCATTCGGTATCGTCTCCCAGGGCCCTGCTCACGGTGGGGGCGAGCGTCTTCCGGGTGAGCGCGCCTGCCTTGCACCGCGCAAGAACGAACGCGGCGGTCATGCGGATGTCGAGCTCACCGTCTTCGAGCATGGGCTGGACACTTTCCGCGGCCCGCTCCTTGTCCATCCTCTCAAGCGCCCGAACCGCCACCAACCTGACGACGGGCTCGGGTTCCTGGGCCATTTTCTGGATCACCCACGCGACTTCGTCGCCGCCGGCGTCGGCGACCTCCCACGTGGCGGCGGCGCGGATGCGTGCATCCTGCTTGCTGAGTCCCGACAGGAACGGCCACGTGGCCTGGGGGCAGTTGTCCTTGCCTGGGCTGAAGCCGTACGGTTTGAACAGCTTGTAGCCGATGAAGCCCAGGAGCAGGACCGACGCGGCCGAGGCGGCGATGATCAGTCTTCTTTTCCGGACTTTCCTGTCGTACTCCGACAGCGCCGCCTTGACCCGTTCGCTCCTTGCCTTGGCGAGGACAGCGGTACCATAGGCGTCGCTCAGCGAGGCCAGCTTGGCGGCCATGTCCTGGGGGGTGATGTCCTTGGGGGGCGGGGCGTTGGAGAGTTCGGGGACCTGGACCGGCCGCCTGCAGGCGGGGCACTTCGCGATCTTGCCTGCGAACCGTTCATCCACGGCAAGCGTTTTCCCGCAGGCACATTTGAAGCGCATCTTCGCCATCAGCGGCGTCTCATCATTTCGCCAGGAGGGCGAGGGCAATGATCGCGTCGTGATCGAATGCCATCGGCGGCAACTGATCGACCGCCGTCCAACGCGCCTCCGCTGCGTCAGATTTCGCGGTGGGTTCGGGGGGGGCCTCGACCTTGGCCAGGAACGCGATGGAGATCGTGCGGCCGCGCGGGTCACGGTCCGGGTCGTCGAACGCGTGCAGTTGTCGCATGTCCACGCCGGCGATGCCCGTTTCCTCCTCGAGTTCCCTCGCGGCGGCGTCCGCCAGCGTCTCGTCGATGTCCACGAATCCTCCGGGGAGAGCCCAGCCGCCCCTGAACGGCTCGCCTTTCCGTTTGATCAAGAGCACGCGGCCGTTGCGGCTGAGTACAACGATATCTACCGTGACGGCCGGGCGCGGGTGGCTGTAGCAATGCTTCCCTGCCATTGCACTAATTATACCGCAGCCGGAAGCTCGGATGCAAGGTACACACGGCGCGGGCAGCGGTTCCGCAAAGGCTGCTCGTAGAAAGGCTGCTCGTAGAAAGGCTGCTCGTAGTGGAGAGGAGGGAAGGATTTGGGGTGGGATTCCGTGTCGGGGAAGTTCGCAATGGGATTTTTCGGGTGGATGGGTGGCTTGAGTGCCTGCGGGTTCCGGTGCTCCGGGGGCCGGAGCGCATACGCGGGCCGCCTGTCTGCTCAGGCAGGCAGGATTTGCGAGGGGAACGGATGGCTCGTGCCGGAGCGAGTGGGGGGCTGCGAGCGATGCTGTGGTACACTTCCGCCGCGATCTGGCGCGAGATGTGCAGCATGCTGGCGGCTTTTCGCACGGCCGGCTTCAGGTTGCGGCGATAAAAGGCGAAGAACACGCTCAGGCAAAGCATGGCCAAGAAACAGAACACGAGGATCGCATTGCCGTCGTGCTTGTACACGTGATCGGCGTGCCAACGAGTGGCCAGTTCGTTGAACCCTTGGTTCTCGATTGCCCAACGCCAGTGTCCGATCCCGACGGCGACCCGAGTGGGGGCACGCTATTTGGAGAGCGTGGTCACCCAGGTCCAGTCGGCCACGAGTTCCTCGTCCTCGCCGGTGAGTTGGCGGTGGACGGTGCGGTGTTCGAGGCTGCGGATCACTTCAGCCAAGTGAGGCACCGACAAGAAATCCGTTTGCGAAAAGCGGTGACAGGCCGGCAGCGAAGCTGCCGTGGGAGTTTGCAGGGCAA
>CAZDHT010000248.1:0-8095 GCA_964505325.1 uncultured Planctomycetota bacterium | reverse complement strand
CCCGGTCACCTTACCGTGCCCGTTGTCCAGACTGTCGCCTCCCCCCTTTGGGGGGGACGGGAGGGGAGGATGACATAATCCCTTTGGCACGAGAGCACGGAGTTCTATACGCTTGGGCGGTCCGAAAGGACGTGCCGATTGAGAACAAGCTCTTTGCGCCGCTGATAATCGATGGTCACCGAGTGGTCGCCCAGGCGCTCTGGTCGTGCCCGCGTGCTGACGTGGCCGCCCGGCGATGACAGCGCAAAAGACATTTTGTCATTGGTCTTCACTCCCCGGATCTATGGATACTCAGCGCCTTCCTATCTCACCGCTGCTTCCGCTCGAGCTGATCGATCAGCTGCCAAACCGCTTCGGTCGAGACGGCCACTGCGTAGTCAAAGCCGCTCTTCCCGCGCTCAGCACGTGCCGTAGCGATGCCGATCACGACGCCTTCGTC
Source organism: uncultured Planctomycetota bacterium (assembly GCA_964505325.1). Lineage (GTDB taxonomy): Bacteria > Planctomycetota > PUPC01 > PUPC01 > PUPC01 > CAZDHT01. The sequence goes on along the minus strand of CAZDHT010000248.1, from coordinate 7,656 downwards.
GTCACACACGGGCCCGCCGCTGTTCCCAGGCCCGACTTTCACGTCGATCAGCGCTGTGCCGTCTTGGACCTTCATCACCTTTCCCGACGTATAGATGTCGCTCAGGCCGAGCGGGTTCCCCAATACGTGAACGGTCTGCCCCCGCCTGAACGCAACTCCCCGCGCCATGCGAAATCCCTTCGGCATCTCCGCAGGTGCGTAAGGATCCGCCACTCGCAGGATCGCAACGTCGTTCGCCCGGCTGCTGGAAACGACCTTGGCCACGAGGGACTGGGGCGGCGCGTCGTGCCGACGTGGGGTCTTGACCTTGACAGTAACTTCCTTGTGGGGTCGAACGACGTGGCAGTTTGACACGATCCAGCCGCCTCGTTGGATGAAGAAGCCTGTTCCGGTCCCAGTGGGCGTCTCTATCTTCACGATGTTCACGACCGCGCGCTCCGCGTCGAAGCGGCGCCAGTGCACCGCCACCCACACCGCGCCTGCGAGACCGAAAAACACCACGGCCAAGCCGGCCAGAGCCAAGGCGGACGTGCTGCGGCGCCCAACTGGGGCGGCTGCCGCCCCCGCACGTGGTGTCTCCGCCCACGGAGGTTCTTCCGCGCGCCCACCACTCTTGGCCATGAAATCGTTGATCTTACCCCACAGCCGCCCAAGAACGATTTGACGCAGAAGAATGCCCTCGGGCAGTTGCGCCATTGTGGGGTCATTGAGCGTGGCGCTTCCGTCTCGCCACTTTCGAATCGATTCGCGGCTTGCCTCCAGCGCCGCTCGCCGCGACGCTTTGTTCTTGTCTTTCGGGCGCGGCAACGTGGCAGACAGCTCATCCGCAAGTTCGTAGGTCTCCGAAAGGAGCCGGGCCATCCGACTCTCCAATCCAACCCCGGCCGAGGGGATTTCCTGCCTCGTGAGGTCCTTCAGCTTGTCGCCGATCTTTGAGGCCCGAGACTCCGTCACATCGAAAAGCTGCTGGAGAAGAAACAAGGCTCCCAACTGGGCGGGGGAGACGCGCTGGATCTCCGACAGGAGTTGCGCCGCTGCCCCACCCTCGTCTGCCTGTCTCAGGCTCTGAACATCGTCCAGAACGCTGTCCAGCAGCGCGTCGTCTGGGTCGCCCGCGGCATAGAGCCTGTCGAACACGGCGAGGACCGTTTTTCTGACCTTCTTCGGCGAGGACTCATGGTAGGACGAGGCCAACCGCTCAATCCCGCCGGCTCCTGCCGCCTGGCGGTACTGGGCCAGATGTTGGAGCATCGCCGGAGCATGTTCGTCCAACAGAGCTTGGAACCCCTGGAAATCCTTGGGGTGCAGACCTGGCTGATCTGGGGCTGCTGCCGGCAACGTACCACCTCGGCGTCTCCCCCCTGGGCCGCGCTTCTGGCGAACAACCTGTAGCACGGCCAACAGCGCACAGATCGCGCCCAGCAGCACGAGAGCAATCACGACGGCGTGGACGATCATGTGAACACGGACTCCGGCGGCGCCATGGCTAAGAGTCTCCCCACTTCACGAATCCGTGCTCCGGGTCCACCCGTCCCACAATGTAAATGGACGACAGCGTTCCGAACACGACACCTGCGAGAACGATCAGAGCATAGTCCCGGAAGATGCCGCCGGCAACGATGGCCAGTACAGCCATGGGAAGCGCGGTGGTGGCGGATGTGATGAGAATCCGCGCCGGCATTCTGCGGATGTTCCGCGCCTGCACGGACTCGGGTGGCCATCCGAACAGCCGCCGCGCCCAGAACCGCATGTCTGGCGCCTGTGCGGGCCCGTGGTAGCCCGAATCCTCACCGGGAGAATGAGCGACTGTCACCCGGCGTTCGAACTTCATCATCTTCAGCTTGTGCAGGATAACGATAGAGTCGTTGACGGAGTATCCGACCACCGTCGCGATAGCAGCGATTGCCGGGAGATCAAGCCCGATGCCGAAAACGGCCATACAACCCAGGCAAATCAGCAGATCGTGGGCCACCGCCAGCCCCACGCAGAAGCCCGCGACCAGGTTATAGATATACACAGACAAGATGGCGAGCAAGAGGAATCCCAGCAGCGATGCGGCGCTGGTGCTCAGGCGCGTTTTGGCCATCAGTGTCCCGCTGATGGTCTCGACAGAGACCATCTTGGCCTCCACGCCGGTCGCCGACTGCAAATCGCGCACGATCTCGCTTTCCACGACCTCCACGTCAGGGGGGAACTTGACGAATACCCATTCGGTCATGCCTTCCTGATCGTCGGTCAGGATCTCACTTCGACGACCGGCTACCGTGGCCAGATGACGCTCGACAGCCGCCACCGGAACGGCCTCAGCGAACGTCAATTCGAGAGCCTTTCCGCCACCGAAGACGGGTGAGAGCGGAATCGTAGGGTAGATGAAAACGGCGACGCTGGCGAGCAGAGCCAGGAACAGGCCAAGCGGGAGGTAGGGAAAGCGGGTAAGATCGAGGCGGGAGACCCAGTCCGCGAGGCCATTCACGGCGAACTTCATCCGTGACAGCTCCTCCGCAACGGGAAGCGACATCAGCAGCCTCGCAAAGAAGAAACCCAGCACATTCAGTCCCATCCCCATGGCCAGGAGCGTGACGTAGTCGGTAAAGACCCCCCTCTGAAGGGCGAGTGGGAGGATGACGGCCATAGTGGTCGCCATCCCCCAGAAGACCACCTTCCATTCCTTGCCGAACGCTTCACCGACAAAGCTCATTCGGAAGCGCGCTTCCCCCTCAAACTCCTGACGAAGGTCCTCGAAGACCAAGACCAGAGAATCAGTGTTCATGCCAAGAAGGAGTACGAAGGCCGCGAGTTGGATCATGCTGATCCGTATCAGATGGAGATTCACCAACGTCAACAGGCAGAGAAACCAGAAAGCCAGCGTCGCGGCATAGACAAACCAGAACCACGGCCGCCCGGGGTAGGACACGCACATGACCAGGACCAACAGCGCAAGAGACGCCACGAGCGCCAGCAACCCCTTGTCCCGGAACGTTGCCCCCGTCAGCGGGGCGACCGAGCGTTCCGAATAGAGATCAAACTTCAACGGCATGGGGCCCGACGCAAGGAGCCGCTTCAAGCGCTGCGCGTCATCGGCTGTCGGTACCGAGATGGCGCCGTGGCGGATGTTGGCACTGCCCACAACAAACACATCCTGGAGGTCCTGATCCAGGAACAGCGCCATGAGAGGGATGCGCTCCGGTTTGCCCCGGTGGATGAGCTCGGCCGGGTCGTCGTATGCCGCCGTAGTAAGCGCCGCCATCTTGGATCTACCGTCTTCGTCCAACGGCAGCGAGAGCCGATAGCGACCTCCCGGCGCTCCGGGGCGCGGCTGGCTACCCGCCAACGGGGCAATCTCCATCTCGGCATAGTGGATGTTCCCGCCGAAGATGACAGGCTTGTCGGTCCTGAGCCAGATCTGCCCGAGCCCCGATAGCTTCCAGGAACGCCGGTGCTCAACGTCCTTGGTGAGGGACAAGGACGCGACACGCGCGAAAGAAACCACCCTTGGTTTGCCGAGGTCAAGCTTGACCTGGGCAATATCCCGGATTCCCGGGATTTCCACGAGCAGACGGTCTTTCCCCAAGATCTGCACCCGCACGTCGGCGCCCTGGAAGTTGGCAAGGCGTGAGTCCAGCCGAAGATGGCTCAGCTCCATCAGGCGGAGCTTCTCTGCCGGGGTCCGTTGCTCGGGGTGAAGGGAAGCGAAGTCTGCTCGGTACACAATATGGACGCCGCCCCGGACGTCCATATCGTAGCGCCAGTCAAACTGGCCCTCGCGGAACACCGGCCATAGCGCACCGGCAAGGGCCCCCAAGAACAGAAGAAGACAGATGGAGCTCTTGAAGAGACCCAAAGCTTCAGCACTCCTTCGCAGCACGTCCGACGCAGGCAAGAAAGACACTCCGCCAACGAACGACGTCAGACGGGTGAGCGCGGCCTAGCGACCGCGTGTGCACTTCGGCTCTCGTGGTGTGCAATCCGCGCCCCCTCACCCCGTGATGTGCGTCTCAAGGACCGGCCCCGGTTACGCCGCGGTGGCCAAGGAATCGGGCGTGTCATGGCCAACGGCAGCATTCTATCGATGGTAACTCCCGGAGTCAAGCGTACTTGTCCTCTGTCAGAGGAAAGGGGGAGAAGCACCGGACGCGTGAGCTACGCGCTCCGCCTGGGCGGTGTGGGGCGCTTTCGATTGCTTCCATGACTTCGGCAACGCGAGAATGCGTAGCTCGCCCTCGTAGTTGGCGCAGACGAGAGCCGGGCCTTCAAGGGAAGACGGGGCTGCCGCAGGCGTTGTCCCGGAAGACGCAGGCCATGACCGTCGGAAAGCGGGTCCTGGACGAATCTGTGGCCTGTTTTACGCCTCACCTTCGCCGTCTCTCAGGTAATCACTCGCAGCCAGCATGCGGTCCAGGAAGATCTCCACCTGTTCTTTGAGCGTGGAGGCATCCTTCCGGAGGAGCTGCCGCTGATCATACGAGGCATCCCTCGCCGCTGAGACTCCTTCTCTTCTGAGCGTTTCGATAGCTCTACGGAGAGCGCCGCGGACCACCGCGCAGTCGGAGGGTTTGTGGATCGGCGGCGCGGCCATCTGCCTGAGGCGTTCTCGAAGCCGCTCTTGCGCTTTAACGCCCGACCATCTCTCCTTCACGGCGCGCATAATGAAGGCGCGGCGTGCCTCTGGGCGCAAGGCTCTAGCCAGCCGCCGTCGCTCATCGGCTACCGACCCAGACCCGAGGACAACCGATTCCGGCTGCAGGTAGAGCCGAGCGACCCCGGGAGTCAGATGGTCGGAGAGCAAGCCGCTGCGCAAGACGTCCGGCAACTGATCAGCGTCGCCGCTGAGGATGAAGTCCACGGTCTTTCGGACCTCTTTGGTGGTGAGTCCAAACCGCCGGATCTTGTAGAACAGCTCGGCGACCTCAGAATGTCGCCCTGCTTGCGCGAGACGCGCCAAGTGCACGGCGTGGGTCATCTTGAACGGGCTGTCTCGACGCGTATCGATCTGCCGGTACATGTATTCCGGCAACTCCAGGATGCTCATTGTTTCGGAGACACTTGCCTGGCTGGTGTCCCACATGTCGGCGATGTCCGCCTGGGTGAGACCCTGTTCGTGGAGACGGCTGAAGTGCCATGCCATCTCCACCGGGTGTAAGTCGAGGCGGAGACCGTTCTCCCTCATGGCCAGGAGTTCCAAATCGACCGGTGACCCCTTGGGGTGGATGGCGCAAGGGACTGTCTCCCAGCCCAGTTCCTGCAGGGCCCGGAGCCGGCGGGCGCCACCGCAGACCATATAGGTCCCATCAGCTTCGGGCACCACCGCCAGTGGTTGGATGAGTCCTCGGTTCTTGATGTCCCTCTTCAGACGCTGGAACTCCCTCTCCCGGATGTCATGCCGCTGGCGCTCGATCACGGAGGACGGCGGACCCTGGTCCAGTATTCGGCGACAGAATTCGCTCGGGGCGAGCAGCTCGGTAGGGATATACTTGAGCTCCGGCGTGGTCGTCTGGTGGCGGGACGCGCTCTTCTTCTCGTTCTCGCCGTTCTCGCCGTTGTCGCCTTGCCGCTTGATGTCCTCTGTCACTGTCTTCCCTCTGCCACCTAGTGGTCACCGCACGCCGTGGGCGGTTCTGCATTCACTTCCGCGCCGCCAGACTCGCCCGATCAATAACCTTGACGCCGAAGCGTCGGTCCTCCACCGGAGTCTCGGTTAGCCAGTCGAAGCAACGGGCTACTCGCGGCTCGTCGCGATCCTCGCCCGCTCTCGCCAGGGACGTTACGTCGTGGGCGCTCAACGTGGCCCGCACGGCTAGCCATATCCGGACCTATGGGTCTTCGGGAGTATCACCAAAACACACACAAGAGCGTCCCTTACTTATGTCAGCAGGCCATCACTTCTTGCAGGCGGCGCTCTGGGTAGGGCGCAGTAGTCTCCATTGGCTGTCCTTGCCGTTGAGGCGGCTTCACGGCTATCTCGAAGAGTTCCCCGACCAGCTCTTCCGGTAACTCCAAACGCTTCGCCTGGGCCTGACTGAAGTGGTGTGCCGCCGGGCTCGGGTCGTTTAGAGCACAGAAGATGTTCGGCAACCATTTCACGAAGCCGAGTTGTCTGGCGCGGTGCAAGGTCTCCGCGAGGGTCGCCGGGGTCTCGCCCGGGGATCCCAAGAGCAGGTACCCGAACACGTGAAAGCCGGCATCGTGAACCGCTCCCAACTGCGCAACCACCTCCGACACAGTCTGGCCCTTGCCCATATAGGCAAGCATGGCATCGCTCAAGGACTCGACGCCGATCTTGACCGTGGTGACCCCCATCGCCCGAAAGAGGTCCAGTGTCTCCGGCTGAAGCAGGTATTGCGCCCGTGTGCTCGCCACGTAATCCTTGCCCAGCCCGGCGAACGGCCCGGCTACTGCCCTCAGCCGAGCGGGATCCCAGCCGAAGCAGGCGTCCACGAGGTTGATTCCGCGTTCCGGGCGGGATGCAACATCGGCGGTGACAAGTTCCAGCGGTCGGCGGATCGTGCCTGCACCATACATCGCTGAGATCGGGCAGAAGCTGCACTTTCCGTAGTGGCACCCCCACTCGGTTGTCGTTTGCGAGAGGTCCAGAGCCACGTCGGACCCGGTGATTTGCGGCCGGACTCTCTTGTAGGCAGCTGCGCCCTCTCCGGTCAGCGTGCCCCTTGTGCGGCGCAACGCGCGGAGCAGCGACTTGCCGGGCGGACCAATGATGGTCGCTGAAAAGACTTGGTCGAAAAGCTTCGGGAACCGAGAAGGAAGCCCGCCCACCGCGATTGTGGGCAGACCCAGGCGGCGCAACGCCCGACCGAGCATCAAGCTGACCGTCACGTCGGCAATGTCCTTTGCGCATTCTGTCCAGTCGCCGGCAAAGACGATCACTCGTTGCGGGTTCGTCGCCAGCACGCGACCCCGAAGTTCAGGCCACAGAGCGTCAAAGGACGCCGCGAGGCGCTTGGCCGAAAGATCTCCTGTAGAGGCATACAGCTCTGCCCAGGAGCGAGAAAGACTGGGACCAAGGGGAGCGTCGCAATGAACGAACTTCACTCGGTAGCCGTGCGCTGTGAGCAGCCCGGCGTCGAACCCCGCCCCGGGAGGCAGTCGCTTGTGAGATGAGCCCAGGAGACGGTAGAGCGGCGGGATCACCATCGTTATCCGGCGCACACCACTCCTGTACCATGTGCGAAGAGGCGACCTCTCCCTTGGCAGTCTGAACACAACCCTCGTACTATTCTGGCCCAGCATCGGTCGCTCCCTTGAGAACACTCACTGCTACCTGAGAACAGTCTTGGTAACACTTGTAACGCGGACCGATCGCCCAGACATCTGGGCCGGGTAGCCAATAGGCGCCGATGGAAAGGCGAGCCGCGGTGCTCGAGGCCTTTCTTCCGGGAGTTCACGACGAGCCGTTTCTGACGGGGCGGTGCACGGAGTGTGTGACCTCGGCTGCGCTGATAGCTGATAAGAGAGAAGTGTGAACTTGGAGCCGATGCAAGCAGGGCCGCGTTTCCATCGCCGAAAAAGGAACTCAGGGACAGATTGAACACCATTGTCCCAGAGGCGGACGAACTGGACGTCGGGGCGTCTCAGTTGGTTTGTGCGCTGGAAAGCCTCGCGGTCGAGGCTAAGGGTCTTCGGCAGGCCGACAACGGTGCA
>CAZDHT010000247.1:7861-8109 GCA_964505325.1 uncultured Planctomycetota bacterium | reverse complement strand
ACAACGGCTCGTGCGAATCTAGGCATGTCGCAATCATACCCCGCCTGCCGCTGATATTAACAGACAACATGGTGACTGTCTCCGCCTTCAATCGTCCTTGGCCCGCTTCAAGCCCGTGATTGCAGGCAGAAGCCCCTTACGCAGCCGATGGGCGGTCATGGAGGCCGTAACGTCAAATGATACGTAGGATGGCTTTCGCGCCCTTGTTTGCTTGGCGCTCTGCGCGATCAACGCCTCCGATCAACCGC
>CAZDHT010000247.1:0-7851 GCA_964505325.1 uncultured Planctomycetota bacterium | reverse complement strand
ACCGCTTCCAGTAGGATCACCGTGCGGCCCTGCCGGAGTCGCGTTCGATCCGGTTGCTGGACTGTCAATTCTCTGCTACGTAGTCTGCGAGCAGACTCTCATATTCTCCTACCTCCAGGTAGCTTGGTTCCGTTCTGGCGAGAATGTTGCCTGTTACCCGGAAAAAGGTAATGAATGAGAGCACTGCATCGCGCTTGGACTGTGCAGAGATGTCTGACACACCGAGGCGCCTCAGGACGAAGCGGTCGGTGTCAAGGACTCGGTTCCATAGGTCAATCATGAGGCCAGCCTGCATGCCAAGCTCTCTTGCCGATTCAACGAGTTCCGAGGGTACTGATTTCGCAGCCGTTGGATACTCGTCCAAAACCGCCCGCATTGACTGCTGCATCGATACGCTCAATGGTTTGAGTCCTTCGTAGAGCCTGGCGGCCTCTTCGCCAACAATCTGCTCTAGCAGGCCTTCCTCGATGGTGGTCGCGTAGTCATCTGCCAGCCAGGGTTTCTTGCTGATCTTGATCGCATTCTTTCTGGGCGCGCGGCACAAGCTGAACAGCTTGAGATGAAAGCAATTACAGAGAACACAACGCCGAGCCATATGCCAGCCAGCTGCCCCCCGGTGCGAACTGGAGAACATCTCGTACGAGAGGTGAGGAGCAGTCAAGTCGAATCCAAGGTCCTCGAAGTCTCCCAACGTCGCTTCCCAGAATGTCATCGTGACTTCATCCCTTTCTGTGGCCAGCGCCTCGGGCGAATTTACATGGTAAGTGCAACGTTGCGTTCCCAGGGAACCTCCGCGGGTGTGCAGTAGCTGAGGCCCTTGCGCAACGGCTTGCGGCCGCGTCTTCTGCGGGAGTTTCGGGCAGCAGTACCCAGTTGCTGCCTTCGTTGCCGCCGCGTGTGTGCCGCAGCCTGTGGGGAGTATACCACAAGAAAGGCCCGCATGCACACCCCATGCACGCCCTTCAGCGGCCGGCGCCCTCGCCGTGGCTGACACGTCGCCCGGCTCCCATCGGCCTCCGCCAAGCTCTGACGCCAAGGGAGAAGTGCCCCCGGAACTCATTCGAATCACTTGAGCGGCCAGCGGAGCTCAATCCCTTCGTGTGCGATCGCTTTGAGTTGCTCTCGGGTGATGCGGTGCGCCCGGCAAAGGCGGCCGGCGGTCTCGCTCTCCAACACCTTCCGATAGTCGGGCGCGGTCATGAGCTGGCGGTAGATGCCCATCCGCGTGGCTCGGTCGAGCCCGAACCGGATTCCCTTTGCCGGATCAAATCCCTGGAGGACGCTCTGGTACACGGCGAGGCCTGAGATACTGCCGTCGAGCGCGTGCAGGTACGCGACCGGCCTCTCGCCCACGAAGTATATCCGGTCGGGATACACAAAGATGCGCACGCCGGCGAACACCTCCTTCGTCAGGCGCACCGCGACGGGCAGCTTGGGCCGCAGAGAGTGGGGGGACAGTCACTTGGTTTTTCTCCGCTTCTTTCTGGGGTGGCCACGGTTTCTGCGGGAGCTTCGGGGGAGCGGTATCCGGTTGCTGGTTTCGTTCCCGCCGGTTGTGCGCCGCCGCCGGTGTGCCGCCGCCTGTACGCCTGTTGGGAGTATACCACAAGAAAGGCCCGCATGCACACCCCATGCACACCACATGCACGCCCGTCACCGACCGGCCAGGGTCATTCAATTCTCGCCGGGAAGGGCCGAGGTCGATGCCCTCGGATACAAAGGACCACAGGTTTCGGCTGCTTGCGGGGCTGTAGCCGCCCGCACCGAGGGCGGCGAGTGAGCATTGAATGACCCTGCTCCCCGCCAACAAAACTCGGCAGTTCGCGGGACACATTACTTATGTCGGCCTCCTCAAAGGAGGAGTTCGGTTATTGTGTCCCCCGAGCTACCAGTACCAGGGGTTGACTTGAGGCAACACCCGCCTGTGGAATGTTGCCCGGAATCACCATCCGCCGCGGCTGATCTGATCACCTTGCCTTTCCCGCCGGCACCTGACGTGCCGTAACTCCCTGTGAGTCAGAGACATGCAGAGCCGCTCGAAAAACGCGCCGAAAGCCGCCCCGCGATGGCACGGCATTTGCTCTATTGCACGAGAGCACGGGAGGCCTTCTGCGAGGGCGGTCTTATGCGTTTGCTGAGTGAACGAAAGCCGCGCGGCTTCAGCATCATCGAGATGCTCGTAGTGGTCGCCATCATCGCGGTGCTGGTGAGCCTGCTCATCCCGATCGCGCTCGAGGCCCGAACGGCGGCGCGCGTGTCGAGGGCGCACGTGGAACTCCGGCAGGTCACGATCGCACTGGAGATATATCGCGACTGCTACCGGGTCTTCCCGCGGGCGCGGCCCGTTGCCGTGAGCGTGCTGCCGGACGTCAGCCACTACAGCGGCCTGCCGCCGGAACTGGTGGAGACCGGGTGCCTCGACAGCCTGCCGGAGGACGTCTTCAACCCCGGCCACACATACAAGTACAGCGCCCCCTGCCTCTTCCTGGCCAGCGTCGAGGTGGTCGCGGGCCCGCTCTCGGAGCCGGAGCAGCCGCCCGAAGCCACCGACCCTGACGGGCCGCTTGTCGCCGAGGCCATCCCGCTTGTGGGTTGCGCCGTGTGGAGCGTCGGGCCCTCCGGCGCCGGAGGTGCGTGGCTGCCCGCACGTCTGCCCTATGCCTTGTCGCGGCGTGATTCGCATCCCAGCCGCAGGGACGGGATCATCGTGCACTACTATCGCAACCAGTGCTGGCACGCATCGCCCTGATCCCGGCCCCGTCGGGAACTGCCCCGGACTCAATCCCGAAGCGGCTGTTTCTTCTCTGCGGCGGGGCTGCCCTTCGTCAGAGTTCCGATTTTCCTTGTCCCGCTTCCATTGATTACATGACTTTCAATAGAACAGGGCTCCCGCGCCCGGAGACGTTGACGATGTCGACTGCGCCGGTCGTTCTCTTGGAGCATTCTACCGAACGTTCTGAGCCCCGGCAAACTGGCCTCCCTCCGCCAACAAAACTTGAAACGGATATGCGCGTGTGGTAACGTCATTCGTCGCAACGCGAGGCCGGGGCGGGATTGATCGGAGGAACGCATGACGTTCAAAGAGAAAGTCGACAAGATATTTCAGGCTTACGACGTGCGGGGGCGCTATCCGCAGGAGTACGACGGCGACATTGCCTACCGGATCGGCCGGGCGGTCGTTGCGTACGCCAAGGCCGAGCGGGTGATCATCGGCCGCGACATGCGACGGGGCGGGCACGCGGTGTTGTCGGCGCTCGCCATGGGCGCCATGGACCAAGGTGCGGACGTGACGGACGCCGGGATGTGCAGTTCCGACGCCCTCTACTACGCGGGCTACTCCGGCAAGTATGACCTGTCACTGATGGTCACGGCCTCGCACAATCCCGCCGCGTTCAGCGGCACGAAGTTCGTCCGCCGCGACGGCACCTCGATCGGCACGGGCTCGGGGCTCGACCAGGTCAAGCAGAGGGTGCTGAGCGGCCGGTTCCCCCGCGTCCGGCGGCGCGGCCACATCAGCCGAGCGACCGACGTCGTGCCGAAGTTCATTCGCCACGCGCTCAGTTTCATCGACCGCCGCCGGCTCAAGCCGTTCAAGATCGTGGTCGATGCGGGCAACGGCATGGGCGGCGTGCTGATCGATGCGCTGCGGCCCTACGTCCAGTTCGAGATTATCGAGATGTTCTTCGAGCCCGACGGCACGTTCCCCAACCACGGCGCCGACCCGACCCGGCCGGCCAACGTCCGGCTCCTGCGGAAGCGGGTCACGGAGGAGAACGCCGACCTCGGGCTGGGATTCGACGGCGACGCGGACCGCGCCGCGCTGGTCGACGAAAAGGGCAAGGCGATCAGCGGGTCCGAGCTGGGCTCCGTCATCACCGAGAGGATCCTCCGGGAACAGCCCGGCGCCGGCATCGGATACTGTCTGGTGTCGAGCTGGATCGCGCGCGACACCATCATCGAGAAGGGCGGGCGGCCGGTGATCACCCCCGTCGGCGGCGCGAACATCAAGACGATCATGAAGCGGCGGAATATGGCGTTCACGTCTGAGCGGTCGGGCCACTTTTACATGCGGGCGAACAACTTCGCGGACTCGGGCTTGATCGCGGCGCTCATGGGGCTCGAACGGCTTTCGCAAGCCGGGTGCAAGCTGTCGGAACTCATAGCACCATATAGAAAGTACTATATGGCGCCCGAACTGAGCCTGATGCTCGGCACGAACGAGTCGACCGTGGCCGAACTGACGAAGATGAAGGCCGAGAAGACCGCCAAGGTCAAGAAGCTCACGAAGGGCGCTCGCGTGATCCACCGCCTCCAGGACCGCTACGAGTTCGATGACTGGTGGTTCTGTGTCCGCCCTTCCGGCACCGAGCCGCGCAAGCTGCGCATGACCGTCGAGGCGACATCGAAGAAGTTGCTGAACGAGAAGTACGGGCTGCTCCGGGGCCTGCTGAAGGGTTGAGCCGGTTTGTGCGGCCGGTCAGTGCGCGGCAGAGCCGGCAGGCCGGCCTGCTATTCAGCGGCGGCGAGCGCTTCGACAACGAGGTCGCCGACCCCGGCGGTCGAGTATCCCATCTTCCCCGCGCCCATGCTCTTGAGCTTGCCGGCCGTCACGGACATTACGGCCTTCTCGACCGCCGCCGCCGCCTCGCTCTCGCCCAGGTTGTCCAGCATCATCGCCATCGCGCAAATCGCGGCAATGGGATTGATGACCCCTTGCCCGGTGTACTTCGGCGCCGAGCCGCCGATGGGCTCGAACATCGAGAGCCCGTCCGGGTTGATGTTGCCGCCGGCGGCGACGCCCATCCCGCCCTGGATCATCGCCCCCAGGTCGGTGATGATGTCGCCGAACATGTTGCACGTCACGATCACGTCGAAGTACTCCGGGTTCTTCACCATCCACATGCAGGTCGCGTCGACGTGCGCGTAGTCGCGTATGATATCCGGGTAGTCGGCCTCGCCGACCTCGTTGAACGTCCGCCACCACAGGTCGTGGGCGTAGGTCAGCACGTTCGTCTTGGCGGAGAGGGTCAGCATCTGCTTGCGGTTGCGCTTCCGAGTCAGCTTGAACGCGTAGCGGATGCAGCGCTCGACGCCGTGCCGCGTGTTGCACATAATCTGCGTGGCGACCTCGTTGGGCGTGCCCTTGTACGTCGTGCCGCCCATCCCGGTGTAGAGCCCTTCGGTGTTTTCACGGACGACTACGAAGTCGATGTCCTCGGGCCCCTTGCCGGCGAGCGGGCACTCGACCCCGGGATACAGCTTGACCGGCCGCAGGTTGATGTACTGATCGAGGTCGAACCGCAGCTTGAGCAGCAGGCCCTTCTCGAGGATGCCCGGCGCGACGTCCGGATGCCCGACCGCGCCCAGCAGGATCGCGTCGCAGCCGCGCAGCTCGGCGATGTCCTTGTCGTCGATGATGTGACCGGTGGCGAGGTAGCGGTTGCCGCCGAAATCATAGCTCTGCGTCTCGTACTCGAAGCCCTTCTTCTCGGCCACGGCGGCCATCACCTTCAGGGCCTCATCGACGACCTCCGGCCCGGTGCCGTCGCCGGGGATGACCGCGATCTTGTACATGGTCATGGTGCATCCTTTCGCAAACGCGTGAGCGGGAATTGTAGTCATTGCGCGCCCGCAATTCAAGCGTCCGCCATCGCGCCGCCCAGCCGACGAAATCCCCGAGTCTTGCGTATCCACTTCCCGTCCGCCGGTGGCTTGACAGCCTGCCAGGGCAGAGGCTATCATGCCGCTGGCTGGAGGAATCGCCCCATGAGCTGGACCGACCTGGTCAAATCGACGCTGCTGTTGTTCGCCATCGTGAATCCGGTCGGCAGCATCCCGATCTTCTTGCAGCTTACGGCCGGTATGACGAAGGAAGAGCGGGGGAGGGCGTTTCGCACGGGCGTCCTGGTGTCCGTGGTCATTCTGTTCGCGTTCATCCTGGCGGGGGAGGGCATCCTGACCGATTTCTTCCAGATCGAACTCCACGACCTGAAGGCCGCCGGGGGGCTGCTGCTGCTGATCATCGCCATCGACCACCTGGTCTTCGGTTCGCTGGTGCGCGGGGTGTTGAAGGGCGAGGAGCAAGACGCCCGTCACGTCGGCGCCGTGCCCATCGCGTGCCCGATCCTGGCCGGCCCGGGCGCGATGATGACCGTGCTCGTCACATCGTCCGATCCGGACCGGGGCCTGTTGGTAGCCGCGTGTTCGGTTGTCGTCGTCCTGGGGATCACGTGGTTGATCTTCCGCTTCATCGACGTGCTCTACCGACTCCTGGGCAAGACCATCTGCGCCGTGCTCTCGAAAGTCCTCTGTCTCTTCATCGCCGCCGTCGGCGTGCGGATGATGATGGAGGGGTTGTCTCAGTACTTTCGATAGGGAGCGTCTCAGACTCACCGCCGAGCGCGCCAAGACTACGAAGGTCGCACCGGGCTGGCTCAGAAACCCGGAGATAGCCGGGAAGGCACAGCCAATGTCTCGTGCCTCTCCGTGCCGGCCGGAGAGGTCCACAGCGGAGAGGAGGTGCCTGATGGAGGATGCCGTGAACGTGCGGCGCCGCCCGCGCCTGGGGTGGTTCCTGATACTGGTCGGGATCATCGGCGTGGTTTCGGGCATCGTCCCGTTCACGATCAATGCGCTCCGCATTCTTGTGGACGAGCAACTGTGGAACATGCTGGACTTCGCGGCCCACGGCGTCGAGTCGCTGGGATTGAGCATGGAGTGGGGCCTGCTGTCGTCCGCGATGGGCACGTACCTCGGCGTGCTTCTCCTGCTGGCGGGGACCGGCTGGCTGAAGGGACGCGCGCGGGCGCTGCCGGCGACGCTGGCTTACGTCTCCTGCGGGTTGGTCGTCAACGTCGCGGACATGATCATCTTCGCCTTCCGAGCCAAGCCGGGGCCCGTGCGGACCCAGATGCTGGTCTTCGACGCGATCGCCTTGCTGATTCCGATCGGCCTGGGCGTGTGGCTGTTGCGGCGGCGCGGGCGCAACGCCGAGGTTCCTCCGCCCGTTGGCCCCGGAGAAGCTTCCGGCGGGTGTTGACCGATGTGGCCGCGGGGTTGACCGCGCCAGCGCAAAGGGCTATAATAGACATGAGATGCATAAGAGATATAAGGTGCACATAGGAGACCAAGGGATGAAACGCATCGGAGCAAGGGAGCTTCGGAATGAGATGTCCGACGCGCTGAACCGGGTGGCGTACCGGGGCGAACGCATCGCGGTGGAGCGACGTGGCAAGGAGGTCGCCGTGCTGGTGCCCATCGAGGATGCTGAACTCCTCGAGCGCCTGGAGGAGAGGGTGGACGTTGAGGAGGTCAAACGCATCTTGGCTGACCCGAAGGAGAAGCCCATCCCATACCGGAAAGTGCGCAAGGCGCTGGGGCTCAAATGAGGCACCGGCTGGAGATCGTTCCGTCGGCGGCGCGTCGACTGTCGGACCTGCCGAAGCTGGTTCAAATGCGGTTGGACAAGAAGATGCTGGCGCTGGAAGCGCATCCCCGTCCGCGGGGAGCATTGAAGCTGGCGGGAGCGCATGACCTGTACCGGATCCGCGTGGGCGACTACCGCGTCATTTATCAGATTGACGATCGCAAGAGACGGGTGGTCATTGCCCGGATCGGGCACCGGCGAGACGTGTATCGATGACATCCAAGCGAACAAGGAAGATCGGGGCGCTGTTCCTCGCGCTGGTCTGGCTGGCGGTGGTGGCGGGTTCGGTCGTCATCGTGCTGACCCGGCACGAGACGTACGGCTGGTGGGTGTACCTCGTGCCGGTGATCGCGGCGGTGATGCTGATTGTCTTCACGATCAGCTTTCTGCCACGGAAGTTCCAGGACCGGCCGGTGAATCAGCTC
>CAZDHT010000246.1:0-8118 GCA_964505325.1 uncultured Planctomycetota bacterium | reverse complement strand
CCCACAACATGAGCGGCAATTCCCGCCGCAACATACTTTTCGGCCAGACTTCTAGGCGCGGTTCGCGAACCGCCCCTACTACAGCCCCTGAAGCGGCGGAATCCGGGTCATTTGTGGCCGAGGGTATTGACCTCGGCCCTTTCCAGAGGAGAATTGAATGACCCTGCTGGGGGGGCAGCAAACTGGGGGGCGGCAAACTTGAAAGGCCGCTCCTAATGCGGTAGAATCCGTTGCGTCAAAACTCTGGGCAGGGATGATACCGATGACCGAAGAGCGCCCGCTGAACTCCATCGCTGTCATTGGCACGTATCTGCCGCGGCTTTGCGGCATTGCCACGTTCACGGCCGATCTGTGCGACGCGCTGGGCGAGGTCTTTCAGCCCGGCCGGCTGCTGGCGCTGGCCATCGATGACGTACCGGAGGGCTACCCGTACCCCGAGCGGGTCTCGTTCCAGATCCGCGCCGCCCAGCAGGGCGACTACCGCCTGGCGGCGAACTTCCTGAACATCAACCAGATCGACGTGGCGATCGTCCAGCACGAATTCGGCATCTTCGGCGGCCCGTCGGGCTCGCACGTGCTGCGCCTGATCCGCGACCTCACGATGCCCGTGATCGCGAACCTGCACACCGTGCTGGCCAACCCCAACGCCGAGCAGCGCGCCATCATTACCGAGCTCGGCAAGGTCACCGCGCGGCTCCTGGTGATGAGCCACCGGGCAGTGGACATGCTCAAGTCCATCTACAAGGTGCCGGAGCACAAAGTCACGTTCATTCCGCACGGGATCCCGGACGTGCCGTTCATCGACCCGAACTTCTACAAGGACAAGTTCGGCGTCGAGGGAAGGAAGGTCATCCTGACGTTCGGTCTGTTGTCTCCGAACAAGGGAATCGAGTACATGATCCAGGCCATGCCGGATGTGGTGGCGGAGCATCCGGAGACGGTGTATCTGGTCCTTGGCGCGACCCATCCCCACGTGCGCCGGACGGGGGGCGAGGAATACCGCCAGGGCCTGATTCGGATGGTCCGGGAGCTGGGGCTGACCGAGAGCGTGGTGTTCCACAACCGCTTTGTGACGCTGGAAGAGCTGTGCCAGTACATCGGCTCGGCCGACATCTACGTCACGCCGTATCTCAGCCCCGAGCAGATCACGTCCGGCACGCTCGCCTATGCGGTGGGCGCCGGGAAGGCGGTGATCTCGACGCCGTACTGGTATGCGGAGGAGATGCTCGCCGACGGCCGCGGCCGCCTGGTTCCGTTCGAGAACGCGGAGGCGCTGGCCAAGGAGGTCAACGCTCTTCTGGACCACGAGCAGGAGCGGCACGCGATGCGGATTCACGCCTACGAGTTCGCACGCAACATGACGTGGGAGAAGGTGGCCTCTCAATACGTCCAGGTGGCGCGAGAGTCGACTCGAGAGCGCTCCAGCCAACCGAGGCCCTCCGCCGCCATCGTCCCCATGGAGACCATCGAGAGCGTGCCCGAGCCCGACCTGCGCCACCTTCGACAGATGACCGACGGCACCGGCGTGCTCCAACACGCCATCTATTCCATCCCGCATCGGAAACACGGCTACACCACGGACGACAACGCCCGCGCCCTGAACGCCACCTCGCTCTACTGGCGGCTCTACGAGGACGATACCGTTATCCCGCTGATCAACACCTACCTCGCCTTTCTCGTGGATGCCTTCGACAGCGAGACCAAGCGCTTTCGGAACTACCTGACCTATGACCGCAGGTGGCTGGACAGTGAGGGGAGCGAGGACTCGCACGGCCGCGCCCTGTGGGCATTGGGCCTGGCGACGGCGAACGCGCCCAACCCGTCGATCCTGGCGCTGGCCGTCCGCCTGTTCAGCGAGGCGCTGCCCCCGACCGAGCACTTCACGTCCCTGCGGGCCATCGCATTCACGCTCATCGGCATCCACGCCTACCTCGAATGGTTCGCCGGCGACGCCAAGGCCCGGCGGGTGCGGGTGACTCTGGCCGAAAAACTGTTCGACCACTTCAACGGCTGCGCCGCCGACGATTGGCCCTGGTTTGAGGACACCGCGGTCTACGCGAACGCCCGCCTGTCCCACGCGCTGATCCTGTCCGGCCAGTGGATCCCGAACCAGGAGATGGGCGACGCCGGGCTGCGCTCCCTGGCTTGGCTGCTGGAGGTCCAGACCTCGGAGCAGGGGAACCTGTCGGTCATCGGCAACCGCGGCTGGTATCCCAGGGGCGGCACACGGGCGCCGTTCGACCAGCAGCCGATCGAGGCGATGGCGCTGATCGAAGCCTGCGCCGAGGCGTGCATCTGGACGCGCAGCGAGTTCTGGCTGCGCGAGGCGCGACGTTGTCTCGACTGGTTCATGGGCCGAAACGACCTGAACGTCCCGCTGTATGATTTCAGAACCGGCGGATGCTGCGACGGCCTGCAGCCGGACGGCCCGAACAAGAACCAGGGAGCCGAGTCCACCCTCGCCTGGCTGATCTCGCTCCTCTCACTTCTCAAGCTAATCGGAGCACGGAACTTGACCGACAATATTGGCAGGGACCACGAGAACGAGGATGCCACGCCATGAGCAAGGCCCCCGTAGTTATGGTATCCAGTTATCCACCTCGACTGTGCGGCATCGGCACGTTTTGCGAAGAGGCGCGCGAGTTCATCCAGAAGCGTGAGCCGGACCGCGATGTACTGGTCATCAGCCACACTGACGGGGCCGGCGAGGGCGTCTTCCCGCTCATCGACATGACCCAGCGCGACTGGTGGCGGCCGGTGGTCGACAAAATCAAAGAACTCCAGCCCTACGCCGTCCATATCGAGCACGAGTACGGCCTGTATGAATACGTGGACCCTCGCGGCCGCGGCGACGGGAACATGGGCTTCATCGAGCTGCTCGACGGCCTCTCCGAGTACCCCACCGCGGTCGAGCCGCACACCGTCCACGGGCGCCTGCGGGATCACGAGGCAGACTTCCTCTACAAGATGTGCGAGCGCGCGGACATCGTGTTCTTCAAATGCCACTACCAGAAGTGGCGGCTGGAATGGAACTTCTTCTCGTTCGGATGGGACATGCCCACCAACATCACGATCACCCCGCACGGCGTCCGGCCCGACCGCCGCTACGGGCTCGACGAGGTGCCGCGGCTGCGGGCCGAGCTCGGGCTGGACAAGTTCCCGCACGTGTCCAACCACCTCGTCGGCCTGATCGGATGGATCCAGACCAATAAGCGCTGGGACATCCTGACCTCGATGTGGGAAGACATCGCGACCGAGATCAAGAACCGCACCGGCGAGGACTGGGACCTGCTTGCCGCCGGCGCGATGCGCGACCCCGCCCACCGCGAGGAATATGAGAAATACCGGAACGGTGTCGAGTTGCTCGAACAGAAGGGCCTCGCCCATTACTACGAGTTCATCCCCCGCGGCGAGATGTACTACAAGACGATGGCCATCTGCGACTTCATCGTGCTCCCCTCGACCGACGAAACCCAGTCCGGCACCCTCGCCCGCATCATGGCCCTCAACAAACCTTACGTGACGACCGCCCCGATGGAAGGGCTGACCGCCCAGACGCTCGAGAGCGGCGGCGGCCTGTTGTTCACCAACAAGGAGATGTTACGGGACGCCGTCATCCGTCTGGCCACGGATGAGAACCTTCGTCTCGAGCTCGGCTGGCGCCTGAAGCAATACGTCGACCAGGTGGTATCGTGGGAGGTGGTGGCCGGCCAGTATTACGAGGGTTACGAACTCGCCCGCGGCGCCCAGGAAACGGGCAAGCGCGTCGAGCTGCCGTCCGAGTTCTAGACCGCGCGACGAGTGGGTCCATAGTCCGGTCTTTGTTGAGCGATAACGCTTAAGATCCCACGCTTGTTGGGAGGAATGACATGCGCCTGGTCACCCGTTCCGATTTTGACGGCCTCGGCTGCGGTGTCCTGCTCTCCGAGATGGGCATCATCGATTCCTTCAAGTTCGTCCACCCCAAGGACGTCCAGGACGGCAAGGTCGAGGTGACGTCCGACGATGTCCTCGCCAACGTGCCCTACGTTCCCGGTTGCGGCCTGTGGTTTGACCACCACTCCAGTGAGGCAGAACGCGCGCTGCACCAGGAAGGCTACCAGGGATGCTGCAAGCCGGCGCCCAGCACGGCGCGCGTCATCTACGATTACTACGGCGGCAAGGAAAAACTTGCCCGGTTCGATGAGCTGATGGCCGCGGTGGACAAGTACGACTCGGGCATGCTCGACCGCGAAGATGTGCTCCACCCCACCGACTGGATTCTCCTCGCGTTTGTCATGGACCCGCGCACCGGCCTGGGCCGATACCACGACTATCGCATCAGCAACTACCAGTTGATGGCGGAGATGATCGAGTACTGCCGGACCAAGTCGGTGGACGAGATCCAGGAGATCCCCGACGTCGAGCACCGGATCAACCGGTACTTCGCGCACGAGCCGAAGTTCCGCGAGTTCCTCGCCGCACACTCGACCATCCACCAGAACGTCCTGGTGACGGACCTGCGCGGCGTGGCCGAGACCCCCTGCGGCAACCGCTTCGTCGTGTACGCGATGTATCCCGAAACCAACATCTCGATCCGGATTATCGACGGAAAGGCGAACGCGTTCTGTGTGTTTGCCGTCGGGCACAGCATCTTCAACCGGACCTCGAAGACCGACGTCGGCTCGCTGATGCTCCGGCACGGCGGCGGAGGGCACCAGCAATCCGGCACCTGCCAAATCTCCTACGACGACGCCGACCGCGTTCTCAAAAAACTCATCGCCCAGATGAACCAAGACGGGTAGCGGTCAGGGATCAGTGGCCAGTGGTCAGTGCGCGATGGGCGGGACAGCAGTGCTCCGGCGCCCTCGCGTTGCGGCGGGCGACGGCGTCGAGTATGATGGGGCGATGAAAGCCACTATCTCACACGGTTGGGAGGCGGAGACGCCCGAGGCGAAGGCACGGTGGTTCCAATCGCTCTCCGTCGAGGAGCGACTCAACGTGTTCTTCGCCTTCGCCGACCTGGCTCTTGCGGTGCGGCCCGACCTCCGGGAGAAGAAGCGTGCTCGCAGAACTCACGGACGTGTTCGCGTGCTTGAGCTCCCACGACGCGCGGTAAGGAGGAGGTCGTGAAGATGAGAAGGCGAACCTGTGGCGTGGCGCTGGTCTGTCTGGTCTCGCTGGCGGCGGGTTGCGCGTCGCAGCCCATGACAGCGGCCGGACCCCAGGCGGACGGCTCAGAGGCGGCCAGCCAGCGCCTGTACCTGGTCCGCCACGGCAGCGCCCAGCCGGCGGACGTCGACCCGGAACGGCCGCTCACGGCGAAGGGCGCGGCGGACGTGAAAAAGGTCGCCCGCTTCCTCCAGCCGCTCCGCCTCCGTGTCGACGCCGTCTGGCACAGCGGCCTGGCGCGGGCGCGGGAGACGGCCGAACTGCTGGCGCCGGCCCTCGCGCCCCGGCCCACGGTGGTCGAGCAGCCCGGGCTCAAGCCGCGTGACCCCGCCGGCCCGATCCTGCAGGGACTGGCCGCGGCGAAGAAGAGCGTCGTGATCGTCGGGCACCGGCCGTGGCTCGCGGCCGCGGCATCGAAGCTGCTTGCTGACGGTCGGCGGGGCAGCCCGGTGGACGTTCAGGAAGCAGCGGTCATCTGTCTGGAACTCGGCGACGACGGCGCCTGGCGCCTTCGCTGGATGATCACTCCCCAACTCCTGCCGTAGGCCAAAAAAGGGACAGATAACTTATTTTTGCTTGACGGTGCCCTTGACTCTCCCAAGATGGCCCGTTATGCGACTGGCACGAATCGTGGCTCCAGGATACCCGCACCATATCACGCAACGCGGCAATCGCCGGGCCGACGTGTTCTTCGAGCCCGAAGACCGGCGCGTCTACCTTTCGCTGCTCAAGCGCTACGCCGACCGCTACGGCCTGTCGATCTGGGCGTATTGCCTGATGACCAATCATGTCCATCTGGTAGGGGTGCCGGAGAAGGACGATTCGCTGGCGCGGACGCTCCGCGATGCGCATCAGGCGTATGCGGTCTATCAGAACCACCGAATGGGCGAGAGCGGCCATTTGTGGCAGGGGCGGTTTTTCTCGTGCGTGCTCGACGCCGTGCAGCAGTGGACGGCGGTGCGATATGTCGAGCAGAACCCGGTTCGCGCGGGAATGGTGGGGCGTGCGGAGACATACGAGTGGTCGAGTGCGGCGGCCCATTGCGGGCTGCGGAACGATCCAATCCTGGCGCCGGACTTTCCGCCGCCCGGCGAGATTGACGACTGGGCCGCGTGGCTGGAGATCGTGAACACGGAGCAGGTCGCCGCGCTGCGCCATCGGACCAAGACCGGGCGCCCGCTCGGCTCCGAGGCGTTCGTGGACCGCTTGGAGCGCCTGCTCGACCGAGCCCTGCGACCGAAGAAGCGCGGCCCAAAGCCGCAAAAAAGGGACAGATAACTTTTTTCGCCTCCTGAAACGGGAGCCGGCTGCGCTGGTTGATCTTTCGGCCGAATAAAGTTATCTGTCCCTTTTTTGCCTCTTGGCGGCCTTGATGAACTCGCGGAAGAGCGGGTGCGGGCGGACCGGGCGGCTCTTGAATTCGGGGTGGAACTGCGTCGCGACGAACCACGGGTGGCCGGGGATCTCGACGATTTCGCCCAGCTTCGTCGTCGGCGACAGGCCCGGCGGCAGCCCCGCACCTCGCCTGCGTGGAGCGCCGAGCGCCCGCCAGTACTCGCCCGTCACCACCATCCCGTTCTTCTGTAGAACGCCGCGGAAGTCGTTGTTCAACTCGTATCGGTGGCGGTGGCGCTCGGAGATCTTCGGCCGCCCGTAGGCCCTGCGGGCGAGCGAGCCGTGGCGGAGCGCGCACGGATACGCGCCCAGCCGCATCGTCGCCCCCTTGTCAGTGATCTTGCGTTGCTCGGGCAGCATGTCAATCACCGGATACTCCGTATCTTTGTCGAACTCCGTGCTGTTGGCGTTCTCCATGCCGCACACGTTCCGGGCGAACTCGATCACCGCCACCTGGAGCCCCAGGCACAGGCCGAAGAAGGGGACCCGGTTCTCACGGGCGAACCGCACCGTGTCGATCTTGCCGTCGCTGCCCCGGTCCCCGAACCCCCCTGGCACCAGGATCCCGTCCACGGTCGCAAGCTGATCGGTCAGGTCACTACGTTCCACGTCGACGTACTTGATGTTGACCCGGGCATCGTTCGCCACCCCGGCGTGGATGAGCGCGTCCCAAATGCTCTTGTAGGCATCCTTGAGGCGGGTGTACTTTCCGGCGACGCCGATGGTGACGGTCTGTTCGGCGGCCCGCAGTCGGTCGACGAAGTCATCCAGGCCGTGGGGCTTGTAGCGTTTCTTCTTGAGCCACAGGCTCTCGAGCAGGATCTTGCCCAGGCCCAGCTCCTCCAGCTTGCCGGGCACCTCGTAGATCGAGTCCTGCACGTCCAGCTCCTCGATGACGGCCTTGACGGGGACGTTGCAGAAGAGCGAGATCTTCTCCTTCATCGCCTTGGTCATCGGGCGCTCGGTGCGGCAGATGATGGCGTTGGGCTCGATCCCGATCTCGCGCAGCTTGGCGACGCTCTGCTGGGTCGGCTTGGTCTTCATCTCGCGGGCGGCACGGAGGTAGGGGATGAGGGTGACGTGCACATAGCAGACGTTCTCGCGGCCGTGGTCGAGGCGAAACTGGCGGATGGCCTCGAGAAAGGGCAGGCCCTCGATGTCACCCGTCGTCCCGCCGACCTCGACGATGACCACGTCGTGTCTCGGCGCCAGCTTGCGGATGCGGGACTTGATCTCGTCCACCACGTGCGGCACAACCTGAACCGTCGCGCCCAGGAAATCGCCGCGCCGTTCCTTGCTGATGATCACGTGATAGACGGAGCCGGTGGTCACGTTGTTCGCCTGGCCCATGTTCTTGTCAAGGTAGCGCTCGTAGTGCCCCAGGTCGAGGTCCGTCTCTGCGCCGTCCTCCGTCACATACACCTCCCCATGCTGATACGGGCTCATCGTGCCGGGATCGACGTTCAGGTAGGGGTCGATCTTCAGCATGTTCACGCGCAGGCCGTAGCTCTGCAGCATGGTGCCGATCGACGCTGCGGTGATTCCCTTACCCAGCGACGAGACCACGCCGCC
>CAZDHT010000245.1:0-8171 GCA_964505325.1 uncultured Planctomycetota bacterium | reverse complement strand
GGCTCGACCGTCCTCGCGGGCATCAGCACGATGCCCGTTGACCGCGGCTGGCTGTGCGGCTCGCACTGGCGCCAGAAGGTCGCCGGGATGGTCCACGGCGTCACCGCGGATTTCGGCTTCGACATCGAAGGCGCCGCGGCCGACGAGCCGCCGCGGCCCGGCGTGCCGTGGCACGTCGACCTGGGCGGCTGCACGTTCACGCTGCTCTTCATCGGCGGTACGGAGGCCACGCCTTCCGTCCGCAAGACCGACGGCGGCGTGCGCGTTACACTCCTCCGCGGCGACGACCTCACCATCGACTGGTCTGACCCGCCGCGCCTCGGCCTCGCCTTCGTCGCGAACATCGCACCGCGCGGGGAGACCGCCACGCTCGACGAGCCGTCGTTTCATCTGGACGGCACGAAGCTCGACTGCTCCGCCCGCGCCGACGGCCGCCGACTCCACCTCGCCTACGACCCGCCGGGCATCGACAACCTGACCAGCCAGGCGTGCTTCTTCAGCGTCGACTGAGTATGTTCGTCCTCGGTAGCCGTTGGCGCTTCACGAGGCGAGCAGTTCCTCGAGCAGGAACCGTGTCTTGGCAGGCACCGTACCCTCAGGGTAGTAGCGGCAGACGATTTCCAGGACGTCGTCGGGTCGTCTGAGCCCGAGGTGTTGGATCAGGAACACCACGTCGCCCTGGTCATGCGTGTCGAACCGGGCGGACACACATTTCATCGCCAGCATGTATTCCGCGGTGGGCGCCCAGACGCGCAGGTGTGGGTAGTTCAGCACATCTTGGCGCGGCGGGTCACTGAGGAAGAACCCCTTGGCCGCGTCGTTGAGCCAGTTCTCAGGAACGCCCAGCGCCCTGCCGACCCGCGCCGCCGCTTCGCGGATCTCGCGTGTCGGCTTGAAGATACCGTCCACGTCGCGCGTGGCGGTGCGCGCCTTGAACACCAGGCACATCACGGCGCCGCCGCAGATGCCGACCTCGCCTGTCACACCCCGGCTCCCCAGTTCTTCGTTGAGCGCACAGAAGAGCTTCTCGATCGTGTCGATGTCGAGCATGGTCATGCCCTCGCCAGGAAGTTCTCGAGCACGAAGATGTTCCGCTTGCGGAATGCCGCCGGTGATTCCACCAGCGCGAACGCCTTCAGACTCTCGCGCTCCGCGACGAACCACGGCCGAGGCAGGGCACCAATCCCCCCGCACCATCCGGGCGCGGGGGCACGGCATTCGGCACACAGTTCCTCGACCGTCGAGGCCATCAGACAACGGAGCCGCTCGTGGAGTCGCTCGAACGGGGGCGACGCGATGAGTTCCGGGTCGCGGCCGGCGCGAAAGGCGTCCACGAAGTTGAACAAGTGGACCTTCCACGAGTCCGGCCCGCCGCACAGGATGCGGAGCGACGTAACCAGCACGGAGTCCGGGGGCTGCGCGAGGAAGTGCTCGACGACGGTCCGGAGCCCGGGCCCCGGTAAACCCAGCGCCACAGACACTTTGCGGAGGCTGGAGAGGCGCAGGTCGCGCCCGGGCTGCTCCATGAGCTGAACGCCCTTGAAAGAGAGATGCGCCCTGGCAGCTAAAGCACGTTGTGACAGTCCTTTACGCCTTCGGATCAGTCTGAGTGTTTCCATATGAAAAGTATACATGACGTATTATTATACGTCAAGAGAAAAACAAGACTCCCCTCTGCGGCACAAGCAGCTCCTTATTAAGCAGTTACACTCTGGATGGCCCTGTTCCGCGTCATCGCGCACCCAGCTCGCGGGCGCCATCGGGCGAGCACGTCGCCGCGACTCTCTCGCGTCCGGTCACAGGTGTCTCCGTTCTTCCGCCGCGCACATGCTCAGCGTCCGCGCAGCAACCGCCGCAGTTGCGCGATGCCTTTGGCGACCGACTCGCGCGGATCGCCCTGGCCGTTGTACTCGATGACCAGGTCGCCGGTGTACTTCGCCTTTCGGAAGATGCGGATGAGCCGCGCGATGTCGACGAACTCGGCGTTGCCCTTCGCGTCGAACGTGCCCATCTTGAGGTGTGCGTTGGCCATCAGCGGAGCGAACTTCTCGGTCTCTGTGTAGATGATCTCCCGCATGCGGTCGTCGCCGGTCTGGTAGCCGCGGCAGAAGTTGGTGGGATCGGGATTGGTGCGCAGGGCCGGGCTGCCCACGGCGCGGATGATGGCGAGCAGGCTGTCGGCGTCGCGGCAGACCGAGCTGTGGTTCTCGATGCAGAGCGGGACCTTCCGCTTCTCGGCCAGCGGCATCACCTCGCGGTAGGCGTCGATCACCCGCATGTACTCCATCGTCGGGTCCTGCCCGTCGATGTGGTAGCCGGTGAAAGTGTTGAGCCGGCGCACGCCGGCGTCGGCGGCGGCATCGATGAACCGCTTCATCCGCTCGACCTGTTCGGCGCGCTCGGTTGCGGCGGGGCGGGCGAAGTCGTTGCACACGATCAGGCTCGAGATGCCCAGGCGGAGCCGCTTCGCCTTCTTCGCGATCTGCTTGACCTGCGACTCGACCCGTTCCTCGTCGAGGAAGCCGGGGAAAATCTCGAAGCTGTCCGCCTTCCGGCGTTTGACCTCGTCGAGGAACGCCGCGTAGGTCATCTTGCCGTTGCCGAACAACCACCGGTAGCTCCACGCGCTGATGCCGACTTTCATTCGCGATCTCCTCAAAGGTCCGTGACCACGTTGGATACCGACGCCTCCTCGATCTCGGCGGCGGTCACTTCGCGCCCCAGCTTCTGCGACAGGTAGACGCCCTCGCCGATCTTCATCATCGCCAGGCCGAGGCCGGCGGTGTCGATCATCTCGATGCGGCCCTGCAACGCGGCGACCCAGTGGTGCTGGGCGCTCTGGTAGGCATCGTGGTTCTCGATGCACTGGCGCCACCGCCAGTCGGCCCTGTCGAGCTGGAACTCGCCGTCCATCTCCATGTCCGCGATGGTGGCGTGGTAGGCGAACGGGCTGAGCGAGACGCCGCCCTTGGGGCCGACGATCTTCGAGCCGTCCGTGCCGCCGAGGTGGATGGCCCACGCCTCCTCGATGAAGAAGGTGACGCCGCCGTCGAGCCGCACGAAGCCGACGCCCAGCTCCTCGACGCCGTAGCCGCTCTCCTTGCGCCGGTCCTCGTACATCGGGATCTCCTGGTGGGTGGCGCCGCTGACGGTGAGCACCTCGGGATTGCCGAGCAGGTGGAGGACCTGTACGATGTGGTAAATGCCCATGTCGAACAGGGCGCCGCCGGCCGCGGTCCGCGTGTTCACGAAGTCCGCCGCGCCATAGCCGTCCACGAACGGCCGGCCGCGGCGGCGGTAGTAGCTCGATTTCGCATAGTAGGGCGTGCCCAGGTAGCCCTCGGCGATGAGGCGTTGGGCCGCCTTGGTCTCCTTGGCGAACAGGGTGTTCGCCTGCATCGCCAGCTTGCGGCCGGTGCGCTCGCCCGCGTCGACCATCGCCCTGGCGTCGACGAAGCTGCCGGCGAGCGGCTTCTCGCAGTAGACGTCCTTACCCGCCTCCATCGCGGCGATGCACACCGGCGCGTGCAGGTTATTGTGCAGGCACACGTCGACGGCCTGGATCTCGTCGATCTCCAGCAGCTCGCGGAAGTTGGTGAAGACGCGGCCGATGCCGTATTCCTCCGCGACGCGACGGAGTTCCGGCTCGTCGATGTCGGCGGCGGCGACGATCTCTGCGTCGGGGATGTCCGCGTACTCCTTTAGGTG
Organism: uncultured Planctomycetota bacterium; assembly: GCA_964505325.1. Lineage (GTDB taxonomy): Bacteria > Planctomycetota > PUPC01 > PUPC01 > PUPC01 > CAZDHT01. The sequence goes on along the minus strand of CAZDHT010000245.1, from coordinate 4,463 downwards.
ACTCTTGCCGATCTGGCCCACTCCGATGATGCCAAGCTTGACCGTGTCGCTCATGTGCAGGTCCTCTCGTGTCGTGGTATGGTGAACGGCGTGTTCCCTTGGTGTCGTGCTCCCGGAGTTCTGTCGAGCGCCCTGTCCGAAGGGTTCAGGCCAGTTTATGGTACGTCAGGCGCTGGACTTGCGCAAGCGGGCAATTCGTCCCTTGTGAATTGCCGGCGACAGGTCTATCATCACACTTCACGCGCAAACCAACCGAGGAGTGTCCGATGCCGGAACGTATTCTCTTTGACGAGGATTTCTCGAAGCTGCCTCTGGGCTTCCTGCCGTTCTTATATACGGCGCACGGCGAGTACCACGTGATGCAGCCGCCCGGGGACCGCGGCGGGTGGTACGAGGCGACCTGCTCGTACTCACGGACCGCGCCGCAGTGGGCCGTGATGCAGGACGGCGGCGCACAATACCTCGAGCACTCGACCAACCACGAGGGCGACCTGGTCGACGGCGGCGTGCTGGTCACCGGCGACGACCGCTGGGGCGACTACCACGCCGAAGTCGCGCTGCGGCTGCTCTCGCGCAATCCGTCGGGCCTGCTGGTGCGCTATCGCACCGCCCGGCAGCACATCCGGGTCCTGCTCGACGGCGAACGGCTGGCCGTGCTGCACCGCGACGAGACGGAGCTGCACGTGCTGGGCGCGCGCGAGTTCGAGGCGGACCTTGACGCCGTGCACGTGATCAGCGTGCAGCTCGACGGGGACCAGCTTCACGTTGCCGTCGATGGGACGAGCGTACTGGACGTCGAGAAGCTGCCGATCGAGCGCGGCAAGGTCGGCCTGTTCGCGGGCGGCACCGCCGAGTTCCACCACGTGAAGGCGTGGATGGACGAGGGCGCGGTCGGGGCGTTTGATGCTCTCGTTGCCGGCGCTGAGCGCGACGAGGCGGCGGCGCGCGAGCGCACCCCCCAGGCGGTTCTGTTGAAACGCATCGACCTCCACCGCCGCGTGGGCGGGCGGCAGTTGCGCATCGGCGACATCGACGGCGACGGCCGCAAGGAGATCGTCGTCGGCCGCTGCACCAAGCGCGGCCTCAACGACAACTACAATCACATCCGCTCGCTCACAGCGGTCGACCTCGACGGCAACGTTCTGTGGGACTACGGCGTGCCCGGCCCGACGGCGAACCAGATCAGCACGCGGACCAATCACCCCGCCGCCGCTGAAATCCTCACCGCCGACCTGCCGTTCCAGGTGTACGACCTCGACGGCGACGGACGCGACGAGGTGATCCTCTACCGCCACTTCCACCTGATCGTGCTCGACGGCGCGACCGGCGAGGAACGGCTCCGCGTGCCGACCCCGACCGCGCCCGCCGGTCACGAGGACGACTTCGGGCGGCTCAACGTCGACTCGATCGCCTTCGCCGACCTGTCCGGCCGCGGCCGCGCGGAGGAAATCCTCATCAAGAACCGCTACCGCGACATCTGGGCGCTGGACCGGAACTTCGAGGTGCTGTGGACCCGCGCGCTGAACACCGGCCACTTCCCCGCGCCGTACGACGTGGACGGCGACGGGAAGGACGAGGTGATCGTGGGCTACACGGGCCTGCGGCCGGACGGGGGCACGATGTTCGACCTGGGCATCACGGCCGACCACGTGGACGAGATCGTGATCGGCCGGTTCGGCGGCGAGGGGGCGCCGGTCCAGATCGCCGTGGTCGCCGGCAACGAGGGCTTCATGGTCTGGGACCTGGAGGGCAACATCCTGCACCGCGAGATGCTCGGCCACGCGCAGCGGCTGTCGGCGGCGCCCTACCGCGACGACCTCGACGGCGTGCAGTTCTTCACCACGACGTACTGGGGCGAGCCGGGCATCGTGTCGTTCCACGATTGCACCGGCCGCCGGCTGTGGTTTCGCGAGATCACCGACAACGGCCAGGTCATCTGCCCGGCCGATTGGAGCGGGCTATGCCGTCCGCTGTGCCTGCTCAGCGGAAGCGTCCGGCATGGCGGGATGATCGACGGCCTCGGCAGGCAGGTCGTGCCGTTCCCGGACGATGGGCACCCGGAGTTGTGCGCCGACGTCACCGACCTGCTTGGCACGGGGCGGGACCAGGTCCTGCTGTGGGATGAGAACGCGCTATGGATTTACGGGGCTGACACCATCGGCGAAGGCGCGCGCACTTGCCGGCGCTTTCCGCCGGGGCACAACCGCTCGAACTACCGGGGTGAGGGTCTGTTTCCGGCGTAGTTTCCGCTACTTCGCGGCGGCGACTTCTGCTGCGTACTCGAACAGCCGGCGGATGCTGCCGCGCCAGCCGGCGCTGCCGGCGCTCGATTGCAGCGGCCACATCCGGATGGCGTCGGTCCGGTCGTCCAGCAGGTCTTGGCATTTCTTCGCAAGGTCCGCGGGCATTTTTTTTGCGAGCAACGCTTTCTCGATGAAGACGCGGGCCTCGGCCTCCTGCACGCCGAGGAGCAGGTTGCGCAGCCGCACCGTGGGCGCCGGGCCGTCCGGCCGCGGCCCAAGCAGGTCGGAGGTGCCGTGATGGATTCCGAGGGCGCCGCCGATCTGCGCGCCCGGCCAGCGGTTGTCGATGGTGCTGGTCCGGTAGCGGCCGTAGAAGCGGAAATAATCGGCGCCGATGCGGCCGATGCCGTGGCGGCCCAGGGCCAGCGTGCTTTCCATCGCCATGTGGCAGGTCCACGGCGACGCGAAGCCGTGCATGTTGAGTGACCCGACCCCGGCGCGGTTGAAGCTCAGGATAAGATGCTTCGGGTCGTGCCGCCAGCCGTGGCGGCGCTGCGTCTTCGGGTCGGGAATCCAGCCGCTCCATACGATGGAATTGTAGCCGACGCGCATCGTCTTGCGCCGGTTCTTGGGATCGGCGCCGACGGAGCGCCGGTCGAAGTGCGAGTCGCGGAACCAACTCACGCCCGGGAGGATCCGTTGGAACATGCCGACGTGCTCGGGGAGCGTGCCCGGGTCGGAGCTGATCCCCAGCATGATGCGGTTGGCCAGGCCCTTCTTGGCGAGGCGCTCCTTCACCGCGAGCAAGAGCGGGCGCCAGAGCTTCTCGGCCTCCGGCCGCGCGTAGTCGGGCAGGCGCAGCTCCGACTTCTTGCCCGTCGTCGGGTCGAGCACCGTCACCAGCGGCCCGCGCGTGTTCTTCTCGCGGTAGTCGAGGCTGTCGCGGATCTTCTTGTTGCGGGGATTGCCGCACTCGTAGCCCCACACGTAGAGAACGATGGCCTTGAGCTGCTCGACCGGATGGTACTTCAGCGCCGTCTCCAGGTAGCGGTCGAAGACGGTGAAGTCGTACTCGTAGCCGCCCCCCTTCTTGACCCACACGACCATCGGCTCGACGTTGCCGGGCTGGGTCTTGGCGAGCAGCGGGAAGTGCAGGCCGATGCTGCCCGCCTCGCCCATGAGCCGGAGCGAACCCTCGATCAACGCCCAGTGCTTCTCCGACCAGCGCGGGACCTTGTAGTACTCGGCCAGCGTATCCGGCGACTGGTAGATGAAGAGGATCGACGTGCGGTCCTTGGCGTCCGGCAGCGTCCAGTCGGCGACATTCAGCTCGATAGGCACCGTGACCGGCGTCACATTCCGGGCGCCGATGGTGAGCGTTCCCTTGTAGAGGCCCGGCTTCGCGTCCCTGGGCACGCGGACGTCGAGCCACACGGGGATGACGGCCTCGAGCCTCGGCACACCGGGCAGGCCGAGCTCCTTGCAGAACGTCGGCTGCGTCCGCCTGATGTAGAACTGCGCGTCGAACACCTTGGGCGAGACCGGCCCGACCTTGGCGGGGGCCTCGTCGACAAGCACGTCGAACCGGGTCCCGCCAACCACGTTGGCCCGAGAGAAGTACCCGCCTCCCCAGCAAGGGTTCTTGAGCCCGTAGCGGACCCGGACGCTCTCCGTAGGGATTTCGCCCGGGCCGCTCAGGGCGCTCGGCTCCGCACCCAGGTCTTCAATCGCTCGGTCAGACGCCACGATCACTTGGCCGCTGAAGACGCCGTTCCGGGCCGCCTCGATTCGGATGGGCCGCAGTGGCTCCGTCGGATCGCTGTAGCTCGTGTCGGCGACGGTGCCCCACGCGTCCGCGTTCCACACGCGGAAGCCGGCCGGGCGCCGGATAGAACTGACGATGTTGTCCGCCGGCGTGTCCGCGCGCAGCGACAGCTCGCACAGTCCCAGCGTGGCGAAACAGAGCCCGACTTCTTTCTGAGTGCAGACCGCCGGGTAGTCGGCCCGGTGGAACTGGATGGCGAGGACATTCAGCCCGTCGCGCAGCAGTCCGGGCTTGATCTGGAACGGACCGGCGTGGCGTTCGCGCGCCGACCACTGCGGCCAGTATTGCTTGTGGCGGTGGCCATAGTGGTGCAGCGGCTTCTCGCCCAGTGTCCCGTCCGTGTTTTTGGCGAGGAACGCCTCCAGTGGGTAATCGACCGAAGAGGGAGTACGGCA
>CAZDHT010000244.1:6717-8322 GCA_964505325.1 uncultured Planctomycetota bacterium | reverse complement strand
CTTGTACTTCCCCTTGTCGAAGCCGCGCACGCTGGTCCGTCTCTTGCCGAGCGCGTTGACCATCAGCTTCAGGCAATAGCGCCGGGGGACCGGGCCGACGTAGATCTCGACCGAGTCGTCGTTCCACACCGGGCCGCCGTCCTCCTTTACACTCGTCTTCAGAGACTTGAGGTCGGGTTCGGTGGCAAGCACGGCGATGTACAGGTTCTTCAGGTCGTGGCCGACGCGCACCTCGGTCGGCGCGGTCAGCTTGCGGCGCGGGTTCGGCGCGCCGACGAGCGACATCCTCGCCGTCTTGTCCCACGCCAGCTCATTGACCCGTCCGTTCAGCGTCGGCGGCTTCATTCGCGGGCAATCGACGACGTCGGCCGGGTACGGGCCGAGGTCGATCTTTCCCGCCCACGGCGTCGGCTTCTTGGCCAGGTCGCTCAGGTACCACATCAGGAGCGGCACGCCGCGCTTGCCGGCGGCGAAGTCCTTGATCGCGTGCTCGCCGCGGCGCACGCCGAAGCGTGTCCGCTTCGACATCCCCGCGTTCAGCTCGGCCAGGTGCTCCGTGTCGTCGGTCAGATACGCTATATAAAAGTTCATAAAACCGCACGTCAGCGACGACGGGCCGCGCCGGAACGCCTTGTAGTCGGCCTTCACCATCTCGGGCAGGATCTTCCCCAGCCGCGGGTCGCCGGTCAACTCGTGGTAGACGCACAGCCCCTCCAGCGCGTTCGGCGCCATGAAGATCGAGTTGCGGACCGGCGCGAAGTGCCCGTACGTCTTTTGCATCCCGATCGCGTGGCGGGTCATCCGCCGCGCGTGGTAGAGGTAGTCGATGTTGCCGGTCGCGAGATAGCCATGCACGGCGGCGCGCAGCCCGGCACCGCACGACCGCGGGTTGTTCAGCATGTTGTAGCCGATGGTGCGGAGCATCCAGCGCAGGTTGGCCAGGCCCGCCTCCTGGTGGCGGCGGTCGCCGGTCAGGTAAAACAGCTCGAGCATCCCGAGCGGCTTGTAGAAGTTGTAGGTGCCGCTGTTGAACCGCCGCCAGCCGGTGAACCCGCCAATGTGGTAGGCGCCGGGGTTGACCCGCGGGGCGCCCAGGCGGCCCTTGTGCCAGGCGATGCTGATGTCGCCCTCGAACGTCGCCGCCTCGCGCAGGGTGTCGAGGAAGAGGTCGTCGCCGGTGCGGCAGTACTGCATCGCCAGCAGGTGGGTGTACGAGTAGTAACAGTTGTCCCACTCGACGCCCTTGTGGTCGCCGGAGCGTTTCAGGTGGTGGAACCCGTCGCCGAAGTGGATGACGTGGTAGCTGTCGATGCCGCGCTTGCGGTCGACCACCTGCTTGCGGAGGCGGCGGATCGTCTTGGCCTGCTCGGCGAATCCGTCGTCGATCACCTTGCGGACGTTCTGGAACTCGGGCTTGTAGCCCTTGTAGTCGGCGGAGACCAGCCGGCCGAGCGAGAGCGTCTTCTGGCAGTACCAACTCGGCTCGCACTTCACGAAGAGCGGCTGCTGGAAGTGGTGGCACGTGTTCTCGTCGTCCAGCGACTGGCCCGGCCCGGTGAACCGGAACATCAGGTCGTGCGTCTTGCTCATTCCGGGGTAGAAGTG
>CAZDHT010000244.1:0-6617 GCA_964505325.1 uncultured Planctomycetota bacterium | reverse complement strand
GCCCGGTGAACCGGAACATCAGGTCGTGCGTCTTGCTCATTCCGGGGTAGAAGTGGACGGCTTCCCTGGGAGCGGGAGCGTCAACTACGTTCACCGTCAGCGTTGCATCCGGGCCAACTTGCATGGATTTCGGGCGCAGTTGCCAGAACCAGCGGATGGTCGCCGAGACCCCGCCGCCCTCCTTGGAGGCGAGGCCGGCAACGGCCGGGCCTTCGTAGTAGCGCGTCTTGCCTGAGTCGAGTCTGGCTTGTGTGTCCGCGCCAGCCACGTCCCTGCGGCTCTTCGGGTCGATCAGCCACCGCGTACAGGGCGCCTTGGTCTCCAGCGTGAGGCCGACGGACACCTTCCGCAAGTCGACCAGCTCCTTCGGCCACTGGCCTTCGCTGTTGGTGAAGACGTACTGGACGCGGACCGCTCGGCTGCCGGCGACGGCGTAGATGCGGACCTGGTAGTCGAACAGCGCCTCGCCCTTGTCGTTCTTGTGCTTGCCTTCGGCGACGATCGTCGCGCGGAGCGGGCCGGCGTCCTCGACGCGCACGGTGCAGTCGGCGTCGTTGCCCGTGCTGAACGATCCACGTTTGTCGGTTTCAATCGTGAAGCCCTTCCCGCACGCGCCCGGCCCGGCGAGCGCGTCCGCGCCACTCTTGCTCAGCAGGACGACCCGGTCGAACAGAGCGAAGTTCCTCTTGTTGACCGTGAAGCGCATCACGCCCGTGTCGACGATGTAGTAGTCGCCCTTCCCTTTCGGCTCGGCGACGACGACCTGGTACTTCGGCTTCGGCAGCAGGTAGCGGCCAAGCTTCAGCGTGAACTTGAGCGTCGCCTTGGCGTCGATCTTGACGGGGAACTGCACCAGCACCCAGCGGATGCTCTTATCGGTGGGCCAGCGGTTCAGGACGGTGAACTGCGCGGGGACGTATTTGCCCGCCGTGTCGACCACGCGGAACTGGTCTTCGTCCTTAAGCGCGCCCACCGGCAGCGGCACGCCGCCCGCGGCCAGTTCCTGATCGCGCGGCGAATTACTGCGGTTGGTCACCGTCAGCGGCACTTCGAGAGCCGCGGCTGCCGCGGCCGACGTCAACACAGCGCACATGGCGATACCTCGTAGCATCGTGAGACCTCCATGAAAAGCATGGGAGCGCGGGCGCATGGGAGCATGGGAGAACCGGAGCACGCAGGCGGCGCGTTATGCCTCTCCCATGCCCCCACGCTCCCGTGCACCCACGCTCTCTTTGCTTACTTCAGCTCCAGCACCGGGTACTTGGTGGTGTCCTTCGCCTCGTTGTCGCAGGGGACGAGGGTCATGTACTGGCTCACGCCGGCCTTGCGGTTGCGGGCGACCATCACGCCGAGCTTGTGGCCGGGCTTCGGCGTCACGCCCATCATCTTGAACGGCAGCACCGTCTCGGCGACCCAGCCCTTGCCGGCGACGACGCGGGCACCGCTCTTCCATTCCGTGCTGCTCCAGTTCCCGTCTTCCGTCCGGTCGTAGACGACGTTTTTCGGCGTCACGAAGAAGCCGTAGTACCCGGTCGTGCCCTGCTTTTCGTTGCTCGGGTCGATGTGGATCTCAACGCAGTCGTCGGTCCAGACCTCGCCGTCTCGCTCCGTGGTGTCCGCGTCGAGCTTGTCGGTGTTCGGCTCCTGGCAGACCACGGCGACGTACAGGTTTGCCTTGTCGTAGGTGACCAGGACGCGCGTCTTCACCTCGGCCAGGTCGGGGCCACGGACGAAGCCGCTCAGCGCCACCGCGCTCTTCCACGCGGCCTCATCCAGTGCGCCGTCCGCCATGATGGCGCCATCCGCCATCTTGACCTTGTTGACGGCGCCCTTGCTCTTGACCAATTCGCCCTTGCCCAGGCCGATGCCGTCGGCGCCTGTTAACGCCCTGCATCCAGCCAGGCCAACCACGGCGCACAATGCCAACACTACCCACACTCTGTTCATCCTTCCCTCCTCCTCTCCCCGGGTTTTGGAATGAGTCGTCCTTCAGCCCACCGCCGTATTCTGGGCCGCGCGGCTTCCCGTGTCAAGCCCGCTCAGCGCATCTTCAACTCCTCCGGTTCCCACAGGTTCTTGTCGAAATAGTAGTCCGGCCAGCCGAGCTTGCGCTTGTTGACGCCTGCCTCGTGGCGGGCGCGCTCCTCGGTATCCGGGTCCACGCCGTCGATGATCCATGGGTAGGTGTACTTGTCGTGCTCCCAGACGAAGTAATTGCCGACGGCGTTCGCCTCTTTGGGGTGGAAGTAGCAGTCGCGGTTGCGGCACATCTGGAGCGCCATGTTCCGCGGGTCGCGCTGTTCGGTGCCGAACGTGATCGACGGCGGGCGGCAGTCGTCCCAGAAGCTCTTCGGCTGCCGCTCGAACAGTGTAGAGTCGTTGCGCAGGTCCCAGGCGCTGACCGGCTCGTCGTCCTCATCGACGGGGGCGAGCCCCTTCATCGAGTCGATCCACCACCACTTGCCGTCGACGAGGACCTCGGACATCATGTGCCCCGAGATGTGGGCGCAGTGGACGCGTGCGGGCAGCCCGGCGATCTGGCAGAGGCAGACGAACACGCGGGAAATCTCGTTGCACATGATCGCCCCGCGCTTCAGCAGCTCCTCCTCCGTGCCGCCGTTGAACAGGCCGGGCCGGGCGAGGCCCATGTCCTGGTTGTCGCGGCAGCGGCGCATAATGGCGAGCGCTTTCTCGCGGTCGCTCATAGCGTCGGTGATGACCTCGCCGAGCACCTGTTCGAGCATCGGCCGCGAGCCGGGCACGTACCGGATCTCGGGCGGTGTGAACTTGGAGTAGATGTAGTCGGCTGTCTTGGCGCACAGGCCGAGCTGACCGTTGATGATCTCGACGTCGCCCCCGCCGTCGTCGCCGTAGTAGGCCAGCACGCGCTTGAGCCAGAGCTGGCAGCCCCCCCGCGTGCCGGGGTCGTCGAAGATCTTGTGCTGATTGCGCCCCATGAACTCCTCGAACATCGCCTCTCTCCGGAACGGGCCGTTGTTTTCTTCAGCGGCTCGCAAGTCTAGCGCGCCGCCAGAGTCGTGTCGAGCGTCGGCCGGCTGGTGAATTTTTTGACGCACCTGCGACGAAAAGTTTACCGGACCTCTAGCGGGGCCGACCGGACGCTGTGTTCGACCATACTGCGGAGGGTCTCCGCGTTCTTGAGTGCCTGATCGCGCGGCCAGTCATGAGGCAGGAGTTGAGCGGGGAGCATTGGGTCCCACCTCTCGACAAGTCGCAGGTTCCTCCGCACGGCCAGCAGGGTCCTCGTTTTTTTCTTTGCGGCGGATGTGCCTTCGTCAGTGGTTGCTTTCGCACACTGATTGGCGATTGCCCGATATGCGGTCTTTGCCTTGTGGAGGTCCCACAAGCCGCCTGGCTCTCCGCCGGTTCCTCGTGGCAACAGGCGCACCGCCGCCGAGTTCAGGTGATAGAAGCTGCCCTCGCACAGCGGGTCGGACAGTATCTCCCCGAGGAAGTCCTCCCAGTTGTAGGGCGATATCCACGTGCTGGCGCAAAGCATCGCGAAGCCCATTTCGTGAAGGCTCACGGCCAGCTTGCGTCGCATGGCGTTGTGCGAGACGGGCATGTCATAGGTGAACACGTGCCAAGCGCCCTGCCAGCGGGCGCGGCTTTTGCGGGTTTTCATCTCGACGATGTTGCTTCCGCTGCGAGGGCCACGAAGGAGATAGCGCGGGTCACCCCCGTCCTCACGGCGTTCAAGCCTTCCCCGGCGGACGAGGTAGTTGAGCATTTGCCTGAGGTCGCGGTCCACCACGTAGTAGCCGACCAGGCTGATCAGGTAAGCCAGAGGCTTGCCGTAGGCGCGGCTCCCGAGGAAGTCGATGCACTCCAGCAGGTCCGCGTAGTCGAAGCTCCTTTCACTGTTTTTCATCTTCGCTTCCCTCCCTCGCAGAACAGTCGGTGAAACAATTGACCCACGTGCGACGAAAAGTTTAGCACAACCGAGGCGGGCGGCAAGGACAAAGGACGAGGACGATTGATCATCGCACCAGAGGGGGTGGGTTTGTCCGTCACGGTGGTGCCTATTGAGGTCCATGTGTGAAATGGAAGAGGCCGCTTCTGGGTTCTACCGTAGACGGCCTCCATGAGGTCGTTCCGAGGCCATGGGCCTTGGCTACAGAAAGCCGGCCGCGTCTCGCTTTCCATGGACCTCAATAATTCTCGTCCGGGTCGCGGTGAATATTTTGACGCACGTGCGTCGAAAAATTTACCAGACCGCGGGGTGAGGTGATGGGTTTGACAGGGTGCTGGCAAGGCGATATGGTGGCTGCGGAAAAGGCGACAATTGCGGCCTCAAGGGCCGAGAAGACGGTGTTGTGGAGGAAGAGGTGAATGCAATATCGCGCACTCGGAAGGACAGGGCTGGAGGTGTCCGAAGTGGGCTTCGGCGCGTGGGCGATTGGCGGGCCGGCGGAACTCGGCGGCGTGCAGATCGGTTGGGGGGACGTGGACGACGAGGTCTCCGTCCGCGCCGTGCATGCGGCACTCGACGCCGGCGTCAACTTCATCGACACCGCCGACAGCTACGGCCGGGGACACAGCGAAGAGGTCTTGGCCAAGGCGCTGGGCGGGCGACGCGACCAGGTGGTCATTGCGAGCAAGTTCGGCAGCCGTGTTGACTCAGAAGGACAGTGGGTCAAGGACTTCAGCGGAGAGTGGATCCCGCAGGCGGTCGAGGCGTCGCTCCGGCGGCTCAACACCGATTACATCGACCTGATTCAGTGCCACTCGCCGTGGGGGCTCGAGGCGCTGACCGACGACACGTTCGCCGCGCTCGAGGATCTCAAGCAGGCCGGCAAGATCCGTCACTGCGGCGTGTCGGTCAAGCAGACGGAGCACGGCGTGCCGGTCTTGCGCCGGTGGCCGCAGGTCGAGACCATCCAGGTGGTGTACAACGTTCTGTCGCGGCAGGCGGAGGCCGAGCTCTTGCCGCTCGCGCAGGAGGGGGCCGCCGGCATCATCGCCCGTGTGCCGCTGGCCTCGGGCTTCCTCACGGGCAAGTTCGGGTGCGACGTGACATTCCCCGAGAACGACCACCGGAGCCGTTCGTACCCGCCGGCGAAGGCGCGCCGGGTCGTCGAGGCCGTGGAGAAGTTGCGGTTCCTCGAACGCGGCGGCAAGAAGACGATGGCCCAGGCCGCGCTCCAGTTCTGCCTCTCACGTGCAGCGGTGAGTGTGGTGATCCCCGGCGCCAAGACGGCCGAGCAAGCGCGCGACAACGCCGCCGCCAGCGACGGGGTGCTGCTCACGGCAGAGGAGCTCGCGCGAATCGAAGCCGAGGTCTCCGGCGACCTCACGGGCACGACGGTCAGTAAGAAGTAGTGTGACCTCGACAGACGTCGTGTCTTCGGTTGACGGGACCTCCGGGTTCCGGTATAATCCGCATAGACTGGCCGCCCACCGTTCGACTCGTGAAGGCGAGCGAAAGGAAAGCATGATGAGAAGATCACGGCGCGGCGCGTTCACGCTGATCGAACTACTGATTGTCATCGGGGTGATTGCAGTCTTGGCGGGGCTGTTGCTCCCGGCGCTTCGCCACTCGAAGTACGTCGCGTGGGAGGTAAGCTGCGCCAGCAACATGCGGCAGATCTACTACGCCCTCGCTGTCTACTCGAACAACAACTCCGACTACTACCCCCTCGAGCAGCACGAGCACAACCCGCACCGTACGCTGCTGGAGGCGCTGGACGCCTATTCCGCGGGGAAGCTGATCGACGCCTTCTACTGCCCGCAGGCGATGTTCATGGAGAGCGCCGCCAAGAACACCTCGTGCCCGCCGAAGGGCAAGACGGATACCGTTGTGGACACTCCGGAGAACCGCGAGGCCGGCAACATCAGCTACGTCTACTGGAGCTTTCTCAAGAACAAGCCCGGCTGGCGCGGTACGCCGTTCTTCCCGCGGATCCTCAAGGCCACTGGCATGCAACCGGTGCCCCTAGAGAACTACCAGTCCGGCAACGACAGCCAGGCTCCCTATCTCACGCAGCCCGAGTATGCCGAGCGGGCGAAGAACACGCCGCTCTCCCGCATCTGGGTGCTGACGGATTTCTTCCGGCGCAAGGCCCCCATCTTCCCCCACGTCCGCGGCCATGCCAGCGGGCTGAACGTGCTGTTCCTCGACGGCCACGTCGAACTCGTCATCGGCAGGCCAAGGGACAACTACCGATGACGAACGCGGCCTCCTGACCGGCTCCGACATCCCCCTCTCGCGCAACGCCCTCACGGTCGCCATGTTGCTTTTGTGCATCGTCCGCGCGGCCCATGTTGCCTAGAATCCCCATCCCCTCTGCCTGCCTTCCGCCCAGGCTGGCTTTTTCCTGTGCTTTCTGACCGCGTAACTGCTTGAAATCCCGTCGCTTCGGTGGAACAGAAGTTCTGTCCCCGGTTTGCGCCGGAACTCTGGCATGCCATTTGCGGTGTAGTCGAGCGGGAATAGGCAACCTCCGCGAGCTGCGGAGCGGAAATAGGCAACCTCCGCAGGCTGCGGCCGATGGGCGGAGGCTGGGATATCGGTGCTGATAAGATCGAGCCGGCGCCCGTCGCGGAGCCGGCGGGGCTCTCGCTGCTCGGTCTCGGGCTTCTGGGCCTGAAGCGTC
>CAZDHT010000243.1:0-8392 GCA_964505325.1 uncultured Planctomycetota bacterium | reverse complement strand
TCACCGAGGCCGCCGACTGGCGGTAAAACAGCAGCGGTTCCGGCAAATTCGAAATGCCGGACCTCTCCGACATCCTCAGCCAGAGGTCGTAATCCTCAGCGATGCGAAAGGCGGAGCGGTAGTTCCCCACCTGGACTGCCAGTTCCTTGCGCATCAGCACAGCATAGAACATACAGTTGCCGCTTCTCAGCTTCGCCTTGATCGCGGGCGAGGTGGTCAACAGATCGCGCCGGCAGATGGTCTTCCCGGCCCCATCCACGATCCAGGCCGAGGTGCCCAGCACTCCCACCTCCGGGTGCTCGTCCAGAAATGTGACCATCTTCTCCAGCCGGGACGGGTGATACCAGTCATCCGCATCGATTCGGGCGACATATTCGCCCAGCGCCGCCTCAACTCCGGCCGCAAGCGAAGCCGCGACACCCAGGTTCGCCGAGTTCGTGATCACTCGGATCCTGGAATCCGTCTCAGCGTATTCTGTTAGGACCTGGGGCGTCTCGTCAGTTGACGCATCGTCAACAATGACGAACTCAAAATCCTGAAAGCCCTGCGTCAGTATGCTTTCGATGGACTTGCGGAGATGTGGCATTCCGTTGTAGACAGGCATCAGGACGGAGACTTTCGGAGAACCGGGGCTGCTGTCCGTCATCAGCTCTGCCATTTCTGCCTCTTGCCGGCTCAGGAGTTGCCCTTGGCGATATATTCCTGCACGACCTCCAAGTCTTCCTGGAAGTCGATTTCCTTGCAGAACAGGCCCTCGAGGTAGATGGGTTTCAGGCGTATCTTCCGGGCGAGGGTGAGGTTCTCGAGCCCTTTTTCGAAGTAATCGTCAGCGGCGACCCTGGCGAGTTCCTCGGCCAGCAGCGCCCGGTCCGCCCGGGAGACCACGTTGATCCCGACGGCTTCGCCGAGCGGCTCCTGCACCGCCTTCGACAGGTTCCGAATGGTGCCGTCCTCGTAGACGTCGTACTTGACCTCTTCCTTGCCGCACTTCGAGCGGTCGACCAGCGCGGCGGTGCATCCGGCCTCCGCCAGCTTGTCAAGGACCGCCGGGTCGAAGTACACGTCTCCGTTCAGCCACAGGATGTCGTCGTCGAACTTGGTGAGGCCGCGCACGAGGCTCTTGGCCGTGTTGGTGGTGGCGTAGGCTTCGTTGTAGACGTACAGCAGGTCGGGATGCTTCTCCATCAACAGTTCCTTCTTGTAGCCGACCACCACGGCGATCGAGTCCCTGCCCACGACCCGGGCGAGCTGTTCGGCCTGGTAGTCGATGATCATCAGGCCGTCACTGACTTCCGTGAGCGGCTTGGGCACCAATGAACCCAGCCGTGTTCCCATCCCGGCGGCGAGTATTATGGCTTTCATCGGACCAGAACTCCTGCAGTTCCCTACGAGCCGGATAGCGTGTCTATCCGTTGCTCAATCTTCCGATTGTAGAAGTCGCGGACGGACTTCCAGAACAGTACGAAGTAGCCTGCGGCGGCAAGGGGCACGAGCAGAACCTGAGCGCGCAGCAGTGCAACAGCCAATGGCGCGTAGTTCTTCGCGGTTAGATAGGTCACATAGCGCCGCGCGAATCGAGGGACCTTCTCCGCGTCAGGTCCATCGGCCGAGGGGGCCTCCATTTTCAACTTGTTGTACAAAACGTACCTGTACACCACGCCGAATCCCAGCCCGTCAGCCGCGCTCTTCAGAAGAAAGAAGCCGGACGCTACCCCGCCCAGGATCAGGTACCAAAACAAGTCCGTTCTCAGGAATGCGTGTATCCCCATCGCCATCAGGAAGCCGGCCCCGGCAATTACGTGGTATATGCCGTCCAGGAACATTCCCTTTGTCGCCCGGATATCACGGACGTCGCTCTTTCGGATTCGGTCGATGTCATCTGTCGCCTCCTCCACCGTCCCGTCTTCCGCCCAGCGATAGTATCTCGCCACCTCGCCGTCCACCCAGTCCAGCAGGTACGCCAACACAAAGACCACCCCGCCCAACACCGAAAGCAGGTAGCTCTCGAAGGCAAAGAGCACGGTCCCGGCAACCGCCAGGAGTATCATCAGCAACGTTACCGTGTTCGCCGAGATCCTCAGCCAAACGAAGAAGCGGGTAAGATAGATGGAAATCCACGGGTTGTAGAACTCGACGAACAGCTTCTTATGCTTCTGTGGCCGGCATATCTTCCTCATCTCCGACATGCTCGGCAGCTTTCTCACCCGTCGCTCCTGATCGTCGCAGTTTCGCGCCCCGGGTAGCCCCCCATCCTAGGCGGCCTCCTCCCGGCGCGCTTCATGCCAGCGCTACGATCCCGATCCGCCGGCAACACGTTCGTACACCTTCTCGGTCTCTCTGGTGCAGGCGTCGATGCTGAAGCGTTCGTGACCGAGCCGTTGCGCCGCGGCGCTCATTCTTCCTCTCAACTCATCGTCTGCCAAGACCTCAAGGACCTTCTCAGACAGGGCTCGCACGTCGCCGAACGTCACAAGAAAGCCCGTCTCGCCGTCAACGATGTTCTCGCGAAGCGCCGGAATGTCGGAGCCCACAATGGGGAGCCCCGACGCCAGCGCCTCTTTCGCGACAATGGGGTCGCATTCCATCGACGTCGGCATCAGGAACAGATCCGCCGCGGCCATGAGCCGCGGGATGTCACCCCGAACACCGATCAGATTGACGTTGTCGGTGACCCCCAGCGTCGCAGCAAGTTCGAGCATTTCGTCGTGCAGCGGGCCCCGCCCGGCTCCGACGAAATGAACGTCGCTGTGTTCCGCCAGGACTTCGCATGCGCACCGGACGAACAGGTCCCAGCGCTTGACGAACCGGAAGCTCGCCACCCCCAGGACCAAGAGGCACCCGCGCGGCAGTCCCAGTTCCCGGCGCACTTCCGCCCTGACGGCCTCCCGATCCTCACTCGCCCGAGCCGCAGCATCCAAATCAATGCCGTTCGTGATGACGACCGTGTTCCCGGCCAGCTTCGGGCGCTGGGCAACGATCCAGTCCCGCGTGGGGCCGGCGACCGCGATGACTGCGTCCGACCGCGCCATGCAGAACAGGGTCGCGCGGCACATGATCGCGTTCTCGATCCGGTGCAGCAGCCCGCCACCGAGATGCGGCCACATCGGCCCAACATGTTCGTGGGCAATGAACCTGACCTTAGCCAACTTCGCAGCCAGCCAGCCCAGTACGATCGATTTGCCGAGATGTGCGTGAATGACTGATATGCTCTTCTCGCGCACCAGCCTCCGAATCCGGAAGAGCGTGCGCGGGTCCCACTTCGCGGCGCGGAGCAGCACAGGGGAGACCCCCGCCTCCTCCAGCTCCCCCACCATCGCCGTTTGCTTCCCCAGGGAGCACACGGTGACCTGGAACCTGGACCTGTCGATTCGCGGGGCGATGTCTGTCACCAGCCGCTCGGCCCCCGCCCGCGCCAACTTGTCTATAAGGATCAGCACGTTCGTCATCTTGCGACTTCGTCAGACGGTTCCTGCCGCGGCCACGCGGGCCTCACTCTCCGACGGCCCGCATATGATCTGCGACGTCGGAGATGATGTCGTCCATGGTCCGAGTGACCTTGAATCCGATAAGTTCGGTGACCCGCGACGTGTCGGGGACGCGCACCCGCATGTCCTCGAATCCGGCTTCATACGCCTGCTCGTACGGGATATGGACGATGGGGGAATCGCTCCCCACCGCCTTCTTCACTTTCTGGGCCAGCGCGTTGATCGTCGTCCCTTCCTTGGAGCCGATGTTGAATATCCCGCCCTCCGCTTTCGGCTCCGACATGAGTGCCGGCAGCGCGGCCACCACGTCCTTCACGTGGCAGAAGCAGCGGATCTGCTCGCCGTCCCCGTACACGGTGATCGGCTCGCCGTGAAGCGCCTGGTGCACGAACCGCGGAATGACCATCCCGTACTGTCCGGTCTGCCGGGGCCCCACGGTGTTGAAGAACCTGCCGATGATCACCGGAAGCAGATTGCGGCGCCGATACGCCAGCGACAGGAACTCGTCGATCGCCTTGGAACACGCGTAGCACCACCGGCTGTGCGTGGTCGATCCGAACACCATGTCCGCCTCCTCATTGAACGGCAGTTGCTCGTTCTTGCCGTAGACCTCGGAAGTCGAGGCAATGAACAGCTTGGTGCGATACCGCGCGGCGACTTTCAGGGCCGTCTCTGTGCCCAGGATGTTGGTCTCGATTGTCCGCACCGGATCGTCAACGATCAGCTTCACCCCAACCGCTGCCGCCAGGTGGTACACCACGTCGGCCTGGCTCACCATGCGGTCGAGGACGTGCTCGTTCGTCACGCTCTCGACTACCAGGCGGAAGTCCGGGCTGTCGGCGAACGGCTCGACGTTGGACAGGCGTCCGGTGGACAGATCATCCACGGCGACGACGGAATCGCCACGCTCCAGTAATGTCTCGGCCAAGTGTGAACCAATGAAGCCTGCGCCACCTGTAATAACGACGTTCACAGCAGACACTCCTCTCTAATTGGCACCGTCTATTTGCTGTTTCGCGTGGCCCGTTCGTAGAGGCCGACGTAGGCGGCCGCTACCTTCCGCCAAGTCATCGTCTCGGCCATTGTGCGAGAATCAGCGCCCATGCGCCGGACCCCGGCCACGTCATCCACCAGCCGGGAGATGGCGTCGGTCAACGCGTCGTCCGACATCGGCTCGACCAGGAAACCGTTCCGGCCGTCCTTCACGAGGTCCCGGTTGCCGGCGACGTTGCTCGCGACGATCGCCACGCCGCTGGCCATTGCTTCCAACACCGTGTTGGGCATGCCTTCGGTCAGTGATGGCTGAAGAAACACGTCGGCACTGCGATAGATGTCCGGCATTTGATCGTAGTCCGCCCACGGGACGAACTTGACGGCGTCTCCCAGGCCGAGCTCGGCAGCCAGCCGTTCCAGCTCCGGGCGGTAAGGACCGTCACCAACTATCGCCAATCGCAAGGATCGCGGACGGCCGTCCAGCACGTTTTTGACCGCCGGCAGCAGGTACTGGAGCCCCTTGAACTCCTGAAGCCGTCCGACAGTGAGCAACCCGAGCGTGCCGTTCTCGTGCCCCGGGGCAGCGCCGTCACCCGGCTGGAACCTCTCAGTGTCGATGCCGTTGTGAATAACGCACACGTCGAGATCGGGGGCCGTTTGAAGCGCTGCTTCCTTCAGGCCCTCCGAATTCGCGACCACGGCAAATGCGTTCCGCCAGATCGACCGCAACACCGGCTTCATCACCGGATAGATGTAGCGGAACTTCTTCACTTCCGGCCGCGGAACGTCAGACCCCATCAGAGATACCACGTAGGGCACGCCGCGAAGCTTCTTCAGCAGCCAGGCGGGCGGCCCGGACGGGATACCGAAGTACACGTGCACGACGTCCGGACGCGTCCTCCTGGCCAGGGAACGCGCCCGCCAGCACCCGCTCAGGATGTACGACATCATCTCCGGGACCGAACATTCCACGGTGCTCTTGCGGAGCGTCGGTATCCGGATGATGTCAACACCATCGCGCGTTTCTTCGTGGGGCAAGTCCCGGAACCTGGCAGTCGCGACGGTCACCTCGTGTCCCATCCGTGCCAGCTCCCGGCAGGTCTCCCAGCAGATTCGTCCGCCGCCGGCGCCGACCGGCGGCAGTTCGTAGTTGAACAACAGGATGCGCATATGACGGCGGTACCCGGTTACTCGAGTGTCTGCCTGACCACGTATACAGGCTTGTCCTGAGACTCGTGATACGTGCGGACCATTAACTCGGCCAGCAGTCCGAGCATAATGCACATGCCGCTCAGCACGATCAGCATGACGGTGAGCAACAGGAGGGGGCTCTTGATCATCGAGAGGTCCCACATCACCTTGCGCACAACGAGGAAGGCCCCCGAAATGCTGGCGCCGAAGAACAGCAACAGTGCCATCGCGCCAAAGAAGTAAATCGGCTTGGTGCCGTAGCCGCCGAGGAACTTGACCGTGATGAGGTCGAGGATGACCTTGAGCGTCCGCACCAGGCCGTACTTGGTCTTGCCGTGGATCCGCGCCCGGTGATGGACCGCTATCTCGGCGATGCTCGCCCCGTGCCAGCTAGCGATAGCCGGGATGAACCGGTGCATCTCGCCGTAGAGCTTGATGTGGCGGACCACGTCCGCGCGATAGGCCTTCAACGAACAGCCGTAATCGTGGATCTTGACGCCGGTGACGACGCCGATCAGCCAGTTGGCGAGCTTGCTGGGGATCCGCCGCGTCAGCGCCTTGTCCTTGCGGTTCCTTCGCCAGCCCGAGACGACATCGTGACCGTCGTCGATCTTCTCCAGAAGCCTCGGGATGTCGGCGGGGTCGTTCTGCAGGTCGCCGTCCATCGGCACGATGACGGCGCCGCGGGCGTAGTCGAATCCGGCCGCCATGGCCGCCGTTTGGCCGAAATTGCGGCGGAACTGGATCACGCGGACCCGGTGGTCGGCCTTCTGAATGACGCACAGCTTGCCGAACGTGCCATCCGTCGAGCCGTCGTCGATATAGATCACCTCGTACGGACAGTCGAGCCGCGACATCGTCTCGGTGATCTCGGCGTGGAGCTCGTCAACGTTGTCCTGTTCGTTCATCACGGGAATGACGACGCTGACGTCCGGGGCGTGCGCGGTTGGTTGCTCGACAGAGACAGACATCGAGACGCTCTCTCCGGCCACCTGGCTGGACAATGCGCGCACCCGACCGGCACGCGGCAACTTATTGCCCATCAAAGAATTATCGGCAGAACCGTCGCCTACTTTACTCGGGCTCGGCCGTACTGCTCTTCCCGGTCTTCGGCGGATCCGGCCCTGTGCCGGGAGCTTGGATCTGCCGTTTGGGCCACTTCGGGTCGTAGAGCCAGACTTCGATATCGCGCGTCAGGTAGTCGAATCGCTTGGCGCGCCATCGCTTCAGCAGTTGCGCGTGTTTCCACAGCCATTCGTCCAGTGCAGCCGGGACCGCCGCCCGCGGATACGACAGGATAAACCACGTCCGGTGGTCGGCGTCCTTGACCTTCTGAAGCCCCTCTTTCCATTTGGCTTGCTGCGAATAGAACTGCCCCAGTCGGTAGTGAGGGCGCCCCAGATGAGGCCCCACCCCGGTCATGTAGACGATGAACTCATCGCTCGGCCTCGCCCGGGCCTTGACGAACTGAGCCGGAAGGTGTGGGTCGTCCGCCTTCTTCTCGGTGAAGTCCGACACGGTGGCAGGGATTTGCGAGCACGCGACGACCATCGTCAGTGCCGCGATAGAGAGCGTGCGGGAAAGCCCCGCCGTCCGGTCCTCGAACGGGACCGCACAGAGCATCGCGGCGAGAAAAAAGCAGGAAGGCACGACCGAAAACACGTAGTCGGGCCTGACGTCGACATAGGGCGACACCAGAACAAGGCCCGCAATCCCCGGCAGGAGCCAGCACAACAGGAAGACGACCATCTTCGGACGCTTGAACAGCCCCACCACCGCCCCGGCAAAGGCCGCAAGAGAGACGACCAGGCCGACGCTCCTCACGATCCCCAGCACCGTGTGCGCGGGCGTATAGTTCCACTTCAGCCCCTTGGCTGACCAGCCGCTCAGAGCGCGAAACACCACGATGACCCCAGGCACCGCGACGACGCCGAGCGGCACCAGGTAGAACGCTATCACCTTCCCGACCGGATAAGGCGGCCGAAGCGGCCGAATCAGCACGAGCAGGACCAGGTAGCACGTGCTCCCGACAATCACGAACACGCCCGACGGGTGGAAGCCGGCACAGACCACCCCCAGAATAAGCGCCGCAAAAGCCCGCCACGGTCTCCTCTCCGAGACCGCGCTGTAGAGCAGCAGAGCCGACAGGCCGCCAAACAGGAACAGCCCGGAGTAATACCGCGCGATCTTCGAGTGGTAGACGTGCCACTGACTCACCGCGAGGATCCCCATCGCCACAGCCACGACGTGTCTGCCAAATATCCGCCTCCCGTACAACCAGAAGAGCGGAAACGCTGCGATACCGAACACAAGTGCGGGAAGCCTTGCTATCAGGACGGACTGGGACCCGGTGACCTTGAACAACACCCAGAGAATGAAATAGTACAGGGGATACTTGTGGCTCCCGCCCCGCTCAAAGAAGCGCAGCCCGTCCTTGATCGTGTAGTACTCGTCCCCTCGGAGCGGCCAACTGCTGATCCCGTACAGCCTCAGAACGGCCGCCACCAAGGTAATGACGCAGAGGAGAAAGAGCCATCTGAGCGACGCCCCCCTCCCACCGGACAGATCGGCATCCGCCAGATTCTCCACGTGCCGGACCTCCTTTCCCAACTCAAGGGCCACCTATTCTAGCGCCTCGCTTCCGCAAAGTCGATGTTGGAAGCGCTGGAGTGTCAACGCCAATAACTTGACTTGGCGGGCGCCAGCGGGTATGATTCACGTTG
>CAZDHT010000242.1:5365-8415 GCA_964505325.1 uncultured Planctomycetota bacterium | reverse complement strand
CGGAATGGTTCCGCTCGTTCCTCGTCGACCTGCTCGGCGTCGAGGAGTACGACGCGACCTGCGACGAACTGGGCTTGTAGCTCGAACAAGGGAAGGAGGTGAACCGCATGGGTTGGAACGAATCGGACATCGATGCGGTCCGCAAGGTGGCGGACGCGATGTGGGAGGGCGACGGGAAGGTGGTCTTCCCCGCCTGGGAATCGGGCCGGCCGGACAAGCGCGATGTGGCGGTCCGCACCGCGGCGCTGGCGGTCCTCAACTCGGTGGATCCGGTCCTGGCGTCGGCGTCGGACGGCCGGGCCATCGCCGTCGCCGAGAGTGACCTGGGTGCGCTGCTCCGGTACATCGTGGACATGGCGGAGTAACAGGAAGGAGGTTCGGTGATGGCGAAGTGCCAGGGATGCGAGGCTGTGGTGGCGGACGGGGGCCTGCGCCCGTGTGACAACTGCGGGCGGCCGGTCTGCCGCGAGTGCGCCATCGAGGTGACGCGGACGGACCTCGGCGACCTGGCGGTGCCGTTGTGCCAGAAGTGCTGGTACGAGGTGTTTGAGATCGACGAGGACGACTGAATCAAAGGAGACCAGAAAATGGCCAAGAAGCAGGGACAGAAAAACGGCGTGAAGAAGGTGTCGAAGAAGACTGAGAAGGTGCGCGGCATCTGCCGCGCCTGCGGGCGCGTGGTGGAACTGCCCAACCACAAGGGCCGGTGCGAGTGCGGGCAGGGCCTGATCGCCCGCGGCGGCCGCGTGGTGCGCATCAAGGAAACCCCGCACGGGTGCCTGGAGATGGACGCGGCCACGACCATCAGCGAGCCGCCGGTGGTGGTGCCGGGCGAGCCGGAAAAGCGCAGCCGCAAGCGCACCGATGGCAAGCTCAGCGGCCTGGACGCCGCGGCGCAGGTGCTGGCCGACGCGGGCGAGCCGCTCGACGCCAAGACGACGGTCGAACGCATGCTGGCCAAGGGCCTGTGGGAGACCGCGGGCAAGACGCCGCCCGCGACGATCTACGCGGCCATCATCCGCGAAATCGCCAAGAAGGGTGACGCCTCGCGGTTCCGTAAGGCCGAGCGGGGCAAGTTCACGGTCGCGAAGTAGCCGCACCACCACATCCCGTCCTACACCCGCCTCGGCTCGGCCGAGGCGGGGTCACTTGTGTCTGATGCCGACTCACAGCAGACGGACGCGGCCCGGCCGCCCGTGTTGGCCCGTGTCGCGTTCCTTCCCCTTCTTTGGCCGCGCGTGTACGCCTTGGCGCGGAGGGATAGCCCGTGGGCGAACACGGGCCGCGACGGACCGTAGCATTCTCGAACTCGACGTAGTAGAATCCCACGCAAGACGGTACTCGACGCGACCGGAAGACAGGGCGGATAACTCGAACAATGAGCAAGGGCGAGCGAGGCAAGAAGAATGCACCGGCGACGAAGGTCGGTACCGAGACCGGAAGACCCCGCGGGTCCGGTCCTGTGCCGGCCGCCGGGGCAAAGGGCGCGGGCGATGTCTTTGCCGAGCAGGCCGAGAAAGCGCGCCTTTGGCTTGAGAAGACAGCGGCCCTCCTGAGGCGCAATCCAGAGAGAAAATCGCGTCAGACAGCGGCGTTCGCGTTGTGGGTGGGCTATCCGTTCCTGCTTGAACTGATTGGCCGCAACGTGAAGGTGCACGGCCGGATACCCGACCGGGTGAACCTGAGCATATCGGATGCGTCCTGGCGGGCCTACTACGCCTTGAACGCCGCTCACCAGGCGGCAACAAGTTTGCTCATGGCCGAAGCCGAAAAACGTGGGCTGGACCGCACGCGCTCTTTGAGTGCGGCAATCTGATTCAAGAACTGTATGCCCGCGAGCCGTGGCGCTACTACGCCGGGCCGACTGACTTCTGGCCGCAATGCATGGGTGTGGCCCGGTACGACCTGCCTGCCGGCCAGCAAGACGCCGTACGCGCCGGCGAAGCCGCGTTCGTCCGTTTGGCGGTGAAGCGGGGTGTTGCCAAGTCAGAAGACACGGTCGCCGTTGCCGACGCGGTGGCGGAAGCGGACGTGCTGCCTGACACGACCGCGAACACCGTTGCCGTCCAGGCGCGGTATCGCGGGAAGTACGCCGAACTGATGCAAAAAGCGAAGAAGATCCCGGTTGCCACGATAACGACCATCGCCGGGCTGCTTCAGACCGACCGCCGAACACTGCTTCGCTGGCGACGGACGAAGGCCGTGAGAGATGCATACCCCGAATTCGCCGAGCCGGTAGACGACAAGAAACGGGCGACCGGGGCTGACTTCGACTTGAAGCGCGTTGCGAGCGCCTTGCGCTCAGCCGGATTCATCGACTGAATCCGCGCCGGCGATACGGGGCAAAAGCCCATCCCTTGCCCAACCTGTCCCATATTCCCGCCCAAATGGTGAATGCTTTACCATAGTGCAGACTCGATGGAGGACTGCGCTATGGAAGCCAAAGCCGTCTCAATCAAGACCGCCGCAGAGCTGCTGAGCGTCTCGGCGGCCACGGTCCGCGCTTGCATTCTGCGCGGCGAGCTGCCGACGTGCCGGGTGGGCCGCCGTGTGCTGATTCCCATGCACGCCATTGATGAGTTGGTGAAAGGAGGAAGTGGTGAGCGCACACGTTAGCAACGGACCATCCCGGAGCGGAGGTCGGGTGACAGTCGTCTCACCCGAAGTTCGATGGCCGATCGAAATCACAGGGCAGGTCTGCGACAGTTCCTGCCGGGGCGGTTGGGACGATAACAGAGGAGGACATTACACATGCTGAAGATCAGATTCATCGAGGGTCGGGCGTGTCCGTTCGTCCACTGCGATTCGTGCGGCGAGCGGATCGACCGATGTGACGAGGGGATCGTGCAGATCTTCTCAGACGGACGCGCGCGATTCGTTCATCGAGCAACACCATGCGATGACCGCTCCGACGACGAGGGTTGGTACGGGCTCGACACGTTCCTTGTCTTCCTGCTTCAGAACGTCGGGTACAACGCCTCGAAGGCGAAGCACCAGGTCGGTCTGTTGACGGAAGCGGGCGACGAGAGCTGTGCCGGCCTTGGCTAAGT
>CAZDHT010000242.1:0-5355 GCA_964505325.1 uncultured Planctomycetota bacterium | reverse complement strand
AAAGGGTATGAGAGTGAGACAGCGATGACCGCGAGCGACGTCAACACAACACTGGCCCCGTTCGTCCAACTGGACACGACCGGCCTCCCCGCCGGACTCACTGCGCTGCCGCGCTGGGTGTCGTGGAGGTACATCGAGCGGGGCGGCCGGCGGACGAAATGCCCGGTGAACCCGAAGACGGGCTCGGAAGCCGACTCGACCGATCCCACGACCTGGTCGACGTTCGAGGACGCCTGCTCGTCGTTCGAGAACGGCAATGGTCTCGCCGGGATCGGCTTCGTGTTCACCGCCGAGGACGGGTTCTGCGGGGTCGACCTCGACAACTGCCGGGACGCGGAGACCGGCGAGATCGCGCCCTGGGCGCGGCAGATCATCGACTCGCTCGACAGCTACACCGAGGTCAGCCCCTCCGGGGCCGGCGTCAAGGTCTTCGCCGCCGGCCGCAAGCCGGGGCGGCGCTGCCGCCGGCGACACCAGGACGGAGAGGTCGAGATGTACGACCGGAAGCGGTTCTTCACCTTGACCGGACTGCACGTCGAGGGGACACCGCGCAGCGTGGAATCCCGACAGGTGCAACTGACCGAACTGTACGAGAAGGTGTTTGGTGACAGGGTAGAAGCGACCGGCAACCTGGCCGGCGTGTGGGAGCCGCAGGACTCGGAATCCGGCCTGCCGAGCCTGTCGGACGACGAGGTCATTGAGAAGGCGACGCTCAACGCGAAGTTCGCCGCGCTGTGGGCGGGGCGGTGGAACGAGCACTTCGCCTCTCAGAGCGAGGCCGACTCGTCGCTGGTCTTCATGATGGCGTTCTACACCAAGGACGCCGCGCAGATCGACCGGCTGTTCCGGCAGTCCGGACTCTATCGGCCCAAGTGGGACGGGCGCCGGGGCGAGGCGACCTACGGCGAGATCACGATCCGCAAGGCGCTCGAACTCGTCACCGAACAGTACGATCCCTCACATCCGGGCGCAGGTGCGAGTCCGTTGTCCGAGAGCAAGGACGAGGCCGGCGACGACGAGGAAGAGTCGCCTGTGCCGTTGGGCACGCGCGACCCGCACTCGGGCCGCCTCGTCCTCTCGCCCCGCCGCACGTTGCCCACGGCCGAGGCGTTCGTCCGCGAGTTCCACAGCCACCCCGACGGCCGGACGTTGATGTCCTACGCCGGCCTGCTGATGGCCTGGCGTGACAACCGCTACGCCGAGGTCGAGGACGAGACCTTCAAGCAGGTCCTCCAGGCGTGGCTGCACAAGTCGCTGCGCTATATCGTGGACCGGCGAACCGGCGACATGCTGCTCATCGACTTCGAGTCGAACCCCACCACCGTCAAAGCCGCTCTGGACTCGATCCGCACTTACGTGCACATCCGCGCCGATATCACCCCGCCCGCCTGGCTCGACGGCGACTGTGCCCGGCCACCCGCCGGCGAGCTGCTGGTGTGCCGGTCGAAGATCCTGCACCTGCCGACGATGGACCTGGTCCGGCCGTCGCCGCGGCTCTTCGTCACCAGCGCCTTGGACTTCGACTATGATCCCGACGCGCCGCGTCCCACACTGTGGCACCGGTTCCTCGACCAGGTCTTCGCCGACGATCCCGAGGCCGTCTACCTGCTCCAGACCTGGTTCGGGTACCTGCTGACCGGCGACACCAGCCTTCAGAAGATGATGCTCCTCGTCGGGCCGAAACGCTCGGGCAAAGGCACCATTGGCCGCGTTCTCGCGAAGCTGGTCGGGTCGGGCAACACCTGCGGCCCGACGACGTCGAGCCTCGCCGGCCCGTTCGGGCTCCAGCCGCTGGTGGGCAAGAGTCTGGCCGTCGTCTCCGACGCCCGCTTCACCGGCGACAACATCGCGACCGTGGTCGAACGGCTGTTGTGTATCTCCGGCGAGGACGCGCTGACCGTCGACCGAAAGTACCTGCCCAGCGTGACCATGAAGCTGCCGACACGGTTCATGTTCCTCACTAACGAACTGCCCAAGCTGACCGAGACCAGCGGCGCCCTGGCCGGGCGCTTCCTGGTGCTCAAGTTCAGCCAGAGCTTCTACCGCCGCGAAGACCCGTTCCTCACCGACAAGCTGCTCGCCGAGTTGCCCGGCATCCTCAAGTAGGCTGTCGAGGGTTGGCACGCGCTGCACGCCGACGGACGGTTCATCGAGCCGGAATCGAGCCGCCAGGAGGTCCGGGACCTCGAAGACCTGCTGTCGCCCGTCGGGGCGTTCGTCAGGGAACGCTGCTTGGTGGGCCCGGCCTGTCGTGCGTTCATCAAAGACCTGTATACCGCATGGCGTGACTGGTGCACCGGCAACGGGCGCGACTATCCGGGCACCATCCAGAGCTTCGGACGTGACCTCGCGGCCGCGGTGCCCGGCGCCAAGACGCGCCGCAACCAGCAACTGGGACGATTCATTGATGGGATCGAACTGCGATGAGGGATCCGATGCGCGAAGTACCGCGAAGTACCGCGGCACTGACTATTGTTTCTAATCGCGTATGCGGGCGCGCGCACGCGCGCGCGGACAGGATTTGTACTCAATGGAAGTGCCGCGGTACTTCGCGGTACTACGGAGGACCACCAGCACCGAATGGTTCCTTCCCGGCAGTCCTTCGTCCTCGAGGCCGGCGGGAACGGTCATCGACCCAGTGATTCTTTCTTGCGACCGAAAAAACCGTCCCACATGAGACAGGCGAGAACGCAACGGCTTGAAAGAAAATCGTTTAGGTACTTGGAGCGACCTCCCGGCGTGAGGCCGCGGGAATGGGCCACCTTGTAGGGCTGAGTTTGTTTGGACTGCGAAAAATGCGACTCAGCAGAGACACGTTGCGGGACGTCATCCTGACCGGCGCCCACGTGGACACACAAACGCTTGGCACGGTGCATGTTGCACCCGCGTGGCGCAGCGAGCGCGCCATTGCGCGGGCGCGGGCCGGCGCTGACGAGGTTTGCCGGAGGGGCGTTCCGCTGGCCCATCGCCGTTGGCTCGGTCGGAACCCGAACTCGGCCGAACGTCGGGCGCTCTCGCGGGCGCTCATACGTCTGGAGGCCGATGGCTATCTGATCCGGCGCGGCGGACGGCGAACGACCCACGTCAAACTGACGCCAGCAGGCGAACGGCTCGCCCGAGCCGTTCTCGGAACGCCCGACGGCGAGCCGTTCCTGTGGCTTCTGCCCGATGACTCGCCCGGCCCGGCCGATGCGGAAGAGGTGTGATGACTCAGGTTGCCACGAGAGTAAGGCGGCGGAACCACGTCCGAGAGCGACTCTCGAAGGGCGAAATCGAGGACCTGCGGCTGACGGTTGTCCCCGCCGAAGTGCCGCCGCAAGGCCCGGCCGCTGTCCGTGACGCGGTGAACATACTCGCCCGGTGGCTGGTCCGCTATCGTGAGGAGCAGCGAAAAAGCTTGGGAAAGCCCTTGATTGCTCGCCAAGAGAATGGCCTTATATGATTGACCGATAGGACGTTACGGTGATGACCGAGGGCCGATGGTGACAAGCGCATGATCATAGCGAGCGTGGACAGCAGGAACGCAGTGGGCTATGCCAGGCGTTCGACCGATAGGCAGGAGCAATCCATCGGCGATCAACGGCGGGCTGTGGAGCAGTACGCCGAAACGAACGGTTTCCGGCTGGTGGACTGGTACGTCGACGACGCCATCTCCGGCGCGTCCACCGACGCGCGCGACGCGTTCCTGCAAATGATCGAGGACGCCCGATCATCCGTCCGGTCCTTCCGGTACATCCTGGTTTACGACATCAAGAGATTCGGGCGCCTCGATAACGACGCGACGGGCCACTATCGCTACCTGCTGGCGCAGGCCGGCGTCGAGGTAGTCTACGTCTCCGAGGGCTTCAACGGCGATGATACCGATGACCTGCTCCGGCCGGTCAAACAATGGCAAGCCCGACAAGAACTCAAAGACCTGTCGAAGGTTACGATTCGCGGCCTGCTGACTCGCAGCGAGGGCGGGTGGTGGATGGGCGGCCAGCCGCCGTTCGGCTACGACCTCGCGTACTTCGACAGCGCCGGCAAGTTCCTGATGGTTGTCCGGTTCATACCCGGCGGCGGCAAGCAGGTGCTGGACGAGAGCGGCGAGATCATCCGCACGCTGGAGAAGGGCAACCGCGTAATGGTCGCCAAGGAGGACCGGGCCAGGCTGCTGCTCAGCACACCGGACCGCGTGAATACGGTGCGCCGCATCTTCTCCTTGTATGTTGACGGCGGGGCCGGGTTCAAGGGCATCGCCGACCAATTGAACCGGGAGAGCATCCCCGGCCCGGGCCGGCGTTCGACCGCATGGGCGATGGGCACGATCCGGGACATCATCCTGAATCCGGCCTACACCGGCGACATGACCTGGAACCGCAGATCGATGGCCAAGTTCCACTCGGTCGAACGGAAGCGCGCCGTGGTGAGGCCGAAGGTCGGTCGCCGGGCCGTCGAGCACCACGACCGCTCGGACTGGATCGTCACCGAAGACAGCCATCCGGCCATCATCTCGCGTGCGGTATTCGAGAGGGCCACGCAGGCGCGCAAGGGGCGCCGCCGCGCCCGGCCGGACGGCTACAGATCAGGCCGCGGTGCCACGTCCGGCTTCCTGCTCAGCGGTCTGATCACTTGCGCTCGCTGCGGTCATCGCTGGCAGGGATACACACAGACGAAGGGCAAGCCACGTGCCGACGGGACGAAGATCAAGACGCGCTACTACGCCTGCGGCGGGTACATTACCAAGGGCAAGTCGGTCTGCGAACGCAGCGTCATTCGCAAGGAGATGATCGAGAACTTGATCCTGCACCAGATCGGAAACAACCTCCGCGCCTTCGCCGACGGCGAGGCCGGCCGGAAGATGCTGAGAAAAGCACTCGACGGATTGTGCGGAACTCGGTCGGACAATGGGAAGGAGCGGGACAAGCTCCTGGCACGCCAAGCGGAGATCGAGCAGAAGATCTACAACATCATCGACAACCTGACGACCGCTACGCGGGAGTTCGCCGACAGGCGCGTGAGCGAGCTCAAGGCCGAGCTGGACCGCATCCGTGCCCGGCTTGAGGAACTGGACGCTGTCTCGGTCGCTGGCGGCGACATCGATAAGCTCCTGCCCGAGTTCATCGGCTACCTGGACAGCTTCCGCCAGGTCGCGGCGACGGGCACCGTCGAGGAGAAGCGGCTCTTGGTGCGAGCCTTCACGCACCGAATCGAGTTGGACCCGGAGAACCGCGAGGGGAAACTGGAGTTGTACCTTCTGCCACGAAGTACGGCGTTGCCGGCCAAGGCCAACAACGCCGCAAATCCTCTTTTAAGCTTGGTAGCGGGGGCAGGATTCGAACCTGCGACCTCCGGGTTATGAGCCCGACGAGCTAC
>CAZDHT010000241.1:0-8469 GCA_964505325.1 uncultured Planctomycetota bacterium | reverse complement strand
TCACACCGCCCGCGTGGTGCGCACAGCGGAAAAAGGCAAGCCGGAAAAAACGCCTTGTTTTTTCGGAACATGAGCCTATGCTCGCGCGTCTATATTATCAGTAAAGGCGCTCTGCCGTCGCGCAGGGCCGGTCTACCAAAGCCTCAGGCTCCAGGAGAAGAAGGATGAGGTCGAAGAAACTACTTGTTTTGGCCCTGATCGCGTGCGTTGCGGCTGTGACGTTTTCCGCCGGGCCCCATAAGCCCGAGCGGGACAAGGCGTCCAAGGCCTACAAGGACGGCAACTACAAGGACGCCTACGAGATCTACCGGAAGGTCGCGCTGAGCACCAAGGTCGATCCCAAGGAGGTCGGCAACGACCTCGATATGGCGACGAAGTGCCTCCAACGCCTCAATCGGACGAACGAGATCGACGATTTCCGAGAGGAGGTCATCAAGGTCCACCGGAAGAACTGGCGGCTGCTTGTTGCAGCGGCGCAGAACTACATCAACGGCCAGTCCTCGGGCTACATCATCGCGGGCAAGTACCACCGCGGGCACCATCGCGGCGGCGGACGATACGTCAACTCATACGCCCGCGACCGTATCCGCGCCTTGCAGCTTATGACGGAGGCAACGAAGCAGGCCAAGGACGAGAAGGACACCCGCGAGGTCGCCGGCTTCTACATCAAGTTCGCCGACATGCTGGCCAGGTACCGAGGATACAGCCAGGCGTGGCGTCTCCAGTACCTGAGCGACCTGGCCAAGCTCCCGGACTACGGCGAGGGCGGCGGCTACTATTACTACTACCACGGCGACAAGGGCGCGCCGGTGCACCCCGACGGCACACCGGTCTACCACGGTGTCCCCAAGAGCTACGAAGCGGCCAAGAGCGACGGCGAGCGCTGGCGATGGCTGCTGTTCCAGGCCGCGGAACTCAACGCGGCGCGCGCCAACGAAGTGCGAATGGGCTTTGCCAACTTCCTCTACGGCCAGTTCAGCGTCCAGACCATGGCCCGCTACCGATGGTACTTCCGCACCCGCTGGACGGAGGACGACAAGAAGGACGAGAGCGGGACCTATGACCTGCACACGCTGGGTCGGGGCGAGACCATCGCGCGGCTCGCCACCGGGACCAAGCGGTTCAAGCTGCCTGACGAGTTCAACTTCATCAAGGTCTACCAGCAGGTCGCCGACAGCGGCAAATCGAGCCACGGCGAGAACGCTCTGCACAAGCTGGCCGGGCTGTTCGAGAACCGCCGCCAGTATGACACGGCCGCAGACTACTGGAAGCGAAGCATCAAGGAATACGGCCCGGGTCACAAACAGTGGAAGCAGAAGCGGGTGGACCAGATTCTGGGGAACTGGGGAATGTTCGAGCCGGTGATGACCCAGCCGGCCGGCAAAGGCGCCACCGTCGAGTTCCGCTTCCGGAACGGCAACAAGGTCAGCTTCGAGGCATACGAACTCAAGGTCAGGGAGCTGCTCGACGACGTCAAGGCGTACATCAGGACCAAGCCGGCCCAGCTCAAGTGGGACAAGATGAACATCAGCAACCTGGGTTATCGCCTGGTCCAGAAAAACGAGAAGCGGTACGTCGGCAAGAACGTCGCCTCATGGGACCTGGACCTCAAGCCGCGCAAGCTCCATTTCGACAAGCGGGTCACCGTCACCACTCCGCTGCAGAAGGCCGGGGCCTACCTGGTCACGTCGAAGATGGCCGGCGGCAACACCGGCCACATCATCCTGTGGCTCGACGACACGGCGATCATCAAGAAGCAACTCAGCAACAAGGTGTACTACTTCGTCGCCGACAGCGTCACCGGCACGCCGGTCGCCAAGGCGAACGTCGAGTTCTTCGGCTACCACCAGAAATGGGTCCGGAACCGCACGTACGTCATCAGCATCGAGAACTTCGCCGAGTTCACCGACGCCGACGGCCAGATCATCCTCGGCCCGAAGACCATGCCCACCAGCCACCAGTGGATCATCACCGCGACCACCAAGGACGGCCGGTTCGCCTACCTCGGCTTCACCGGCGTGTGGTACAGCGCGCAATACGACCGCGAGTACAACCGGACCAAGACGTTCGTCATCACCGACCGGCCCGTCTACCGCCCGAAGCACAAGGTCAAG
Organism: uncultured Planctomycetota bacterium; assembly: GCA_964505325.1. GTDB lineage: Bacteria > Planctomycetota > PUPC01 > PUPC01 > PUPC01 > CAZDHT01. Next base: position 6,355 of record CAZDHT010000241.1, on the reverse strand, counting down.
TACAAGTTCTGGGTCCGCCATGCCAAGTACGACCGAGCCGACACGTCGGACTTCGCCAACCAGCAGTTCATCGTGCGGATCAACAATCCCAAGGGCGAAAAGATCTTCGAGAAGACCCAGACCACCGACGCCTACGGCGGCCTGGACGGCGAGTTCCTCCTGGCCAAAGACGCCACCCTCGGGCGGTATCGCATCTCGCTGTGGCGGGACCCGCAGCATTCGGTAGGCGGCAGCTACTTCCGCGTCGAGGAGTACAAGAAGCCCGAGTTCGAGGTCACGGTCGAGGCGCCCACGGAGCCCGTGATGCTCGGCGAGAAGATCGCGGCGACCGTCAAGGCGAAGTACTACTTCGGCGCACCCGTCACCAAGGCAAAGGTCAAGTACAAGGTGCTTCGCTACGACTACTCCGCCACGTGGTACCCCATCGCGTACTGGGATTGGTTCTACGGCCCGGGCTACTGGTGGTATGCCTATGATTACGTGTGGTATCCCGGCTGGCGCTGGTGGGGCTGCAAGCGCCCGCACTGGTGGTGGTGGGGCACGCGCTACAGCCCGCCCGAGGTCGTGATCGAGAACGAGGTCCCCATCGGCCCCGACGGCACGGTCAAAGTGGAGATCGACACGGCCGTCGCCAAGGAGGTGCACGGCGACACCGACCACAAGTACCAGATCACGGCCGAGGTGGTGGACGAGTCGCGCCGCACCATCGTGGGCACCGGCAACGTGATGGTCGCCCGCAGGCCGTTCAAGGTCTACGCCTGGGTGAACCGCGGCCACTACCGCGTGGGCGACGTCATCCACGCCAGCTTCAACGCCCAGACCCTCGACAACAAGCCGGTCAAGGGCAAGGGCGTGCTGCGGCTGCTCCAGATCACCTACGACAAGAAGAACAAGCCGGTCGAGACCGAGGTGCAGAAGTGGGGCCTCGACACCAACGACGAAGGCCGCGCGAGCATTCAGATGAAAGCCTTCAAGGCCGGGCAATACCGCCTGTCATACAAGGTGACCGATGCCAAGAAGCACGAGATCGAGGGCGGCTACATCTTCTGCATCCGAGGCCAGGGCTTCGACGGCTCGGACTTCCGGTTCAACAACATCGAGCTCGTCACAGACAAGCGCGAATACGCCCCCGGCGAGGTGATCCAACTGATGGTCAACACCAACCGGATCGGCAGCACCGTGCTGCTGTTCGTGCGGCCGACCAACGGGGTCTATCTGCCGCCGAAGGTCATCCGGATGAAGGGCAAGAGCGTGACCGAGCAGGTCGCCGTCGTCAAGAAGGACATGCCCAACTTCTTCGTCGAGGCGTGCACGATCAGCAACGGCAAGTTCTACAGCGAAGTGCGCGAGGTGATCGTCCCGCCGGAGAAGCGGGTGCTGAACGTCAAGGTCAGTCCGTCGGCCGAGAAGTACAAGCCGGGCGAGAAGGCGAGCGTCAAGCTCAAGCTGACCGACTTCGCCGGCAAGCCGTTCGTCGGCTCGCTCGCCGTGACCATGTACGACAAGGCGGTCGAGTACATCTCGGGCGGCTCGAACGTGCCCGAGATCAAGGCCTTCTTCTGGAAGTGGCGGCGGCGGCACTACCCGAGGACCGAGTCGAGCCTGAGCCGGCACTTCCGCAACCTGGTGCGGCCCGGCGTGGCCGCAATGAGTTTCCTCGGCGCGTTCGGGTACTCGGTCGCGGACCAGCTCTTCGGCGATCTGGAGCAGGAGGAGCAGGACGGCGCGCAGATGCAGCGGAGGGAATCCCTTCGCAACCGGGCGGCGGCGGCACCCGGCGTTACCAAGAAAGCCGCTGAGAAGGCCAACGGCATGCCCGCCGACGCGGTCGGCCTCAGAGGAGGCCAAGACAAGGGCGGAGGCGGCGGCGGCGCCGAGAAGGTGGTCGAGCCCACCGTCCGCAAGAAGTTCGCCGACACCGCCTTCTGGGCCGCGGCCCTGACCACCGACAAGGATGGAATGGCATCGCTCGACCTCACCATGCCCGAGAACCTCACCGGCTGGAAGGTCCGGGTCTGGGGCATGGGCCACGGCACCAAGGTCGGCCAGGGCGAGGCCGAGGTGGTCACGTTCAAGAACCTCCTGCTCCGCATGCAGGCGCCGAGGTTCTTCGTCGAGAAGGACGAGGTCGTCCTCTCCGCCAACGTCCACAACTACCTCAAGAACAAGAAGGCCGTGAGCGCCGTGCTTGAACTGGACGGCGGTTGCCTGGAGGCGATGGGCAAGCTCAGCCAGAAGATTACCGTCGACGCCAACGGCGAGCAGCGCGTCGACTGGCGCGTCAAGGTCGTCAAGGAAGGCACGGCCGTCGTCCGCATGAAAGCGCTGACCGACGAGGAATCGGACGCGATGGAGATGCGGTTCCCCGTCTACGTACACGGCATGCTCAAGACCGAGTCCTGGAGCGGCGCCATCCGGCCCGACAAGGACAGCGCGAGCATCACCATCAACGTCCCCAAGGAGCGCCGGGTCAACGAGTCGCGCCTCGAAATCCGCTACTCGCCGACCCTCGCCGGTGCGATGGTCGATGCCCTCCCCTACCTGGTCAACTACCCATACCACACCACGGACACCACGCTCAACCGCTTCCTGCCGACCGTCATCACGCAGAAGATCCTTCTGGACATGAAGCTCGACCTGAAGGCAATCCAGAAGAAGCGGACGAACCTGAACGCGCAGGAGATCGGCGACGACAAGGAGCGGGCCAAGCAGTGGAAGCGGTGGGAGCGGAACCCAGTTTTCGACGAAGAGACCGTCCAGGACATGGTCAAGAAGGGCGTGCGGAAGCTCACCGCAATGCAACTCTCCGACGGCGGCTGGGGCTGGTTCTCCGGCTGGGGCGAGCACTCCTATCCGCACACCACCGCCGTGGTCGTTCACGGGCTGCAACTGGCCCGCGCCAACGGCGTGGCGATCGTGCCGGGCGTCCTGAAGCGCGGCGTGCAGTGGCTGGTGAACTACCAGGACGAGCAGGTCCGCCGGCTGAAGAACTGGCCGACCGGGAAGCTGCCGCGCAAGCAGTTCGCCGACAACCTCGACGCGCTGGTCTACATGGTCCTGGTCGACGAGAAGATCAAGAACAAGGACATGCTCGACTTCCTGTATCGCGACCGGACCAAGCTGGCGGTCTACGCCAAGGCGATGTACGGCATGGCGCTGTACGCGCAGGCCGAGAAAGACAAGCTCGCGATGATCATGCGGAACATCGAGCAGTACCTCGTCCAGGACAACGAGAACCAGACCGCCTACCTCAAGCTGCCGGGGTGGAACTGGTGGTGGTACTGGTATGGCAGCGAGTACGAGGCCCACGCCTACTACCTGAAGCTGCTCTCACGGGTCGACCCGAAGAGCGAGAAGGCGTCGCGGCTGGTCAAGTACCTGCTCAACAACCGCAAGCACGCGACGTACTGGAACTCGACCCGCGACACCGCCATCTGCGTCGAGGCGTTCGCCGACTACCTGAAGGCGACTGGCGAGCACAAGCCCGACATGACCGTCGAGATCTACATCGACGGGGTGCGGCGGAAAGAGGTGAAGATCAACGCGCAGAACCTCTTCTCGTTCGACAACAAGCTGGTCGTCGTCGGCGACGCGGTCACCACGGGCAAGCACACCATCCAGCTCCGCAAGAAGGGCCAGGGCGCGCTGTACTTCAACGCGTACCTGACCAACTTCACGCTGGAGGACTTCATCGCCAAGGCCGGCCTGGAGATCAAGGTCAACCGCAAGTACTACAAGCTGGTCAAGGTCGAGAAGACCATCAAGGCGCAGGGCGCGCGCGGCCAGGCCGTCGACCAGAAGGTCGAAAAGTTCGAGCGGAAGGAGCTCAAGAACCTGGCGACGCTGAAGAGCGGCGATCTGGTCGAGATCGAGCTCGAGATCGACAGCAAGAACGACTACGAGTATATCCTGTTCGAGGACATGAAGGCGGCCGGCTTCGAGCCGGTCGAGGTCCGAAGCGGATACACCCGGTCCGGCATGCACGCGTATATGGAGCTGCGCGACGAACGGGTGGTGTTCTTCGTGCGGCGGCTGGCGCGCGGCAAGCACAGCATCTCGTACCGGATGCGCGCCGAGATCCCCGGCAAGTTCAGCGCCCTGCCTACCAAGGCCAGCGCCATGTACGCGCCGGAGCTCAAGGGCAACTCGGACGAGATCAAGCTGAAGATCGAGGATTAGCGGCGCGGCTTGACACGTCAGATGAGGTCACGAAGGACGGCTCCTGCCGGAGAACTCGGTGACGCTTGTCACCGAGTCCAACGGCAGCTCCCAGATTGTGGCCTGCACGGCCTTCTTCGACCTCGGCCAAGCGATGCCCTTCGCTTGCCAGTCGAGATCGAAGATCCGCTCCCAGCTCTGCACGATCCGCCGATGGTACCGCGAGTCCAGGACCGGCTTGGACTTGTAGAACGAAAGCCCTTGGTCCTCGAGTTCAGCCTCGAAGGCATCGCCATCTGCGTGCGAAGATGGCAGATACCAGTAGTTGAGAACGTAGTGCCACAGTTCGAAATCTGATAGCAGCACGGAGTCGTCATTCATCTCGAACTCGATCCGGACGGCTCTTTCGCCCCGCCGCCATTGCCAGGCGACGGCACGCAGGTCCGGTCTCGCCCTCTTCTGTCCCGACCACTGAGACCAACACCACAGCGGGAGACAGTCAGGCGTCGGGCGGCAGCCAAGCCGGCTGCGCATTTGCCCGGCCATCCATTTATATGCCTCGAGGTGGTGCGCGTCGGCGAGGCGCCGCTCGGCACGCAACGTCCGAGACCGCTCCAACGCGCTCCAGAACGTGATGGGCTGGACGGTCCAAAGGATCATGTGTCGCCAGCCAACAGGTCGACTGCGGCGGCTCTACTTCGCCGCGGTGGCGAGCACCGTCGCGGCGCCGTGGAAGAAGACCCCGGCGACGGCGCCGGTCATCAGGCAGGCTAGGGTCGCAGCGAGCAGCGCCCGCGGCCCCACCGCCGCCAAGTCACGCCGCCGCTCCGGCACCAGCGCCGCAATCCCACCGACAAAGATGGCCAGCGACGCCACGTGCGCGAAGCCGCACAGCGCGTACGCGATCACCACCTGGCTCCGCGGGTGTGTGAACTGCTTGGCGGATATCAACTTCGCGAGGCTCTCATACGCGGGCACCTCTGTCACAATCAGGCGCTGGCCGAGCAGCTCCCCGGCCGTCAGGGCGTCTCCCGGTGGCACGCCAATCACCACGGCGAACGGGTACATAGCGTACCCGAGCAGCCTCTCAAGCGGCATCACGCCGCACCAGCCAAGGATCACGTTGACCACCGCAATCAGGCCCAGAAAAGCGATGAGCAGCGCACAGATCCCCAGTACCAGCTTCACCCCCGCCATCGCGCCGTTGATGATCGCCTCGACCGAGCCCGACTCGCGTTCGTAGGCCAGGTCGACGTCCCGGCCCATCGTCACCGGCTGCCCCTCCTCCGGCATCAGTATCTTCGACATCACGATCGCCGCCGGCGCGGACAGAACCGAGGCGGAGATGAGGTGTCCGGCGATGGTGTCGAACACGCCGCTCAGGTAGAACACGTACACGCCCATCACGGTCGACGCCACGGTCGCCATGCCCGCGGTCAGAATCGTGCACAGCTCCGACCGCGTCATCTTCCCGAGGTACGGGCGGACGGTCGTGGCGGACTCGATGCCGACGAAGATGTTGCTGGCAGCGCACAGGCTCTCCGCACCGCTCACCCCCATCACCCGGGTGAAGAACCACGCGAACCCGCGGATGATCAGCGGCATAATCCGCCAGTAGTACAGCAGCCCCATCAGCGCCGAGAAGAAAATGACCAGCGGCAGCCCGCGAAACGCAAGGAAAAAGCCGAGCGACGACTGGCCGTCCCGGGTCTGGCCCGGCTTGAGCGACAAGCGCCCGAACAGCAGCCACTCGCCCTCCGTGGCCGCGTCGAGCAGCTCCACCACCACATCGTTCAGCCACACGAACGCCCTGCGGCTGCCGGGAGTGTGAAAGACGAACAGCCCGATCAGGAGCTGGACTCCCACGCCCACGCCGACCACGCGCCAGTTCAGCTTGCGCCGGTTGGTGGACAGCGCCCACGCGAACGCCATCAAAACAACGATTCCGACCAGGCTGACCGCGTTGTACGCATCCATGGCGGAATGCTAGCAAACGTCACAGGGCGTGTCAATTCTGAGAATCCTTTTGTTGTGGGCCGCCTTATGCCTATAATTGAGATGGAGGAATATACCCAATCGGGGGGGGGGCACATGAGAGAAAATCGCTACATGAAGAAATCGGCACGGGCCTTGTTAATCTTCATTCTGCTGGCCGGGTGCCAGCCCTCCGACCGGCGGCGGGCGGACCGCTTTGTCA
>CAZDHT010000240.1:0-8591 GCA_964505325.1 uncultured Planctomycetota bacterium | reverse complement strand
TGTTCACGTAAAGGGTGTCGCTGCCCCCCCCGCCTTTGAACTCGACCTGGTCCGAGACTGCGCAGCCGTTGTTCAGCTCGACCACGTCGGCCCCCCCTTTCATCTTGATCTTGATGTCGTCCCACACGTATTTCACGAGGACCCAATTGTACCCGTTGACGGTCGTGTTGTTCCGGCCTTGGACGTAGAACTCGCGGGCGCCGGGCCCGGGGGTGATCAGGATGTCGTTGCTGGCCCCGTCCCCCTTGATCTTCATGTCCCCGCTCCACCACGACCCGGTGACCTTCACGTTGCCGTCGAGCAGCACTCTCGGCTCCAACTCCTCAAACAAGACCCGATCAGCCGATTCTCCCAATTTCCTGCCCATCGCTCAGACCTCCTTTCCGCGCTTGGCAGCCCTACTACGTCCCAGGGCTCGAAACGCAATCGAGTCCCCGTTTCCTTCCCCTCTAGTGCCCAGACCAGGGAGCCTCGCTCACGACATGGACCGTCACGTTGCGGCCGGGCACGTCGGGGTGTTCGAGCCGAACCAGATCTCGCTTGGGCTGCTCCCTGCCCCTGTTCTCCACGCCTCGGGCGGCCACGTCACCGGCCGGCGCTGGTTCCGGTCCGCCGGGCTTCTCACGCGAGCGACTAAGCCTCGAAATTCTTGAGGTAGAAGGTGGGGTAGCTGCCAATCCAGTTGGCATCGTCCCAGCCCCATCCTCCGTTCGCCCTTCCGCCTGCGTTCACGGCGCAGTTGAGGAGACAGAAGAAGTCGTCGCCCGCGCCCAGGTACGCGCTGACCCACCCGTTGAACGTGGAATTCTCGAAATGAATGTGGTCCGCGTGTCCTCTGCTGCCGCTCGCGCGCGCTCCTCGGTTGAACGTCGACGAATAGAAGAAGCAGGTGTCCGTGCCCTGCCCGCCCTCGAAGTACGCCTTGCGATCAAACCACGAGTTCCAGGCGCTGAGTGTGTCGTGGCCCCAGTTGCCGTTGTACTTCAGCTTGCCCCAAATGGTCGAGCTGTTCACGTAAAGGGTGTCGCTGCCCCCCCCGCCTTTGAACTCGACCTGGTCCGAAACGGCGCAGTTCTGTATCTCGACCAGGTCGTGCCCCTGTTTCATCTTGATCTTGATGTCGTCCCACACGCCTTTGGCCAGGACCCAATTGTACCCGTTGACGGTCGTGTTGTTCCGGCCTTGCACGTAGAACTCGTACGCGTTGGGCCCGGGGGTGATCAAGATGTCGTTGTCATACGCGTCCCCCTTGATCGTCATGTCCCCGCCCCACCACGACGTGGTGACCGTCACGTTGCCGTCGAGCAGCATCCTCGGCTCCAACTCCTCAAACAAGACCCGATCCGCCGATTCTCCCAATTTCCTATTCATCACTCCGGCCTCCTTTCCGGGCTTGGCAGCCCTACTGTGTCCCAGGGCTCGAAACAGGATCGAGCCCCCGTTTCCTTCCCCTCTAGTGCCCAGACCAGGGAGCCTCGCTCACGACATGGGCCGTCACGTTGCGGCCCGGCACGAGCCTGGGCTCCGGTAGCTTGAAGGCGACCCGGTGGACAGACTCCCCGCTGACTCCGGCCACGCAAGGCACCCCCATCGTCCGGCAGTAACACGGCCGAAGCCCCCCCACCAGGGAACCTCGACCCCCTACCAAAGCATACCCCATGAACTGCAATTATGTAACTTCCCATGTTGTCAGGTTTTTGTCAAGGCCTTTCCCGGCGTGCAATTCCTACCACATGACTAGTTATCGAGCTGGCTTCTCCGACTCGCCGCGTCAAAGGGAGAACGGTAAGCGATCAAACCGACGGACCCGGGGCGCTGCCATCCCCCCCATCGCCCCCCTCACTTAACCTGCTTGCCGCCAATGGCGCGGGGACGTGTCGGGGCAAGTGTGCGCGCACCGGGGAGCGGGCCATCCCGGAAATCTCTTGATTGAAGCGAACCGGGGCGTTATAAGGGCGTGGTCCGCAAGACGTGAGGGACGGGTTTCGGATGATCATCGACACCCATGTGCATCTGCTGCGGCAACCGGGCTACGAGCACCGGCTCGCCAAAGCCGCCCGAGAAGCGGGCATCGACAAGATGGCCCTGATGGGCGGGCCGGAGCAGTACGACTATGCCTCCAACGACGAGGTGCTCGCCGCGGCCGAGCGGCACCCCGGCCTGTTCATCCCGTTCGCCTACTTCCGCCTGGGACACGACTATCCCGGCATGGTCGATCAGTTCCGCGCCCGCGGCTTCCACGGAGTCCAGTTCGCGCTGCCGCAAAAGGACTACGACGACAGGGAATTCTATCTCGTGTACGCCCGCGCCGGGCAGCTCGGCATGCCGGCCCTGTTTCAGTTGGGGCTGCTGCCCGACTCGGGCCGCGACCATCTGTACAACGTATGCTGCGGGCGGATGAGGCCCATCTGCCTCGATACCATCGCCCGGGCGTTCCCCGAGCTGACCTTGATCGGGACCCGGCTGGGCAACCCGTGGTACGAGGAGGCGTGCGAGGTGGCACGCTGCAACGGCAACGTGTATCTCGACCTGTCGGGGACCACGCTCAAGAAGAAAGGCCCCGAGTTCTTCCGCAGCATGCTGTGGTGGAACGAGGCCAGCAACGGCTACGTGGGCCGTCCGCCGGGCCTCCGGCCGTGGAAGAAGATCCTGTTCGGCTCGGACGTCCATTGCCAGTACCTCGCCGCCGTGCGCCGGGACTACGAGAGCCTGATGGACAACCTGTCTCTTGACGAAGGGACCCGCTCCGACGTGATGGCGATGAACGCCGTCCGAGCGCTCGGCTTGGAGTATTAGCTCACCACGGAGACCGCAGAGAAGAACGAACGTCTAATGACGAATGGTAACACTTGAAAACGGGGACAGATAACTTTCTTTCGCCGAGGGAGCAACAGGGATCGCCACCGGCGCTCCACCTGCCGAAAAAAGTTATCTGTCCCCGTTCTTCCCTTCCGCTTCGTCATTTGGCCATTCGACATTGATTCGACATTGGTCATTGTGCATTGAGGAGGTCAGTGTGGCAAAGATGGACGTGGTAATGGTCGGCGGCGGGATGATCACCCATGATCAGTTACTGCCGTCGATCTATCAGCTTCAGCGGATGGGACAGCTCGGCGACATCAAGATCTGCGCCCTCAACGGCGCGCCGCTCAAGGCGCTGGCGGAATCCGACGCGATCAACGCCGCCTTCCCCAGCTCCTCGTTCCAGCCGTTCCCCGACTACGGGAAGGAAGGCGTCGATAAGAAGTTCCCCGACTTGTACAAAGAGGTCATCGCGTCGTTGGCGCCGCGGCAGCTTGTCGTCGTCGCCGTGCCCGACCAGCTTCACCACATGGTGCTCAAGGTCGCGCTCGAGCACGACCAGCACATTCTGTGCGTGAAGCCGCTGGTCCTCGAATACGAGCAGGCGGTTGAGATCGAGAAAAAGGCCTACGACAAGGGCCTCTTCATCGGCGTCGAGTATCATAAGCGGCTCGATGACCGCTCGCTCATCACGCGTAACCGCTGGCAGAATGGCGAGTTCGGCGAGTTCCGATTCGGCTGGGCGCACCTTATCGAGCCGTGGTACTACCGCGACTCGAACTTCCAGAACTGGTGCACCTGCGAGAACACCGACATGTTCACGTACATCGGCTGCCACTATGTCGACCTCGTGGCGTTCATCACCGGGCTGCGGCCGGCCTCGGTCTCGGTGTACGGCATCGTCGATCAGTATCCCAACGGCAACGACGGCTACCTGTGGACCGACGGGCGCGTGATCTGGGAGAATGGCGGCGTGCTGACGGTATTCAACGCAATCGGCTATCCGAACGAGGCACCCGGCGGGAACTCGCAAGGGATGGTGCTGTACGGGCAGAATGGCTTGGAGCGGAGCACCATCGTCAACCACAGCGACCAGTACCGCGGCGTCAAGCACTCGCTCGCGGCCGGCGAGAAAATCTACCACGAGCCGAACCCCGACTTCATGCAGTACGTGCCGTGGAGCGGCGACGGCCTGCGGCCCGTCGGCTACGGCTATCGCAGCGTCGAGTTCATCGTGCAGGAAGCGCTTAGGGTCGAGGCCGCCGGCGACAACCTTGCCGCGCGGCAGGCGCTGCTCGACGAGATCGACGAGAAGGGCCTCGTCGCCACGCCGAAGAACTCCAACTACAACGAGCTGGTCGTGGAAGCCGGCCGCAAATCCATCCTCAACGGCGGCCGTGAAGTCCTCATCGACTACGGCGAGGACGCGGGGGTAAAGTTCAGGGAGTACGACTGACCGCAGAGAACGCGGAGCAGAAGGAGAAGTCGGCCGCAGACCGGCTTTCGAAGTGCGGCGGCTGTCTCATGCTCCGAAGGAGCAGACTGACGCCGCTTTTCTGATGGGCGACTCGGAGCAGAAATCGCGTAATCGCGGGGGTAATCGCGGGTAACCGCGAAACACCATGTGAATTGCCCCGACAGGACTGCGGAGCGACAGTTGGATTGGCACGGGAGTTGCGCTAGAATGATTGCGGGAGCTTGAAGGAGGTCAGCAATGGACCCGGACCTGTGGCGTAAACGTGTCACCGTACAACCCAACGTCCACCACGGCGAGCCGTGCATCAAGGGGACGCGAATCCCGGTGACGATCATTGTCGGCACGGTGGCAGAGGGCCTTACGCATGAGGAGATTATCGAGCACTACCCGCAGTTGACGAAGGAAGACGTACAGGCGGCGCTCCAGTACGCGGCCGTCGTGATGCAATCGGAAATCGTGCTCCCACTGGGCAAGGACTGATGCCGGCCCGAGCCTAGATCGACGAGAATCTCTCCGTAGTGATTCGTGACCTTCTTCGGAGAAGGGGCTGCGACGCGGCCACGGTTCGCGACGAACAATTGGCGGGAGCGGCGGACGGACGCATTTGGGAGGCCGTGCAGCGAGAAGCTCGCATCTTGATCACCGAGGACAAGGGATTCGCCAACATCCAAACGTACAAGCCAGACGAGAACGTCGGCATTCTGCTCCTGCGTCCGCGCTATCACGGCACGTTGGCGTTGATCCAACTCATGACGGACGTCTTGGAAAGCTACCGGCTGGAAGACCTGGGCGGGGCAATCACGGTGGCTGAGCCGGGCCGCATCCGAGTCCGTCGTAGCCAGTAACCGGCAACTGCGGACGCCCGCGAAGTCACCATCGACTACGGCGACAACGCAGGGGTGGCGTTTAGGGAGTATTGACCGGTCACAAGAAGGACTGGCCTCATGAGGAAATGCCCCGGAGTCGCCGCCGCCGGTTTGCTGTGTCTCGTGGCGGCGACCGCAACGCCGGCTCAGGCCGCGCAGGCGAAGGAGGACCGCCCCGTGCTGGTGTGCGACGTGGCAAAGAAGATGACGCGCCCGCCCGGCGCGCCGAAGTACAGCGACGTAAGCATGCGCCTGTTCCACCTCCGCAAGGATCGCGACCTGATCGCGGCGGGAAAGGCGTTCCACATCACCCGCGGTGACTGGTCCTACATCAAAGCCCCGGATTTCATCAAGAAGGTCCGCGAGCTGGGCTGGAGCTTCCAGGGAACGATGAACGCAGTGACACGCGACCCCGAGCAGGCGCTAAAGGACAAGGACGGCAAACCGGTGCTGGATCACTTCAAGAAGCCGGGCCGCTACTGGGCGGACTGGAGCAACAAGAAGCACCGCGACTGGTACGTGGCGGAGTTGAAGCAATGGGCGGAGCTGGGGGTGGACTCGATCCAGCGGGACGAGCCGACGGCGGTCCGGCACTGGTCCGTGGCGAACGCCGTCGCTTTCTTCAAAGACATGCATGGCCGCTTCGAGAAGGAGATCGGCCGCAAGGTCCCGATGTCGTGCAATTTGGCGTGGAACCGATCGATGTTCGGCGGACGCGGCTGGCCGATTGCGAAGCTGTTCGACTTCGGGATGGCCGAAATGGCCGGGCGGGACGTGAACCCGGCGTTCCTCCGCGCGGCCGCGCTCGACGCCCGCAAACGCGGCAAGTTTCTGATCTACACCACCTACCACGACCTCAGGGCGCCGACCTATCGCCGAGCCGTCGCCGCCTGCTACGCCAACGGGATGCTGTTCATCGTTCCTTGGGACCAGTTCGCGGGGACCCGCTCGCCGCGCGTCTTCAGCAGGCCTGAGGACCTGGCCGACCTCTACGGATTCGTGCGCGCCAACGCGGCGCTTCTCGACGGCTACGAGGACGCCGCCGTCGCCGGGCACGGTCTGAAGGAAGCACGCTATGGCAAGAGCGCACCGGTGGCGCTCGAAGGCGCCTCCGACGTGAGCGCCTACGTCCGGGCGAAGCCCGGCGATGAAAAGGCGCCTGTCGCCGTCCATCTGATCGACTGGGGCCGGGCAGGCGCGTTCCGCGCCAAGCTACGGACCGCGCTGTTCTTCGGCGGCAAGCCGCTCCGCGTTGAACTGCGCACGCCGAAGCGCTACGACAGGAAACGGCACGATCAGGCCGAGCAAAGCAAAAAGTATGACGAACTGTCGGCGACAAGTCTCCTCGGGGTCGCCGCTGACGGCAAATGGTCCGTCGTCCGGGTCCCGTCCGTCAAGCCGTGGGGCATACTCGTTGTCTCGGTATCGGGCAGATAGGTTCCGGGTGCCGGCCTCCTGAATCTTGTCGTTCGACGTCTAAGGCGTTGTACCCGGGCCTCAAACCCAGTAGAACATTCCACGTGACACCAGTTCTGCGCTCTTAACTGCCAGGAGGATCTGCCGCTCGATGGGCAAGAGACAGCCGAAAAAGGACGCCCAATCGAAGCGAAAAGACGCGATCAAGAAGGGGCGTACAAAGGAGGGCTCGCCGTCGACCTGCATAGACTGCCCCGCTCTCTGCTGCCACGACCTGGCCATATTCATCCACCGGCCGAGAACGAAGTCCGACATCGACGACATGAAATGGCACCCGCAATACGACTCGGTAAGCGTCGCCATCCGACACCGCAGATGGTATCTGGTCGTCGGCGGCAAGTGCATCTACCTCGACGACGACAATCTGTGCACCATCTACGACCGGCGGCCGGAGAGATGCCGCAGGCACGGCGCACCGGATTGCGAGCGGTTCGGGCCCTGGTACGATACGCTCACCGCCACGCCGGGAGAGCTGGACGCCTACCTGGCCGGGGCGCTGTGAGCGCCCGCCGACATTGAGGAAGCGCACGTGGAAAACCGGAAGGACATTGCCGTGCTCCGCGACCTCGCGAAAAGGTACGCGGAGGTCTGCAGCAAAGACGTGCAGGATGAGCGCCGCGAGCTGTGGCGCCAACACAACAGCCTGATTCCGACACGGCCGCTGGTCTACGTCCGCTGGTTCGCCGCGCGGAGCGAGATCACCGATCCCCAGCTCGAATGCGAGGACCCGTTCTTCCGAGGGCACGAGAGCACCTTCCGCCACAACCTTTTTCAGGACACCCTCGGCGACGACTTCATCCTTGAGCCCTGGATCACGCAGGAGGCCACGCGCGTCACCCCGCCCGGCGGGCTTTGGGGGCCGAAGGTCGAGCACATCCCCAGCACCGAGCATCGCGGCGCGTGGATGTTCGACCCGCCGATCAAGGAGCTGGACGATATCTCGAAGTTGGTGGTGCCGCGTCACGTCATCGACGAAGAGGCGACGGAGCGGAACGTGGCGCGGCTCGACGATGCCATCGGCGACATCATCACCATCAACATCGACCGGGCGCCGGCGTGGAGCAAGTGGAGCGCGGACATTTCGACTGACCTCGCCCACCTGCGCGGCCTCGAACAGATGATGTGGGACATGGTCGACAATCCTCAATGGCTGCACGGGCTGCTGGCGTTCATGCGGGACGGCATCCTGGCGGCGCAGGCGGAAGCCGAGGCGGCGGGAGACTGGCATCTCTGCGACCATCAGAACCAGGCGATGCCGTACTCCCAAGAACTGCCCGCCCCCCAAGCGGACGGCGGGAGCGTCACCCGCGGCCAACTGTGGACGTTCATTGCCTCGCAGGAGACGACCGAAGTGTCGCCGGCCATGTTCGACGAGTTCATGGTCAGCTACCAAGCCCCCATCGCAGAGAAGTTCGGGCTCACCGCGTACGGCTGTTGTGAGGACCTGACCCGCAAGATTGACGTGCTGCGGAAGATCTCGAACCTGCGGCGGATCGCCGTCGCCCCGCGCGCCGACGTCCGAAAATGCGCCGAGCAGATCGGCGGCGACTACGTGCTCTCCTGGCGCCCCAGCCCGGCGGAACACGTCTGTTGCGGGTTCGACCCCGACTACGTCCGCCGCGCCGTCCGCGAAGCGTTGGAGGTGTCGAAGGGCTGCCACGTCGACATCACGCTCAAGGACATCGAGACCGTCGAGCATCAGCCCGAACGGCTCGGGGAGTGGGCCCGGATCGTCCGCGACGTAGCTGACGAGTACTCGTGACGCCCCCACCGGCTCCCCAGAGACAAATCGACGACCCTGATCAAGAGCGCGAAACGAATGTCCCACGTGGGACATTCGTTTTACGTCTCGGCCACGGGTGTCGAGCGGTGTGGAACTGAATGACCTTGCCGCCGGGCATGCCGCCGGGCTTTGCCTGGAGATTGGCTAAAACGAAAGGGGTTCAAGCTGCACCTTCCGCATGTCGATA
>CAZDHT010000239.1:3280-8602 GCA_964505325.1 uncultured Planctomycetota bacterium | reverse complement strand
GGCGAGGATGACCGCCGAACGCGCACGCAAACTCACGGAAACGCTGCGCTCCTGCACCCTGTGTCCGCGCGAATGCCGGGTGGACCGCACGGCCGGCCAGATCGGCGCCTGCCGCATCGGCGCGCGGGCGAAGGTGGCGTCCGCCGGCCCGCATTTCGGCGAAGAGCCGGTGCTGGTCGGGCGCGGCGGCAGCGGGACCATCTTCTTCTCCGGCTGCAACCTTGACTGTGTGTTTTGCCAGAACTGCGATATCAGCCACTCGACCAGGGGACAGGAGGTCACCCCCGGACAACTTGCCGCCCTCGCGTTTCAACTCGCAGAGAACGGGTGCGAGAACGTCAATTTCGTGACCCCGTCGCACGTCGCCCACGCCGTCGCGGAGGCAATTGTCATCGCCCGCACGAACGGCCTGGCCGTGCCGGTCGTCTACAACTGCGGGGGATACGAGTCGGTCGAGACCCTGCGACTGCTCGAGGGCCTGATTGAGATCTACATGCCGGACTTCAAGTGGGCAGACACCGACGCAGGCAAGAAATACTCCGGAGTGGACGACTACCCCGCAGTCGCGACGGCGGCGCTGACAGAGATGTACCGGCAGGTCGGGAAGCTGGAACTCGATGGGCACGTCGCCACGAAGGGTGTGCTCGTCCGGCACCTGGTGATGCCCGGTGACCTTGCGAAGAGCCACGAGGTGATCGACATCGTTGTGAAGGCCGCCCCCGGCTGCGCGATCAACGTGCTGGGCCAATACCACCCGGCGTACCGGGCAGGAGAATTCCCCGAGCTGGTCGCTCACCCGTCGTGGGACGAGATCAGCTCACTCCGCAAATACGCCGCCGACCAGGGCCTCGTCCGCGTCGATCACTGACCAGCGATCCGTTGTCAGCGATCAGTGGACGGTGGGTTGTTGCGGACGGCTATCCACCATCCACTATCCACTGAGTCACAGAGAGGCAGGGCGCGTCGTGCCCGGCGAGCCGCAGGAACAGATGCCCGCCGTAGCTGGTCGACCGGTTGTGGATCCGGTCGCGGCCGACGCCATAGTTGGACTGTCCCCAGAACCCGCCATAGGCGCGGCGGTCGCGCGGGTCGTGGTTCTGTAGGGTCAGCCCGAACCGCGCCGCCCGCAGCAGCCGCTCGACGATCTCGCCCGTATCGTCAGGCAGGCCTTTCTTCTCGGCCAGGTCGCAGAACTCGAGCATCGTGAGCGCCGTCACAAACGTCCCGCCGCTGTTGGGGAACGAGCCGTCCTCGTCCTGCAATGACATCATCCACCGCAGCCGCTTGCGGGCGAGGTCGAGATACGCTTCGTCCTCGAACTCGAGGAACGCGGCCATCAGGACGATGGTGGCGAAGTCATCGTTGCCCACGGTGATGCGGCTCTCGCCGTGCCACAGGTGCTCGGCGCCGTCCACGGCCGTCGGGTCGCCGATCTCCAGCAGCTTCCGCATCACCGGCCGGAAGCCCTTTTCGATCCACTCGTTATCGCCGGCGCACTTGGCGGTGTAGAGGTACACGAGGGCGCCGCCCGCCTGCCAATCGCCGGGCACCTTGCAGGAACCTTCGCCTTTGGCGAAGTCGAAGAAATCGTATGGCCACGTCTCATCGTTGCTGCCGGGGCCGCTGTACCATTCGCAGAACAGCTTGGCGCGTTCGAGGTACCCGGCGGCGCCGGTCATCTTGTACATGGCGGCGAGGGCGAATCCCCCGGTGGCGCCGTCGCGCGGGTAGCTCCAGGCGTCCTGCGGGTTGTGCTCGCGGAACCCGCCGAACGCCTTCTGGTTTCGGCTGTCGAGGTTCTGAAGGCTCATCAGGTATGCGGCGCCCATCTCCGCCGCCTTGGCGAACGTGCGCCCTCCCTCCATGTCAGTGACCTGGCTGACCGACTGGAGCAGGCAGGTGGCGAGGCCTTGGCTCCACACCCCGGTCCCCCGGCACTTCCCGGTCGCGGGGAAGTACTCGTAGAGGTAGCGGCCGAGGTCGGCGCTCTCGTCGACGCCGCCCCACGGCTGGCCCGGGGCGTTCTGGTTGTGGAAGTACCACAGCCCGGCCACTCGCGCCGCTTCGAGAAAGTGCGCCCGCTCCTTCGGCGTCAACGAATCACCAATCATAGACATTCGTCGTCCCTTTCGCTATTCGCCCAGCACCTCCGCCGTCATTCGCAACTGCTCGATGATCGGTACGTCGTTCGGGCATTTGGGCAGGCACTTGCCGCAGGCCACGCAGGCCAGCGCCGACCGGTCGCCGTGCCGGCTCCTCTGCATCCGGCGGAACCGGGCCTTGGCGAAATCGACCATGTCGAAAAGCCGGGCGCGGTTGAGCAGCAGGAAGTTGCCGGGGATGTCTACGCCGTTCGGGCATGGCATGCAGTAGCCGCAGTGCGTGCAGATGACGTCCGCCTTGCGCTTGATCGCGTCCAGCCGGTCATGCATCGCCTTCCACTGCTTCGGCGTCATCGGCACCTTGCGGGCCGCGACGCGCGTGTTCTCCTCGACCTGCTCCGGCGTGTTCATGCCGGACAAGGTGAGCGTGACGCTGGGCGTGGCCAGTACGTATCGAAGGGCGACCTCGGCTCCGCTCTTCGCGCCGGGCAGCAGCCGCAGGACGGGCTTCGTGTTCACGGCGAGCGACCCGCCGCCGACGGGGTTCATAATCGACACGCCCATCCCCTTGTCCGCGCCGTAGGCGATGGTGTCCGCCATCTCCGGGTTCTGCCAGTTGTAGCTCAGGAGCATCGCGGCGAACTCGCCGGTGTCGATGAACTGCTTCACGTTCTCCGGCTTGTCGTGCGAGGAGAACCCGCGGTGGCGGATGTACCCCTTCTTCATCGCCCAGTCGGTCAGCGCGAAGAACTTCTTCCCGCGCTTCTGGAACATGTCCATTCGCATCATGTGGAAGAACAGGTAATCGATGCAGTTGACGCCGAGCTTTTCGAGCGCCTCCTCGATGAGCTGCTTGAAGAACCGCTGCGGCTCGTTGCGGTAGAACGGAGTCTTGGTCTGGATGGTGACGCGGTGGCCCCTCCAGCCCTTGAGCGCCTTGCCGATGGCGACCTCGCTCAGCCCCTCGTGGTAGTTGTGGTGCGAGTCGACGAAGCTGACGCCGGCCTCAAGCGCCTGGCGAATAAGGCCGACCGACTTGCGGAAGTGCACGGTGCCCCATCCACCGCCTTTGAGCGGCGGGAGCCGCATCACGCCGAACCCAAGCCGCGATACCATCGGCCCATCCTTGCCGTACTGCGCGTACTGCACATGCGCCTCCTGATTGGACTCGTGAGCTCGACCGGAAGCTCTCACATTATAACGAGCATCTCGTATTCTGCCAGTCGCGGGAGGGTGAAGCGGACGGCTCCCCGTTCGGCGGAGAACTCCAACGCACCGGCGGCGAACTTGCCGTCGACCGAGCCAGGCTCCGCATCCTTCGGCAGCCGGACACGGATATCGAGCGGCCCGAGCGGGATCGCGCGCGTCGCCGGACGCTGGGCCGACGCCCAGTTCACGAGGTGAACCACGACGGCGCCGTTGGCGCCACGGCGGAGCGTGGTCTCGATGAACTCGTCGCCGCCGATGACCCGGACGGGCGGGTCCGCGAGCATTCGCGCGGCGTTCCGAATCAGGATGCGCTGGTCGGGGAACGTCCACGTGCGGTAGTGGTCGCCGATGGCGGACGGGATGAGCATCGCCCGGCCCTCGCCGAACCTGTTCAGTACCGCGGCGGGCCGGCCCGACACCGGGGGGAGCTTGGCGTATCGCCGCGGCATCTTGCCGTGATAGAAGAGGAGCGGCTCGGCCACGTCCGCCGCCTTGATGTGCCACCAGTACTCCGGGCACGGCAGAACCGCCTGGCTCAGCCCGTCGGTCAGCTCGTTCTTCTCGGTCGCCGCCACGTAGTCGAGCTTGCTGGGGCCGAGCAGATCACCGTCGATGCTGGCGCCGAACACGTCGGCGAGCGCATAGTCGTCACGGCGGCGACCCTCGGCGTCGAACAGCGACGTGTCGAACGTGGCCAGCAGCGAGCCCCCGTCGGCCACGAACCCGCGCAGCGCCTCGGCGGTTTCGTCGGTAACCGCGCCGGCCGCCGGGAGAATGATCAGCTTCGTCCGATCAGACAGCTCGTCGGCCAGAAGGTCCACCTCCTCAATCACGTCGAACGGATAGCCCGACCGCGCCAGCGCGGCGTAGATGCCCTCGAACTCGCTCAGGTGGCGCGAGACGGCGAGGCGGCCGGTGGCCGCATCGCGCCGGCCCACGTCATCCGCCTCGCGGTCGACCGACGCGCCGAGCTGTATGTTGAGCGGGCTGTGCAACAGCGCCGCCTCCGCGAGCGATTCGCCGTTTGCCAGCGAATCCCGGTTCTCTGCGATCAGGCGGTTGAAACGCAGCGCCGTCTGAACCCCCTCGGTCTTCTCCGCGTCGCGCAGCACGAGGAACCACGGGTTGGCGCCATTGGAGATCGTGCCGGCGTACATCCGCGCGATCTCGGCCTTCGGATGCGCGTGGTAGTCGAACGACTTGTAGCCGCAGTCCGAGAACACCACCCGGCCGCGTCCGCGCGCCCGGCACTCCAGCACCTTCGCGGCGACGCCGGGCCTGAAGGCGAAGCGGTGCTCGAGCGGACGATAGCCGACGAACCCGCCCTCGCTCCCCACCAGATGGGTCACGTCGGCGGTGGCGGTCATCACCTTGCCGTCTCCGCCGTCGGCGCGGTCGTTGATGTAAAGGATGGCATCCGGGTTCGTACGGCGCAGCCCTTGGGCAAAGGCGCGGACGTAATCGCCCGCGCCGTCGCTCGGGAACTCCGCATAGGCGGTGGCCAGCTCGCGGGGACACTCGGCAGCGCTCGCCGGTAAGGGGCGCTCGTGGAGCTTCTGGAACTCGTCGCGGCACGCGGTGCACCAGCAACGGTGTTGTGACGGGCCGTCGAGGAACACACCGTCGATGGGGTACTTGCCGAGGTCCTCGGCGAGTTCGGCGGACCACTGCCGGAACGGCCCGCGCGGGCACATGCCGCCACCGCTGCCGTAGAACGTCGCCGGCTGGCCGCGTGCGTCGACGAGGAAGTGGTCGTCCGGAAACGATGACCGGCGGAACCAGTGGCAGTTGAAGTAGACGATCACCCGCAGCCCGTGCCGGTGCGCGACGGGCAGATACTTGCCGAGCCAGTCTTCCTTGTAGCCGTGTCGGTTCTTGAAGAGATACGCGCCCGAGTCGTCGCCACCCTCCTCGCCCTCCATCATGCTGCGGTTGAGGATGAGGTGTTCGGTGTCGAAGCCCATCGACCGCTTCCATTTGACAAGCTGTTCGATGGACGCGGCGTCGGTCG
>CAZDHT010000239.1:0-3270 GCA_964505325.1 uncultured Planctomycetota bacterium | reverse complement strand
CGCGTGCGCGAGGATGATCAGGGGCTGTCGCCACCATTCGAGGTCGGATGACTGATCGCTCTGGCTCATCTTCCCTTGTCCGCTGCCTGAGAGAAGTGACGGCCTGTCCGCCCGCCACTATATGGAAACGCCACCGGAAAGTCCACCCAGGTGATGCGACCGCTTGTGCACCCAGGACGGCGCCCGTACGGCATGCCGGGCGCGCCATATCCGGCTTGCCGAGCCCGGTGAGACCGGCTAGACTGTTGCCGGACGTCAGAGATGATGCTCCGCCGGCACTTGGGCCGCGGCAACGTGGAACAGCCGCCACCGGAGGGAAGATGATGGGACCGGGTGAAGAACGGCGGAGTCGTGCGCGTCTGACCCTTGAGCGGGCGATGGTGGCGTGCCTGGCCGTCCTGATGCTGGGGGCGCTGGCCGGGTGCGGCTCGGATGAGGCGGAGCGCTCCCGCAGGACGCACACGCACGGCGATGACTCCGCAGACCAGCGGGACCAACACGATGACCGCGACGGACAGGAGGAAAAGCCCGTTGCCGGGGCGGGCGGGCTGGTTGTGCTTCTCGTGGAGAGTTGGAACCGAGACGGGACCCCGGGCGGAATCCGGCTTGACGACATCCGGGGTGGCACCCTGCTCGTCCCGTTGAACGACCCGTTCCTGTTGATCGAGGAGCCGCCCATAATAGAGGAGATGGAAGGGGTCGAGCCGGCGCGCCTCAAGCCGGGGGAGGGCGGAAAGGACCGGGCGCCTCTCAGCACGACCGAGGTGCGAATAACGCTCCGCGTGTCACAGGCCGGCCCGGACGCGCCCCCGCTGACAACGATTGACGACACCATGAGCGCCCCGCGGCCGCGGGGCACCGGGCGCTGGCTCCGAGACCAGTTGGACAAGATTGGGCGCAACAAGCAGGTCCGCGAGAAGGTCCCCGTCATTGTAGAGGCCGAGCCTCAGGTCGCGTGGCGCTGGGTCGCTCAGTCCGTCCGCACGGCCGAGACGGCGGGGTTCAAACACGTACGCCTGGCGGCGTCCAAACGGAACTTGCCCAAGTTCGCCCGAAAGCCCGACCGGGGCGCTCCAAAGGCGCCGGACGTAAAGCCTGATCTGGGAGGCCGGCTCATCATCACCGTTCGTCGGGTCGGCGAGCCGCCCTCCGCCCGGCGCCGGCGGGACGTGATCTCTGTCGGCAAGCAGCGGCTGACGCTGCGGGATGTGGAGCAGTGTCTGCGGCGGGAGAAGGAACTGCGCGAGAAGCGCCCGCGGCGGGCGAAGCGGCCCGTCCTGGTCCTCGCTGATAAGGACGCCAGTTGGCGTACCGTCCAGGACATTATCGAGAAGGCAGTCCAGATCAAGCTGGCACCCGTGTGGTTGCGCGCCGCTGAACGCCCGAAGTAGCCTGAGCAGAGCCCCTTGCCCATTCCCACGCTGCCCCATGCTCTCGCGCTATCTCTTGCGCGCGGCCCGGACCTCGAAGTCAACCGGGGCAGACGACACGGTGCCGATCCATAGGCCCGCGCCCTTGCGCTTGGCCGCGTACGTCGCGGTCAGCTTCCACTTGCCGGCGGGCGCGGCGAGGTTGAAGCCTATGCCGTACTCGCCCTTGCCGTACGACGAGATGAATGTGATCTTGCCCGGCTGCACCTTCAGCGTGTTCCCTGCCGGGTCGAACGGGGCGGGCTTCTTCGCCTGCAGGTAGGCGTAGAAGTCCACGTCGACCCTTTTGCCGGCGTCGTTCACCGCACCCAGCGAAAGGAACCGGTCGCCGGGGTAGACGCTGACCGTGATCGGCTTTTTCGACACGTTGCGCAGCGCCATCACGGATTGGACGTGGACGCTTGGGGGCATCTTGACCCACCGTCCGCCGACGCGCCGCCGCACGACCTGCCGCCCGAGCTGCGCCCAGCTCCGCGTGGTCACCAGCGCGAACTGCAGACCGTTGGCCGCCTCCCCCCAAGCCCACTTGTCTACCTGGGCGGCCTTTACGATCGGATCGACATCCTGCTTGCGATTGGGCCGAAAGCACTTGAAGTACGGCCGCAGGTAGTAACCTTCATTGCCGGGCAGCTTGTGGAGGATGAGGACGTAGGCGGCGTCCCTTTTCAGATTGGCGTACGACGGGCCGTCGACCATGATCAGCCCCGGCTGCCGTGGCGGCGCCGACTGCGAAACGACGACGATCTTGTCGCCTTTCCTGGCCTTCACTCCCTCCGCTGTCTTGATGACGCGGTCGACGGTGACGTTGTACTCGGTGTACCACGCTCTGACCGGTTTGGGGTAGTCTGGGACTGCCCGTTCGAACTGGGCAGGCACGGCCGCCGCCGTGACCTTTCCCGTGATGATCAGGTCGCTCTTCGTCGTCAGGATCTCGAGCGGGATATCCACCATCATCGCCCCGGCGGACGAGCCAAACACCAGGACGAACGCCAGCGGACAGACCAGTGCTCTCTTCGTCATCGTGGCCTCCTTGCGCAATGAGCCGTTGGTGAGTTAGACGCGTTCCGGGGCCGAACGGTTCCCGGAATCCTCACCCACCAAGTAGGGAATCTACTCCGCCCCGGTGGTGAGTTCAAGAGCTTGTTCCCTGTGATTCAGACAGTCCCGCGGAAGACGCAGGGCGCTCTGCCTCGCTCACCCCCGCCGTGCACTGATGGCCACTGGCGTTCGTGTCTCGGCTCTCGCAAGCACCCGGCCCGACGCAGCCAGGGGCCCGCATGGCGTGCCAGCGCGCGGGGGTGAAGTGTCCGTCTGTCCGGACAGACGGACACTTCCCTGAAACGCCGTCATGCACCGTTTTGTGCGACTTCCCGGATGTGTTCGTCTGGACGTTCATACGAACACATTCGCCCCGTGCGCAGTTGGCCGACCTGCACCAACCGAGGCGGACCGGTGATCTCGCCGGCCACGGAGCTGAGCTCGCGCCGGGCCGCTGCCCGCCTCTCTGTTCCGTCCCGCAAGACTGTCTGAATCACAGGGCGCGGCGCAAAGGCGATTGCGTTGATCAGAGGCGATTGGTGCAGCAGGGCCTGAAATGGGCGCAAAAGCGGTGTTCCCTGCAGTTGGAGGAACGGGCCCTGTTGGTGCAAACGGCGCGGGCGCGAGGTGGTTTTTCGAGCAGCGGAAGTCTGTGGCGACGAGCGGTTGCGGTGCAGGGGCGTCGGCGAGGGTCGTTTCGCAGGGAAGGCGAGCCGAGCCGTCTTTGGAAGGAATCGCCGCCATGACTCGACATAGCATATGTTATAGGACAGGGTGTTCGCCTGCACGTGCAGGCGAACAC
>CAZDHT010000238.1:0-8660 GCA_964505325.1 uncultured Planctomycetota bacterium | reverse complement strand
ATCTGCTCCAGCCTCTCCGCCTGGGTCTCGATGCTGCAATTACCCTCGACCCACTTGCGGCCGGCGCGGGCCATCTGCTTCATCTCGTCGGGGTGAGCCAGCGCCCAGTTGAGAGCGTCGGTCAGCGCGCCCGCGTCGCGCGGCGGCACCAGAAGCCCGGTCTCCCTGTCACGCACGATCTCGCGGTTGCCGGCGCGATCGGTCGAGACCACGGGGACCTCCATCGCCAGCGACTCGCGCAGCACGCCCGACAGCCCCTCCAGCCGGGTGGCGGCCATCACGGTCAGGTCGATGATCGAAAGCCATTCCGCAACCCTGGTCTGGTGCCCGACGAAGTGGCACTGGCCGGCGATGCCCAGTTCCGCCGCCATCGGCGCCACGCGCTTCTTCACCTTGTTGCCCAGGAAAACCACGTGAGTGTCCGGATGGCCCCTCAGCACGGGGACCAGCGCCGGCATCAGGAATTGAAAGCCCTTGGCCCGGCGGTACGGTGAAAGGCTTCCGATGACTCTGGCACTCGCGGGGATGCCGAACTTCGCCTTGAGCTCGGGCAGCGGGGCCCGAGGCGCGAACTCCGACAGGTCCACACTGCCGTAGACTACCTCGACCTTGTCCCCGTGCGGGCCGAGCGCCCGGGTCAACACGTTCCTCACGGCGTGGCACACCGCAACGACTGCCGCCGTGCGCGGCGAGCGGAATGCCCGCCGCGCCAGCCCGGACGGAAACGAGACGGTGCCTCGCTGGGCGACCAGCGCCGGCCCCCGTACCCCCCAACTGAGCAGCCACGAGGCCACCAGCGCATCGTTCTTGTGTGCGTGGATGATCTCGACGCCGCGCTGCTTGAACATCCGACGGAGCGCGAGCTTCCCCCGCAGCGTCGCATACGGGAGGTGGATCACGTGCACACCGGCGTTCTCAAGGTGCGTCCAAGTCTCGCGAGCCCTTTCCTCCTCCTCGCTCTGGCGCCGGCGCTCGCGCACGATCACCGAGACGTCGTGGCCGCGACGTCGCTGACCGATCGCCATCCGGCACAGTTGGACCGCGCCCCCGCGGTAGACCCCCGTGTGCGTCGCCACGTGGAGGATTCTCATCCACTGTCCCCGGTCGCCCGTTCGGTCGGGTCTTTATACCCACGCGCCCTTGGAAAGTCAACGCGGGCCCGTCCGACTGTGTGACGCGCGGCCGACCACGGAGCAGGTGTTTCCGCGGAGCAGGCAAACAGGGTTGCGGAGTAGGCGTTCCCTTGTTAAGATTCCCTTGGCCAATGCGTGGCCGGAAACCTTGCGGGGCGGCAGCCATGTGGTTGATGAAGAAAAAGGGATTCCGCGTCGAGCTCAGAGGAATCCAAATCCAGACGATCGACTTCTGCAATCGCTCCTGCGACTTCTGCCCCAACCGCGACGGCCTGCGCAAGACCGGCGAACTGATGGAGCAGCGGACGCTGGAGGCGATCCTCGACCAGTTGGCCGCGATGAAATACCGCGGCCGCATCTCGCCATACCTGATGAACGAGCCGCTGCTCGACGAGAGGATCTTCGACGTCATCGCCCGGATTCGCGAACGGTTCCCGGACAACATCATTTTCATCAACACTAACGGTGACCGGCTCCTCTCTGCCGACGTCCGGACACGCCTGGTCCAGAGCACCATCGACGGCGTGCACGTCAACGTGTACGGCGACCGGAAGGAATACGAGCAGAAGGAGCGGATTCTGCGCGACCTGGCGGAGCAGGATGAGCACGTCCTGTTGCGCCACTCGGTGAACCTGCACCGGATGCCCGAGCGGAACGGCAAAGTGAACTTCAGGCTTCGCTGGATGGCCGAAGCCCCGATGCGGTTCTGGAACCGGGCGGGCAACATCGGCGGCGTCGCGCCCGCCGGCCACGAGGCCAAGAGGCATCGCTGCCGGCTGCCGTTCCGACAGATGTACATCAACTACAGAGGCGACGCGGTCCTGTGCTGCTCCGACTGGAAGTTCGAGGTGATCATGGGCAACGTCCACGAGCACACGCTTGAGGAAATCTGGAACAACAAGATATACCAGAAATATCGGACAATGCACGAACGACGCCGAGGCAAGGAGATGCCCCTGTGTTGTTCCTGCAACCGGATCCGCCCGCGGCGCGGGTGACATCTTTGCCGCCCATCACAAACGCGGCGAGAACCACACGCAGGGGCCTTCGCCGCGGCTTCGTCGTCCGGGAAAGTAGTTTGACATCCGCACGTTCTTGAGCTATTGTGGGTGGCGTGGGGTCTCGGCCGCACGCAGGTCGAGCCCGAAGGATAGCCGTAAACTTCTGAAGGCGCATTTTGGAAAGGAGCCTGCGATGCGAGCCTGTAGCATGATCCTGGTGGTCCTTGTTTGCAGTGTGCTGGTCGGATGTCAAGCCATCGAACAGGCGCTCAACCCCATGCCGACGACGGAAGGCAGCCGAATATCGGAGAAGCTCCGCTCGATTCCGCCGCCCGACCCGGCGAAGGTGAAGACCGTTACGGTCTACCGGTTCAAGAACAGCGTCGGGTTCGTGCACGGGCTCACGCTCACCCAGGGAATGACCGACCAACTGGTCACGGCGCTGGTGAAGACCGGTCACTTCAAGGTGGTCGAGCGCGACCGGCTGAACGAAATCCTTACCGAGAAAAACCTCCAGAGAACCGGGGAGGCGACCGGCACGGCGGGAACGACCAAGCTGGCCGGGGCCGACCTGATCTTCGCCGGCGCCGTCACTGAGTTCGACCAGAAGGGCGGCGGCGGCGTGCGCCTGGGCTATCACGGCCATCGCCTCGGGGTCAACATGTTCCGAGCCCAGGTCGGCATCGACATGCGCGTGTACGACCCGGGGACGGGGGTCGTCAAGGACTCCATCGACGTGCGCCGCGAGGTCCGCAAAACCGGCTTCCGCGTTGGGTACCGTTGGCGGTTTGGCGCCAACTTCCGAATGAGCAACGCAATGGACCTGGCCGTCCGTGAGGTGATCGAGGAAGCCGTCTACCAACTGGTGATGAGGTACGGCGCCGGTTAGCTGCCAGCGGAAGAACGGGGACAGATAACTTTTTTCGCCGGGTGGAGCGCCGGTGGCGATCCCTCTTGCCCCCTCGGCGAAAGAAAGTTATCTGTCCCCGTTTTCCGCGCCGTTGCCCCCCGTTCCAGGCACACTTCCCCGTTTACCGTTGCGGCTCGGGGCAAGCACCGATATACTGTGCCCGCCCAGATCCAATCCTTTGTCTTGCCAACCCTCTGGGAGGACAGAACGTGGGCTCCGAAACCGCTTACGTGCCCGTCGACGTCGTGCGTACCTTCATGGTCGACGTGTTCGTCGGCCTTGGTGTGCCGCCGGATGATGCAGACGTGTGCGCGGACGTCCTCATCACCTCGGACCTCCGGGGCATCGAGTCGCACGGGATCGGCCGGCTGAAGATGTACTACGACCGGATCCGGGCCGGCATCCAGTTCCCGACGACGGACTTCCAGGTGGTCCGCGACCAGGGCGCTACGGCCGTCGTCGACGGTGGACACGGCATGGGCCACGTGATCGGCGTCCGCTCGATGACCATGGCCATCGGCAAGGCCAAGGAGTATGGGCTTGGGTCCGTCGCGGTTCGGAATTCCACGCACTATGGCATCGCAGGCTACTACGTGCTGATGGCGATCCGCGCCGGCATGGGCGGGATGACGACGACCAACGCGCGGCCGAGCGTCGCGCCCACGTTCGGCGTCGAGCCGCTGCTTGGCACCAACCCGATCACGTTCGGCTGCCCGACAGACGATGCGTTCCCGTTCGTGATCGACTGCGCCTCTTCAATCACCCAGCGCGGCAAGATCGAGGTGCTCGACCGAGAGGGCAAGCCGACGCCGAAGGGCTGGGCCATCGACATCGAAGGCAACCCGCACACCGACACCCGTGCCCTGCTCACGGACCTCGTAGCTGGCGCCGCCGCGCTCCTGCCCCTCGGAGGCGCCGGCGAGTCCCTCGGCGGGCACAAAGGCTACGGCTACGCCACGATGGCCGAGATCCTGTCGGCGGCGCTCCAGGGCGGCAGTCACACCAAGGCGCTACTGGGATGGCAAGGAGAGAAGCGGGTGCCGTACAACCTCGGGCACTTCTTCCTCGCCATTGACATCACACACTTCGTCGAGCTGGACGCGTTCAAGAAGACGGCGGGCGAGATCTGCCGCACCCTCAGAGCATCGAGAAGGGTTCCGGGTCAAGCGCGGATCTGGACGGCGGGCGAGAAGGAACACGAGGCCGAGAAAGCGGCCAGGAAGAGGGGCATCCCGATCAACCATCGCCTCCAGGACAACATAAAAGAAATGCAGGCCCAACTCGGCCTGCAGCACTACGAGTTTCCGTTCTGAGCCCACACCAACCGGCCCAGCCAGACCATCATCCGGCCAGGCTCAGGTAATCTCGAAACGCGCGCTACTTCCCCCGCTTCAGGGCCTTTTCGTAGACCTCCTTGATCGTATCTTCGGGGATTTCCTTGCCGGTGATCAGGGCGCGATAGATGGCGTCGGAATAGCGCCGGACCGCCTCGCGGCGCAGCCGCGCCCGGTCCTTGACCGCTGACTTGGCCGCCTTGATCGTCGCCGCCAGGCTCTTCTTCTTGGCCTCTGCGGCGTTCAACTCCTGCACCGCGACCGCGGCGGCGCCCGACGTCGTGACCGTGGTGGTACGGCCCATGTTCACACCCAGCCCGCCGGTCGTGACGCTCGGACGGCCCGTCGTGTCAATCTTGCCGGCGTACTTGGCGTATCTCTCGCGCTTCTCCTCCACCAGTTGGCAGACCGTGTCCCACCTGCCGGCATACTTGTCCCTCACCGCCTCGTACCCCGCCGCCTCCAGCTCCTTCGCCTTCTTCAGATACTCATCGCGAAGCTCGGCAGACACCTTGACCAACCGCTTGAGTTCCTTTCTCTGCTCATCGGTGAGCTGGGGTTTGTCGGGCTTCTTGTCATCGGGCCTAAGGAGCGGATCATCGACCGGGTCCGACTTCTCGTCCACCTGCGGCTTGTCGTTCGGCTTCAGCTTGGTGGCCTCGTTGAATTCCACGGACTTGACCGATTTGCCGGTGAAGGTAAGAACGCCGGCCACCGTCCGCATCGACACCGACCCGACGTCCCCGACGTACGCCGTCTTGTCCGTCTTGCCGACGACCTTGCACTTCCCGTCTTCGTTCTTGATCGAGCCGATCTGCTCGCGCGAAAACACCTTCGTGAGCGGCCCGAGCTTGAGTTCGAGCCGCGCGATCGTGCCGACGACCTTGCCTCCGGTCGAAAGATGTACGGTGTCCGCCTTCACCGCAGAACAGAGGAAGAGCACGCACACCGCGGCCACCAGCAGCAATCGTTTCACTTCACCGCCTCCGTCTCGCGCGACAGCAGGATTCCCGTTCCCCTCATCGAATTATACCACGATGCCGCGGGCATTGCGGCAAAAAAACCGAGACTCCTCACTCGCTCACTCGCAGCGCGGAGAAGAGCCTATAGACAGGACGAGCAGGACGGACAGGAGGTCCGACGGCTTCGCCGTCGCCGCAGAGCGGCGACCATCCAGTCAATCCCGCCTTCGCAGGCCCTAGCCTGCTTCGGCAGGCGGGGGCCTCCAAGTCCTGTCAAAACCTGTGTTCAGGCCGCAGGTACTTCTCCGTTTCAAGCCTGTTCGGCGCCGTTTCAGGCAGGGTCATTCAATTCTCCTCTGGAAACGGCCGAGCTCAACCCGTCCGCCGAAGCCCTGCGAAGGCGGATGCCCTCGGCTGCAAATGACCCGGATTCCGCCGCTTCGGGGGCTGTAGGGGCGGTTCGCAAACCGCTCCTACAGCGGCAAGCGAGAATTGAGTTTCGAATGACCCTGCCTTCTTCCCCAAATCCTGGCATTCCGCAGCCTTTTCCTTTATCATCAGTAAAAGGGCAAGACGAGGAGACAAACTTGCGGACGTTGCGAAGGGCGGCTGTATCGGCCTGCCTGATTTTGCTCGGTGTGGCAGCGGCCGAAGCCGCTGCCGACGCAAACGCGAAGCCGAAACCCATCACGACTGCCAGGGGGAAGCTGGGGGACCTGCTGCGAGAGTGGCACAAGGAGGGCACCGCGGCGGGCAACGTCGGAGACTGGTATGACAACCGCGACCGCGGGCACTCCGGGCTGCGAATAGCTCCTTATCCCCAATTGCAGAAGGTCACGTACACGGCCGCGCAACTCAAGAGCCGGGCCGATTGGGCGATGCAGCGAACCCTCCTCCCGCACGTGGTGTTCGGCAACTCCTCCACGTCCGGCCCGCCGCTGCGCAACGGCAGCAACGTCCGGTCCTACTACAGCCATCCCCGCGGCCTCGCGTTCCTCTATATGCAATACCGGCGCAGCAACCTGTACATCTACCCCGAACACCGCGATCACGACCCCGGCCACAACGGCACCCCCGGCTACGGCGACCTCTATCCGACCAACACCCCCTATCTCATCGCGTCGCAGGGCTCGTCGGGCTCCGACCAGCCCTTCATGAGGGCCGTCCCGTTCGCCCTGGCGGCGTTCCGGCCGGAGGTGAAGAAGAAGCTGATCGAAGCCGGCCTGCTGATGCCGACCGTGCAGATGATTCTCCGCACGACGAGCAAGCATCTGGCCGATCCCAAGGAGTACCTGTCCGGCAAGGCCCACCCGACCGTGTTCGTTGGCCGCAACGTGGACGCGCTGAAGATGGTGCAGATGGCCCACGGGATCCAACTTAACGACATCCCGCCGATCCTCCAGCTCAAGGTGGTGAAGGAAGATGTGCCGGTGAACGGCAGGGACTACTCCGGGCCTCGCCGGTCGGAGAAACTCGCCGACACGCCTGCCGTCATCGCCCGGATCGTGCGCGGAACGAGCTACTGGCGCAAGATGACCGTCAGCGCCGAGGCGAGCGTCGATATCAACAAGCGTCCCTTGACGTTCCACTGGGTCGTGCTGCGCGGCGATGCGGCCCAGATCAAGATCAACCCCGCCAACGAGGCCCGCTCGGCCGCCGAGATCGCCGTCCCTTACCATCCGCGGCGGCCCATCGCGAAAGGCTCGGCGATGGAATCCAACCGTGTGGACATCGGCGTCTTCGTGCACAACGGCAAATACTACTCTGCGCCCGGCTTCGTTACCTTCTTCTATATCGACAGCGAGGCGCGGACCTACGACGTAGACGGCCGGCTCCTGGAGATCGGATACGGCGTGGGCACGCCGGTTCTCAGCGTCTCCGACTGGCCCGCGCTGTTCAAGGCTTTGGAGCCCGGGACGAAGTCGCGGCCCGCTCAGCTGTTGAAGAAGCAGTTCAGTTCTGATGAACTCGCCGCGCTCCGCGGTGCGGCGGGTGAATACGCAAAGCTCCACGCGGCCGTGGCCGCCGCCGAGGAGAAGCACAAGGCGGCAGCGGACGTGCTCAAGGCGGCGGACGTCGCGATGAAGCAGGCGGACAAGGAGCGCGCCCAGGCGCAGAAGGCGGCGAAGGAGACGCCCACCGATCAGACCAAGGCGGCCTTGGCCGAGGCGGAGAAAGCGCTCGCCGCCGCCAAGGACAAGCGCAAGGCCGCGGACGGCAAGGCACGCACCGCCCGCGGGGCTCGCGACAGCGCACGCCGCGCCGAAAGAGACATGCTGGCTAAGAAGAGACTTGGGCCGCAGCTTTCGGCGAACGACATCGTCCAGCGGGCGCTCCGCGGATGGATTGGCAACCCGAAGTTCATCGCGGAGAACCGCGAAGCCATCGAGACCGCGTACAAGGCGGCGAACGCCAAAGCCAAGGCGGCTTTCGACAACGACCGCACCCGGCTGATCAAGCTGGGCATCATCAAGGCCGGCGGAGAGCGCTCGGTCGAGCTTCAGGCCATCACGAAGGGCCCGACCCGCTACCAGAAGGCCATGCTGGAGCGGTTTCATGCGTCAGTAATCAGCGGCCTGCTGTATCCGGGCCTCGTCGCCGGCTCATACAAGGTAAACCACGTGGACCCGAGGATTGCGGCCCCGAAAGCCTGGCGCGACGTCTATCACTATGATGCCCGAGGGAACCGCACGGGCTGGACGCGCTACGACGGCGAACACGCCATCGAGTTCAGCGCGGACGGGCTGCTCGTTCTGGACAAGGATGCCCAAGGCCGCTGCATCAAGGCGCGGACGGTCAGGTACCAGCCGGGCCGGCCGCCCCGAGGCTCGCGGAGCTGGAACTGGACGCCGATGAAGCAGGTCCCGGGCAACGAAATCCTGCACTACGAATACGACGGCAAGGATGACCGCAAGGGCCGCGTGAAGCGGCGTGAGGCCGTGGGGTCCAAGCCGAAGAAGGCGCCCTCCGTTCGATAGTCCTCACGAAATTGTGTATAATTAACTCGGGCGGGAGACCACGTGCATTTCATCGGCCGATGTAGGAGACGGTAGCCATGTTCCGACCCCAAGCGCCAAAGGCCTGGGTCCCTCTGCTCGTCCTTCTGGTTGCCGGCGGCTACTGCATGTCCGCAGAGCCGTTGACGGACATCCTGCCGCCGGAGCCGACGGAACCGAAGCCGACGATATCCGTTTCCGGCGGGCTCGTTCTCCCGGGCGGAACGTTTGACGTCATCGCGGATTTTCAGCTCGACGAAACGGTGAAGCTCTACAAGAACAAGCTGAAGTTCAGATGGCCGAAGCTCAAAGGGGCGAAGCTCA
>CAZDHT010000237.1:0-8680 GCA_964505325.1 uncultured Planctomycetota bacterium | reverse complement strand
GTACGAGGACACCCCCCAGTCTCACATATTGTGGTAACTGGAGTCAAGTGCATAGGCCTGTCCCAGTAATCTCGTGTCGCGTGAATCACGAGACTGTTCTTGGACGTTGCAGCGGCCGACGAGTCATTCCCGCCGCTCGGCGGCGGAATGTGACAGCCGAGCAAAGGCAACACGGCCAGCACAAGCAGCATTCGAACGGTCGTACCCATGAGTCGCCCTCCGTACCTGCATGTGGATTGCACAGGAATGCCCGCATCTGCGCCTCCCGCATCGTAAGGCACGGTCAGGCGCACGGTTCCTGCTTGTGTTCTCGGTGCAATCCCTTATAGTACGAAGCACACGACAGCCTGGACCGGCCGGGGCATTGACGATGGAGGCCGAAAGTGATGAACCTGCAAAAGGCATTCGGGGCGGCGTTATTGCCGGCAGTTCTTCTGTGCGCGCTATCGATTCCGTCTGTGGCGGCGCAGCGATGGATTCCAATCGATGACGTCGACGACTGGCAGGCGAAGAGCTTCTGCGGCTCGCCCACCGTGCGATGGTTTCTCCAGGGGCCGAAGTTCGAGGGCGGCGCGTCCGGCGTCGTCGTCGTCGACAGCAAGGGCACGGCCTACGTTGCCTGCGGGACGTTCATCCAGGAAGTCAAAGGCGACACCGCACGGGTCCTCACCGGCGCACCGGGCATCACGGGCAACACCGACGGCCCGCCCGGCCAGGCCACGTTCGGCAACGCCATCGACCTCGCGATGGCGAGCGACGACCTGATGTACGTCGTCGACGCCGCCAGCTTCACGCTCCGCAAGCTCGAGCGCAAAGACGGCGTCTGGCACACCAGCACCGTGGCCGGCACGCCACGGGTGAAGGGGCACCGCGACGGCCGCGGTCGGGAGGTGCTGTTCACTAACCCCTTCGAGAGTCTGATCGTCACCGAAAAGGGCGTGGTTTATCTCTGCGACGGCGACTGGCTGCGCAAGGTCGAAAACGGCCTGGTCACCACGCTCAACGCCGGGAACGGCTACGTCAACGGCCCGGTCAAGAAGGCGCGGTTCGCGCGGAGCCAGGGCCGGGCGTCCGGCATGGCCTACGACGGCAAGGGCAACATCTACATCGCCGACAAGGTGAACATGGCAATCCGCAAGTTCGACCTGAAGACAGGCGAGGTCACGACCTTGGCCGGCGTTCTGCCCGGTCAGCCGAAGGACCGGCCCCGCGACGGCAAGGCGCTCGACGCTCGGTTCCACCCCGGCGGCGGACCGAACATCGCGTTCTACGACCGCGTCCACGATCTCCTCATCGTCCGGTCCGACGACGAGGCAGGCATCCGCGTCATCAAGGACGGCTGGGTCAAGACGTTCGGGGGCGTGCCCGGCCGGCGGACGAAGTCCGAAGGCCCGTGGCGCGAGGTCTCGGGCGGCGTCCCGCTCGGCGTCGACCGCTGGGGCAACGTGTACGTCAGCGGTGGCGGCAGCACCATCCGCATCGTCAGCAAGAAGGGCTCGCAAGGTCCGCCCGCGGAGACCGCCGGTGGGCGCGTTGCTCGTGAGCCGGCGCCGGCCCTCGAGTGGCCCAAGCGGCCCGACGGCTTCGGCAAGCTGACGACCATCGCCCCGCGCCTGTCGATGGGCGAAGCAATCTCCCTGCCGCGCAGCAAGCTCCTGCACCAGCGCCACCCGAGCATCGCGTTCGGCCGGGGGGTGTATCTCATCGTCTGGCAGGAGGGCTTCAACGGGCTCGGCCACGACAGCAACATCATGGGTCTGCGGATCGCCGCCGACGGCAAGCCCATCGACAAGACGCCGTTCGTCATTGGCGCCGCGGCCAGCGTGCAGGAAGCTCCCGCCGTCGCCTTCTGCGGCGGCCGGTTCCTCGTTGCCTGGTCCGACTACCGAATGGGCGGGCATGCCGATGTCTACGCTCGGTTTGTCAGCGCCAACCCGGCAGAGAGGCGGGCCGGCGAGATCTACATCGCCGGCGGCAAAGGGGGCCAGACCAACCCCGCCGTGGCGTCGAACGGCAAAGGGCAGGCGCTGGTCGTCTGGCAGGACTACCGCAGCGGCGATGATTACGGCGTCTACGGCGCGCGCATCGACACCCGCACCGGCAAGGTCCTCGACAAAGGCGGCTTCGAAATCCTCCCCCGTGGCGAGCGGCCGAAGGTCGTCCGCGTCGGCGGCCGCTACCTCGTCATTCAGAAATACTACGCCGCGCTCGTCGACGACGACGGCAAGGTAACCGAGACGCAGCGGCTCTATTCCCCCGGGAACGTGTGTCCGCCCGCGGTCGCCGTCGCCTGGGGCCGCGCCCACCTGTTCCTCAACTTTGTGCCCTGGCCCGACCCGTGGGGCTGGGGCGGCAACGGGGGCGTGCTCGGCGTCCGCGTCGGGCCCGACGGCCGCTCGGCGGAGCCGCACATCCCCGGCAGCTTCAAGCGGCACCTCGCCCTCGCCGCCGACGGCAAGCTCCCCAACGGCATCGACGCCGCGCGCTGGCGCAACCACCACGGTTGGCCGATGGGCATGCCCGGCGGGTTCAAAAACACCCACGAGGGCACCTGGCCGAGCGGATCGCCGGCCGCGGCGTTCAACGGGACCAGCCTGATCGCCGTCTGGCCGCGCGCTCAACTGATGGACCGCCGGCGGCTGGCCAACCGCGACCTCTACCTGCGCCGCACGTACAAGGACTGGGCGTTCGTCGACAAGCACAAGATCAA
Source organism: uncultured Planctomycetota bacterium (assembly GCA_964505325.1). Classification (GTDB taxonomy): domain Bacteria; phylum Planctomycetota; class PUPC01; order PUPC01; family PUPC01; genus CAZDHT01. The sequence goes on along the minus strand of CAZDHT010000237.1, from coordinate 5,970 downwards.
GCTCGTCGGCGGGCCGACCGAAGAGACGAACCCAGTGCTGTGCGCCGGCAAGCAGGGCGACGCGCTGCTCGCCTACGAGAAAGTCGAGCCCGCCGGCGTGGGCATCGTGTGCCGCCTCATCCGCGAGCAGCCCGACACCCAGGGACCGCGCGTGGCCTGGACCGCGCCGCTGAGCGACACGCGGATGATCGTCGGGTTCGACGAGCCCGTCGACCCGGCCAGCGCCGCGGAAGTCGGCAACTACGCGATCAAGGGCATTCAGGTGAAGGCCGCCGAGTTCGTCAGCGACGGCCGCGCCCAGCAGCGCGAGGTGATCCTGACCACCGAGCCGCAGACGCGCGGCAAGACGTATTCGCTGCGCGTCCAGGGCGTCCGGGACCGGAGCCGCGCCGCCAACGTGACCGAGGTGCAGCTCTTCGAGTACCTCGCCAAGCCGGGCACGTTCGAGCGCTCACGGTTCGTCGCCCGCTGGGCGGTGAAGGGGCCGTTCAACCGGGACTGGACGCAGACGCCCGTTGATCCGAAGACCGTGCACCCCACGCCCGGCCAGGACGGCTGGAAGGCGGCGGCCTGTAACGGCGGGGTGGTGCTGGATTTCCGCCGCGCGGTCGCCGGGCTTGAGGGCAAGTCCGCTGTCGCCAACACCTACGTGTTCTCCCATCGGCCGCGCCCGGTGATCGTCCGCATCGACTCGAACGACGACAACCGCACCTGGCTGAACGGCAAGGTCATCAACGCCGATCTGCTCCCGCCCGGCCAGGGCCGGGGTTTCCACGACCGCACCAACGAGGCCCCCGCTCAGTTGAAGAAGGGCTGGAACCAGCTCACCATCCAGGTCGGCAACTGGGTCGGGAAGTGGCAGTTGGCCCTGCAAGTCACCGACCTGGACAAGCAGCCCATCCAGGACCTGACCTGGCAGTTGGCGAATCCGTTCAACGCCGAGCGATGAGTTCGGAAAAGCGGTGACAGGTCGACAGCGAAGCTGCCGGGAAACCCGGACGCCGGCCGCTACCGCTACTCGACTGTGACTGTGCACCGGCGCGAGATCGCGCTCATGTTGTTCGCCTTGTCGAAGGAGAAAACGCGGAAGTTGACCGGGCCCTTCAGCGGCGGCGGCGGGTCCACCTTGAACCCCTTCCCGCGGCCGGGGCGTATACCTTGAGCGGCGCTACGCCACGGGTCGTCGAGCCGCACCGTCGCCGTCTGCTTCGCCCCCGGCGCGGCCTTCACGTCGGGCGCGGCGATGTCGCACGCCCACCAGTTGGCGGTCTTGTCGTTCTTCGGGGTGTACGACTCGGAGACGGCCTTGTCGCTCCACACGATCAGGTAGCGGTCGGCGTCGGGCGGCGCGGTCCAAGTCAACTTGACCGCCATGCCATCCTGAACTCCCTTGAGATCCGAGACGGCAGGCGGGGGCGTCGCGTCAGCCTTCTTCCTGGTCGTTACGTATTGCCCCATGCGACCGGTCCAGGCGCCCCGCCAGTTGTCGAAGCTGCAGTACATTGGCTTCTGGCCGCCGTTGATCCCGGTGGTCAGGTACTGCTTGAGATGGTCGAAGACGTGTTTCTTGCCGGTGTTCCAGTAGTACCACGCCTGGCAGTCGGCAAACTCCTGCGCGGTGGCGCTCGACTTGGTGTTCTTCACGCTGTAGCCGAAGTGCCCGACGGCCACGTTCGCCTCGACCAGGGCGGAGGCGACGGCGAACGCCTCGGCCCAGGCCTGCCGGTCCGACCGCTCGACATCCCGCATGTACGTGATGAGCATCTGCATGTAGTAGCCCGCCGCGCCCACGCCGTGGTATCGGCCGAGGTAGGGATTCATCGCGCGGCGTTCGGTCTTGGCCAGGCGGGCGCGGAGGCGGTTGACGATCGACGTGTCGCCGGTGACGTGATACGCTTGCAGCGCGTGGGACAGCGGATGCCCGACGCCCCGGCCGGTGCCGAGGCTCGGGTACCGGTCGGTGACGTCCAGGGTGGTCCGGCGGAACTCCGCGACGAACTTGTACCAGTCCTTGATCCACGGATTCGCGGTGAAGTAGTACGCCTCTTCGACGTGGTAGAACCAGCCGTGCTGATCATCCTTGGCCCCGGCGGTGAGGCCCGTGCCCGGGAGGTACTTGGTGCGAAGCTTGGGGTAGTACCACTTCCACCGCGTACGGTGAACGAAGCCGGGGAAGTGCCGCCACAGGTGCGGCCAGTCCTGGATGTACGGCGCCTGGTCGAGCTTCAGCTTCGCGAAGTCGCGGTCGTGTTTGTACTGCGCCATCCACTGGGCCATGCCGTTCAGCTCGCCGATGCCGAGGCGTTCGGCGTGCCAGTAGTCGGACGGGTTCTCGGTGGCGACCAGGGCGCTGGCGCTCTGCGGCCAACTGCCGTGGGCGTTGGTCAGCCACCGCCGCTTGATGCGGGCGATCTCGAAGTTGTTCCAGTTGAAGATGTACGCGTTGCAGCTCCGGATGTTGTAGCCGCCGCGGCTGTACGTCGGCTTGCGGAGGTCCTTGTCGGTGATCCGTTTCGTGTACGGGACGTAGCCGTCGTAGTGGAGCGTCGCCCGCGTCTTCGCGTACCAGCCGGTGGGGAGCGTCCCCACCGGATGCTCGTCAAAGGTGCGGGCGAGCGCGGTCATCTCCTTCGGCGTGGTCTTCGGCCCGTGGAAGTGGAGCAGGACCTCCTTGTACACGTGCCGCATGTCGTCGAGCCAGTACAGGCCCGTCGGGCTCAGCTCGTTGGCGAACGGATAGCCGGCGCGCATCCACCGGCTGCCCGGTTTGGTGTCGCCTTTGTACAGCATGGCGCTCCACTCGGGGAAGAGTTGGACGGAGAGCTTGCGGTCGGCGTCGACCTTGATGCCGTTCGGCCACATCTCCCAGAAGTGTCGGACGACGGCGGTCACACCGCGGCGGCTGTCGCTCACGTCGAGGAAGCCGTCGGGGATCTTGCCGGCGGGAGGGATGCGGGACGTCAGGGAGCTGGTGACTTCGAACTTGTCGTGCCAGGTTTGGCGGAGGCCCTGGCTCGCGGCGGCGTGGCCAGTGTAGATGTGTCCGCCGCCCAGGCCGATGGTCGCCTTGGCATCCTTCGCCAGGTCGAGCTTGAAGTCAAGGTCCAGCGACTCGAAGTACATCGGGCCGATCCAGGTGAAGTCCTTCGACGAGTTCTGAAGCTGATAGTCGATCTTGACGAACGGCTTGTTCGCGAACGCATAGATGCGCACCGCGAAGCCGTGGGTGTGGTTCTTCTCGTCCTTGTATCGCGTCACCGCCTCGGCGCGGATCACCACCCGCAGCGGATTGGCCTCCTCGACCTCGACGGTCACGTCGTCACGGGCCGTGTCGTGCTGCACGTCGCCCTTGAACCGTCCCACGAACACGCCGCCGTTCTCCGCGCTCGAGCGGATGATCTCCTCGTCGGCGGCGAACGTGCCGTCGCCGTTCGTGTCGTGCCACACCCGGTCGAGGATGTTGAACCGCTTCTTGCGGACGACGAACTTGAGCGGGCCGGTGACGACGGTGATCGCGTTGCCGTCCTGGGCGACCGTGAGTGGCGTCTTCGGCTTCGGCGCGGGGCCGTCGTCCTGGAGGTAGTACATCGCGATGCCGGTGCCCGGCTTGGTGAACGGCCCCACCGTGGGCTGGAAGTGGACCACGAGATGGCGGATGCTCCGGTCGGGGTCCACCCACCACCGGTTCAGCACGTCGATCTGCGCGGGGACGGGCTTCCCGGCGGCGTCGACCAGGCGGAACTTCGAGGTGTCGGTGTAGGTCCCGCGTTCGAGCGGCACCACCACGGTCACCGGGTACTCCTTCGCGCCGACGCCGGCGACCTCTTTCACCGAGATCGGGACGTCGAGGGTCGCCGCCGCGTGCAACCCACGCGCCGACGACAACAGCAATACCAGCACAACCATTGACGCTGCCGGGCAACGCCGGCTCACCCGAAGGAAACCGGGCTCTTGCCCACTCGATTCGCTCCTCATCGCTTCATCCTCCTAATGACCACACGACCGCCGTCCGCGCGGCCAAGCGACCCCTCCCCTGGACCTTTCCGGCTTGACAGCCAGATTATACGCTCGCATAGTTCGCATTTGGCAGGAATAATAGTGCCGGAAGGAGAACGTACAATGGAACTGCGAAAGCTCCTTAGCCGCAGCATTCCCGCGTTCTCTGTGCGCAACACAGACCGCCCGCCGGGACCAAGGAGAAGTCGAAGATGAACGGGCGAACGTGCGTTTGGGCGCTGGCGTTCGTGGCCGCGCTGTGGGTGAGGTCCGAAGCCGCCACCATTCACGAGGCGGCCGGCAAAGGCGACGTCAAGGCGGTGAAGGCGTTCCTCGCGAACGGCGCGGACGTGAACGCGAAGACCAGATACGGCTGACGGAGGCAGAAATCAAAGCTCACATCGCCAGCGGGAAGTGAGCCTTCCAGGGGCCGCGCGGGGAAACGAGGCGAACATGGGCAAACGTCCCAACGCCAAGGCCGGGACCCGAGAAGGGCTGGGCCAGGACGCGCGACGGCACGCTCGGCAGCACGACGCCCTTGAATCGGCGCTGACGCGCGCGGTCGCAAGAGTGGAGTCGCGCCTGCTTGGCCCGGGAGGCGAGGCGTACTGCGACCGTCTGGACTTCAATGATGTGGGCATCCCGTGGCTGCTCTATGACCTCACGGGAAACGAGGAGTACGCCGGCCTGGGGCGCCGGGTCTTCGACCGTCTGGCGGAGAACCGCGGATGGACGGAGCAGAGCGAGAACAACGGCTTCCGCATCTACTACTCCGCTGTCTTGGGATACAAGCTGACCGGCGATCCGCGCATGCACGCCGAGGTGATGCAGGGGCTGAAAGCCACCGAGAGGATTTTTGACCCGCGTGCCGGCGTGTTCCGAGGTGACGCCTGGGTCAAGGGGGTCCAAAGCACCTTGGTCGACACAGGAGCCACCCTGAGCCCATTCCTCTCGGCGGCGAATGAAATGCCGCGTTACCGACAGATGCTCCGGAGCCATTTCCGCCGCGCCACCTGCGATCACGTGCGCCTGGACGGCTCGACGTTCCAGATGGCCCTCATCGATCCGCAGACGAAGGAAACCGTCGGCCACCGGACCTACCAGGGCTACGCTGAGGACAGTTGCTGGGCGCGCGGCCAGGCGTGGGCCATCTACGGCTTCGCCGGCGCCTACGAAGTCCTCCGCCTGCCGCTGTTCCTGGAGACAGCCGCGAAGCTCGCCGACTGGTATGTCGAGCACTTGCCCGACGATTGCATCCCGTACTACGACTTCCTCGATCCGCACATCCCCGATGCCGCCAAAGACACGTCGGCGGCCGCGTTGGCCTGCGCCGGGCTCCTCCGCCTGTGCCGTCATTGGGCGGACGCGCCGCGCAAATACGAACAGGTGATCCGGGCGACGATGGAGGCGCTCCAGCGCGAGTACCTCACGCCCGTCGATGCGCACGACTCGTGGCCGCCGGGAATGCTCCTCGGCGGCTGCTGGGGACGGTTCCCCGATGAGTTCATCCGGCGCAACTCGGCCTGGATTCATCCCCAGAACACACACCAGGGCGACTACTACGTGTGGAAGAGAAACATCGTCCTGCCCGAGAACGGCGAGTTGTTCTACACGCTCGGCTTCTTTGTCGAGGCGATGCACCGGCTGCTGAAGCCGGACTCGGGGCTCTTGGACTTCTGAGGAGGAGAGAGATGAACTACCGTACGCTGGGCAGGACCGGTTTGCGGGTGTCGGAGATCGGTTTCGGGGCGTGGGCGATCGGCGGCCCGTCCACCCTGGGTCCGATGCAGATCGGCTGGGGCGAGACCGACGACGCCGAGTCGATCCGCGCGATGGAGGCGGCCTTCGACCGGGGCGTCAACTTCTTCGACACCGCCGATGTGTACGGGAACGGCCACAGTGAGAAACTGATCGGGAGGACGTTCGGCGGCGCCAGGCGCGAACAGGTCATCATTGCCGGCAAGTTCGGGAACC
>CAZDHT010000236.1:0-8705 GCA_964505325.1 uncultured Planctomycetota bacterium | reverse complement strand
CATAGAGCTCAGACCTCTTGGCTGGGCTGGACGAAAGGGTACGGCTTACCAGTTGTCCAGGCCCTTGTCGACCTCGCCACGGACGCCGCCGCTTACGTCCTCGTTCTGCGCGGACGAATCGCCGGCCAACTGACGGGTCATGCCAGCATACAGGCTCCTCAACTGATTGCCGAACAAGCTGAGGACGGCGATGCTGGCGATCGCCACCAGCGCGACGATCAGAGCGTACTCCGCGACCGTCTGGGCGAGAGTCCTCTTCTTACGCCACAATCCAAAGCCTCTCAACATTTCCTGGTCCTCCTGTACAAAGTGCATGCCGCTACGGCAGCGGCAAACATATCAACCGAGTCACGTCTGTATAGAAATCCGCGGTAGCGTCCAGAACGGCGATGGTGGCGCCGATCAGAACAACGACGCACAGAAAGGTCAGCAGTGCGTACTCGACAACCGTCTGGCCCTTCTCGTCAAGCTTCCGCACGTTCGTTCTCTCCGGCCTCCCATCCACGGTAATTATACAACAAATGCAAGTGCAAAACTGTTTGAAAATGTAAAAGACGGGCGGTCTTACATTTCATTACTTCCGCCCTGCAACCAGCCCCTGGAGGCTTTCTGACCGCTTCACGGAGAACCCGGCGTCCTGCAGCCGGCGGACCACTCCGAGCAGGAACGACCGCCCGCGCCCGCGGGAGTAGGGCTCGCCCGTGTAGTGGAACAACTCGCCGCGCGGCCGGAGGACCCGCGCCAGTTGCCCGTAGAATTCCGAGCCGTAAAGCTCGCCCGCCCTGGAGAACCGCGGCGGATCGTGGATGGCCCGGTCGAACCCTTCGTCGGGCTGCGAGGCGATGAACTCGCACACATCCGCGTTGACCACGGAGATCACCGGATTTGTGAAGTACTCGGCCGACCACGGGTTCTGGCGGGCGATGGCCAGCACGTTCGTGTCGACCTCGACCGAGACCACCGCCGCCGCCCCGAGCCGCGCCGCAGCGATGGCCGTGTATCCCAGGCCGCCACACGTGTCCAAGACGCGTGTGCCCTTGCGCACGACCGTGCGGGCGGACTCCAGCGCGTTTCGGAAGGGGACGGTGCCGGTCGTCCGGTGCATCTGGATGCCGCTGATCTCGATGGTCGGCGCCTCGTCCGTCGGGATCAGCTTGTAGAAATAGTCCGCCGACGTCTGAATGGGCCGGCATCGGCGCGGTTCGGCCAGAAAAACGCCCCGCTTGGCCGCCGCCACCTCACGAAGCTGACCGGCGGCCACCTCCGTCCCGTCGGGCAGCGTGACCGCGCTGCGAGAGAGTCGGACCCGCTGGCGCGACAGCCCGAGATCCAACGAGCACTCCTGCTCTGATGACCCGTCTCGCAGCGCCGCGAGGAGCGCATTTGCCAGGACCGGTGTCAGCCACGCTCGTGCCATTGTGCCGCATTCTAGGCCCCCTCGGGAGCGGTGTCAATGCGGACCGAAGGCCCCCGCGCGGACCCCGAAAAAAATCGCAAAACACGTGCAAAAAGTTGTTGACAGAACGAAGGTAATCCATAAACTGTTCGCTCTTTCGTGCCCAAGCGGCAGCAAAGCTGCCGTGCCGTTCCACCGGAACGGCAGGGCACGTCGAGTCACATTGAATTGAATTGAGGAGAAAAAGAGATGGACTCCAAACAGGCGCGGATTCAGCTCATCCGGGAGCGCTACCGCAAATTGATACTTGAACCCCGTCGGCGCATGCAGTATGCTGTCTTGGAGGACTGGGGCGACGAGCCGTTGTTCGATGACGACGAGCTCGCCGGGAAGTATGCCCAGTCGGATGACAGTACCGGCGAGGACGAGTAGGAGCATTCCGTTTGCCGTGCGGTAGAAAGCGCCGTAAGCGCAAGATCGCCACGCACAAGCGCAACAAGCGTCGCAAGGCCAATCGCCACAAGAAGAAATAGCGATTCGGCCCTACGCGCGTCTCTGGAACGCGCGCTTGTAGTGTGGCAACGACGGTGCCTTCGAGGCCGGGGTGTAGCTCAGTTTGGTAGAGCGCTACGTTCGGGACGTAGAGGCCGCTGGTTCAAGTCCAGTCACCCCGACCATCAAGTCCTGACAGCTCTTTTTCCAGCAGGTCGCCCACTTCAGATCATCCGGGCGCGGTCGGGGATGCAGGTCTCGCGCACGACTTCCTCGATGGTGGTCTCGCCGCGGAAGAGCTTGTCCAACGCCACCTCGCGCATGGGCCGGTACCCGGCGGACCGAGCGGCGTCGAGCAGCCGGCCGCGCTGCTGGTTCATGATCGCGGCCCCCACCTCACGGCCGAGCTCGAGCAGTTCGTAGATCGCCGTGCGCCCGCGGTAGCCGGTCAGGTTGCAGCGCTTGCATCCCTTTCCGTGGTAGAACGTCCGCCGGCGGTCCTTGCCCTTCAGGCCCAGCACGTCTAGGTCGCCGGCTTTGGGGCGATGCTGCGTCTTGCAGTGCGGACAGATGAGGCGGACGAGGCGCTGCGCCACGACGCACAGGAGAGCGCTGCTCAGCAGCACGGGCTTGACGCCGATGTCGAGCAGGCGAGTGATGGCGCTCACGGCGTCGCCCGTGTGGAGCGTCGAGAAGACCAGATGACCGGTGAGGGCGGCTTGGCAGAGCAATTGCCCGGTCTCCGTGCCTCTGATCTCGCCGATGAACATGATGTTGGGCGCCTGGCGGAGCATCGACCGAGCGGCCTGGCCGAATCCAAAGCCGATGGACTCGTCGATCGGGCTCTGGTCTATTCCGTCCAGAGCGTACTCGACCGGATCTTCCGCCGTCAGGATTTTCCGGCTCGGATCGTTCAGTTCGGACAGCGAGGCGTAGAGGGTGGTGGTCTTGCCGGTTCCCGTGGGGCCGGCGACCAGGATCAGGCCGTTGGGCCGGTGAATGATGTCCCGGTAGCGTTCGAGCTGCTCGGGTTCGAAGCCCAGTCGGTCGATGGGCGTCAGCATCACCCGCCGGTCGAGCAGGCGCATCGCGGCGACGTTCCCATGAATGGTGGGCATTGTGCTGATTCGGAAATCGATGTCTCGGCCTCCGACTTCGAGGAGGAACCGGCCATCCTGCGGCCGGCGCCGTTCGCTGAGGCTGAGGCCGGACCAGCGCATGATCTCGTCGAGCAGCGGCCGCGCCAGCTCGCGGGGGAGGGGGGGCGCCTCGTACAGGCAGCCATCCACCCGGAAACGGACCTTGACGGAGCCGGCCATCGGCTCCACGTGCAGGTCGCTCGACACGGCGTGCACCGCGTACAGCAGATACTTGGCCAGCAGTCGCCGCGCCTCGGGATCGCTGTCATCCAGACGCGCGGACACCTCGGATTCGACGCCCGTGGTGAGCTTTGTGATCTGGCTCTTCGTGAGCCCGATCTTTTTCAGCAGGGCGTCGATCGCCTCCTCGGACTTCCGGGCGACCGCCGGTGCGACGGGGGGAGCAACGGGTCCCGCCTCGCGGACCTGGACGACCTTGCCCAGGTCGCTGCGGCGGACGCGCCATTTCTTGCCCACCCGCCGGCTCTCGATCCGTCCCTCGCGGATCCAGCGCCGGAGGGTCGAGGGGGTCACCCCAAGAATCCGGGCCGCCTCGGTCGTCCCGACGAGTTCCATTGGGGGGCCGCCGTCCCCGGCTTGGGCACGCGTGGGCTTGTCTTTGTGTGCCATGAGCCAACTCCTTACAGTGCCAGACTGGGCCTTGTAAACACCGAACAAGCGGAACACACGCAATAATCGATTCGGTCTCTAAAGCTACTATACCCTCAAAAACCGCATTTGTCAAGTCGTTTGATGAAACCCTGTGGTGGGTGAACGGGTGAGGCACCGATCCAGCGCCCGGTGGGTTCGGAGCGGGGAGGGCGCCGGGTGCGGCACGGGTTACAGGGTCTCGCCCCTCGTCCCAAATTAGCCGGCATGAATGCTTGTATTTCCTATGGTTCCACGTATACTTATGGGATTAGGGCTCACCTCCCGGCCAACGATCATGTTCCGGTGGGCTTCGGAAGAATCCGCGTACATGCACGGAGGCTGACCTCATGGCAGAGCCTGTCCCCGCCGACACGGCAGAAGAAAGCGGCCCCCACCTGATCGAGGGCGACGATGTTGAGGTCGTCAAAGCGCTCAAAGAGGCCTACGAGGCGATGACCCGGCAACTGGCGAACGTGATCGTGGGCCAGAAGAAGGTGATCGAGGAGGTGTTGATTACGATATTCTGCCGCGGCCATGGCCTCCTGATCGGGGTACCCGGTCTTGCGAAGACGTTGCTGGTGAGCACGCTGAGCGAGGTGCTGAATCTGACGTTCAAGCGCATCCAGTTCACGCCGGACCTGATGCCCTCGGACATCACCGGCACCGACGTGCTGGAAGAGGATCGCACCACCGGCCGGCGCGTGTTCCGTTTCGTGCAGGGCCCCCTGTTCACCAACATGGTGCTGGCCGACGAGATCAACCGCACCCCGCCCAAGACGCAGGCGGCGCTGCTCGAGGCCATGCAGGAGCACCACGTTACCGTCGGCGAGGAGACCTATCACCTTCCCGAACCGTTCTTTGTGCTGGCGACGCAGAACCCCATCGAGCAGGAGGGCACCTATCCGCTTCCCGAGGCGCAGCTTGACCGGTTCATGTTCAACATCATCGTGGATTATCCCAGCGCGCAGGAGGAACTCGACATCGTCAAGCAGGAGACGGGCACTTACCAGGCGGATCTCTCGGTGGCCCTCACCGGTGCGGAGATCCTGCGCCTTCAGGACGTCGTGCGGCGCGTTCCGGTGGCCGAGCATGTGTTCGAGTATGCCCGCGACCTGGCGCGGGCCACCCGGCCGAAGACGGGCGAGTCCCCCGAGTTCGTGTCCGAGATGGTCGCGTGGGGCGCGGGCCCGCGGGCCAGCATCTACCTGATCATGGCCGCCAAGGCTCGAGCGATTCTCTACGGCCGCTACCACGCCACCACCGAAGACATCCGGGAGGTGGCGTTCCCGGTGCTCCGTCATCGCGTTATCACCACGTTCAACGCGGAAGCCGCCGGCATCACCAGCGACGAGATAATCCAGCGCCTGCTGGCGGAGATCAAGCCGAAGGTCGAGGGCGAAATCCGATGAAAGCCGGCCACGGGACGCAGCCCGCACGGGTAGTCCTCTAGCATGAGCGAGCTTTCCAGCCAACCGGAGTACATGCGACTCCTCCCGCCGTCCGCGCTGGAGAAGCTGGCGCGGCTGGAACTGCTTGCTCGCGGGGTGGTTGAGGGGTTCATCAGCGGGCATCACAAGAGCCCGTTCAAGGGCTTCTCGGTCGAGTTCGCGGAGCATCGCCAGTACGTTCCCGGGGACAACATCCGGGATCTCGACTGGCGCGTCTATGCCAAGAGCGACCGCTACTACGTCAAGCAGTACATTGAAGAGACCAACCTGCGGGGGACCATCCTGCTCGATGCCTCCGGCTCGATGAAGTACACCGGCCAGCACGCGGCGCCGTTCAGCGACCAGCCCGTCTCCAAGTTCCAGTACGGCCAGTTCCTCGCCGCGTCGTTGGCCTACTTGATGATCGAGCAGCAGGACGCCGTCGGGCTGGTCACGATGGACACGGAGGTCCGCCGATACATTCCCGCGCGGAGCCGGACCAGTCACCTCCGGGTGATCCTTCGGGAGCTGTACGACACCGCTCCGGGCAAGGAGACGGGCCTGGCGCCGATCTTTCACGACATCGCGGAGCGAATCCACCGGCGCGGGCTGGTCATCATCATCAGTGACCTGTTTGGCGACCTGAAGGAGATCCTCTCGGCGCTACACCATTTCCGTTACCGCAAGCACGAGGTGATGGTGCTGCATGTGTTGGCGGAGGAGGAGCTGACCTTTCCGTTCGGCAAATGGACCAACTTCCGGGACCTGGAGGTGCGCGGTCACAACCTTCATCTCGATCCGCGATCGATCCGGGCGGAGTACCTGGACCGGGTCCGCGAGTTCGTCCGGCGCCTTGAGATGGGCTGCGGCCGGATGAGCATCGACTACGTTCCGATGTGCACCAGCCAGAGTTTCGACTTGGCCCTGTCCAACTACGTCGCCAGCCGCCAGGAGCGCGTGAAGAGATAGTGTGGCAAGAAATGTGTCAGGACCCTTTTTGGGGCGTTGCGGTGTGATCCAATCCTGAGTTGCGGTCCGGAAACGCGTCCATGACACCTTTTGCACGGTGAAAGCGATATGACGTTTTTCAAGTGGGGCATGTTGATCGGGCTGTCGGCGATTGCCATCCCGATCATCATTCACCTGCTGAACCGCCGGAAAGCCCAGATCGTCGACTGGGGAGCGATGGAATTCCTGCTCGGCTCGCTGGTCAACCGAAACCGCCGCATGCTGATCGAGGAGATCCTCCTGCTGGGGCTGCGGTGTCTGCTCCTCGCGCTGGTGGCGCTGGCCATGGCCCGCCCGTTTATCCCGCCCGGGTCCCAGGTACCCTGGGTGATCCTGCTGCCCGCACTGCTGCTGGCCGCGATTGCGTTCGGCGTGGGCACGGCGGTGTGGCATCGCCGGGACTGGCGTTGGACGCTGTACGGCACCGCGCTCGCGCTGATCCTGCTGGCGACGGTCGCGGCCGCGGCGGAGCGCTGGCTCCAGCTCCGGCGCTGGGTGGGCGCCGGAGGCGAACAAGACGTGGCCATCGTCATCGATGGCTCGGCGTCTATGACCTTGATCGTCGACGGCAAGACCAACTTCGAGCGGGCGGTCGACGAGGCACGCTCCGTCCTGGAGACCGTGGGCCAGGCCGACGCCGTGAGCATCATCGTGGCGGGGCCGGCGCCTCAGGTGAAAACGCCCGTGCCCATCGTCGAGCGGGAGGAGGTCAAACGAATCCTGAACGAGCTCAAGCCGACCCGCGGCTCGATGGCGGTGTTGGATGCTCTCAGCGCAGCGGCCATTACACTGGTCGAGGGCCAGAACCCCTCGAAGAAGATTGTGTTCATTACCGATGGCCAGAACGTGGGCTGGGACACCGACAATCGGGTGCGGTGGGAGTTCCTCGCCGGAACCCTCAAGGACCTGTCCACGCCGCCGAAACTGGTCTGCCGCACGCTGCCGCTGCCGACAGATTTCCGCAACGCGGCCATCGCGGACCTCAAGCTCGACCGGGACGTCATCGGCTCCGACCGGCCCGTCAGAATCGACGTCCGGGTGGAGAACACGGGCTTCGAGCCGCTCAGCCCGTTCGACGTCAAGTTGGAGATCGACGGGGAGCTCGTTCAAACCAAGGCGGTGGGGGAGCTCGACGCCGGCTCCGCAGAGACCGTCAAGTTCTCGCACCGGTTCACGCGGGGCGGCCTGCACGTCGCACAGGCGTTTGCCGTGGTGAATGACGATCTGCCCGCCGACGACAACTGCGCCCGCGTCTTTAAGACCGTTGACCGGCTGCCCGTCCTCATCATTGATGGGAACCCGGCGCCGCGGCCGCTTGACCGCGCCTCGGCGTACATCGACATCGCCCTCGACCCGCGCTCAGACGTCGAGCGGCCGGCGCCCGACGGCACGCCGCCCAGGAAAGAGAAGTACGGAGTGCTGGTCGAGACGGAGGTCTTGGATGCTCCGGACATGACCGGCCGAGAGAATTTCGACGCGTACGGCGTGGTCATCCTGGCGAACGTCCCGCAACTGCCGGCGGAGATTGCCGACAAGCTCTCCGACTTCGTCGAGGCGGGCGGCGGGCTCCTGATCGCACTGGGGGATCGCGCCGTGCCCGGCTTTTACAACGACTGGCAGGGCGCACGGGGCGTGCCGGTCGCTCCCGCCCGGCTGGGCGAGCGGAAAGTCTACACCGACGTGGACCGCTCCGCCAGGCCCGCCGTCAGCACCTTCAGCCACAAGGCGCTCGAAAAACTGGCCGAGAAGGACAAGAGCGACATGGACCTGGCCAGCTTCACCGCGTACTGGCGGCTCCAGGTGGACGAGGGAGACGGTGCGGCGAACTCTTGCGGCGTGCTGAACACGGGCGACCCGCTGCTCGTCGAGCGGAGACTCGGCCAGGGCAGGGTCTTTATGACGGCTGTCTCACTCGACAACCGGGGCGGCAATCTGCCCACCCTGCAATCGTTCGTCCCCCTCGTGCACGAGATGGTGTACTACCTGGTCAGGCCCGCGAGGATGAACTGGAACTTCGAGCCGGTCAGCGAAATCGATCTGCCGCTGATCGACGAGGCGCAGAGCGACGCGCCGGCCAAAGGCGGCGGCTTGCGCGGCGACTACTACGTGGGCAAGGACTTTCGCAACTTCAAGCTGACCCGCGTCGATCCCGTTGTTAAGCTCAGTTGGCCTGCTGACCCGGCCCCCGGCATGCCCCATGATTACTTCTCGGTGCGTTGGACCGGGTCCATCGTCCCGCGCTACAGCGAAGCCTATACCTTCACCCTGCACCATACCGATGACACTCGGCTGTGGATCGATGGCAAGCTGGTGATCCCCGGCATGGCGCGGGTGACCGGCTACTACAGCAACCGAACTGCGACAATCGATCTCGAGGCCAACCGGCGATACGACGTCCGGCTGGAATTCATCGAGTACACCGGGATTGCCCACGTGGCCCTGTACTGGTCCAGCCGGAACCAGCCCAAGGAGGTTGTGCCGAAGGAGCGGCTGTCACCCCAGCGGCCGTGGTCCGAGCAGATCGGCAAGGAGGACCACGCCGAACTGATTGCCCCCGACAACTCGAGGTGGAAAGTGGGGATCGATGCCGAA
>CAZDHT010000235.1:1502-8784 GCA_964505325.1 uncultured Planctomycetota bacterium | reverse complement strand
CGCTTCCGGATTATGCACAAATCTCGATAACATCGGGATTCCGATGATATGGTAGCCGGCGCTCCGCGTTGCGTCAGGATATCCCCAGCAGAGACGCTTGACGCCCCGCCTGGCCGGCAGTACCATTCCCTTCGGAGGCTGAATCCGCCTGCAAATGGAGATTTGTGTAGAATAATGAGTTGGACCAAGAGGAGAGGAATCACAGATGAAATGTGCAAGTTGTCAGGTTGAGATGGTCGAGGGAGTCGTCGGCAAGGAGCCGCCGTTGCATCTCCGCTTCGTTCCCAAGAACAAGACGAGCGTTGTGTCGGACTACGCAGGTGTTGTGGCACATGGTTGCCCCCAATGCGGGCATGTCGAACTGTCGGTTGATCCAGAACGCCTTCGTGCCACGATCAAGAACTGAGACCTCATGGGCCAAGAATCGCAGTTGGCCCAACAACCGGATCGAACGCGACTCCGGTAAGGCCGCGCGACGGCCTCACCGGAGCGGTTCATCCGAAGCGTTCGCCGCGGGGAGATTCAACCCGGCAGGAACCCAAACATCTCACGCTGCCTGCTCCAGAGCACTGGGAATGTCTGTGTGAGTTTGGCGAGGGAAAGGCCGCTCGGCTCGCGGCCGACGAGGATGGCTTCGACGATATCCGGGGCGAGAAGCATCAACTGCAGGACACGGCTGACGTAGGACCTGTCGACATCCATCTTCTCGGCGAGCGCTGTGAGCGACTCGACCGCGCCGTTATCCAGCATCTCCTGCCAGCGCCGTGCGCGGCTGCAGGCGTCTGGTCAGGCGCGGCGTTGGCGCGAGAATACACTTGACGGGGCGGACGCTCCGGGCTATACTTCGTATATCCGAAGGAGGTGCAGCCATGATCACCAAGATCCAGAAGTGGGGCAACAGCCAGGGGCTTCGTCTGAGCAAGGAACTGCTTTCAGACGCGGATGTTCGTGTGGGAGATTCGGTGGAGGTGGCGGTGCGTGATGGCACCATCCTTATCGCTCCGGTCCGCCGTGTTCGAGGCGGGCACAATCTGCGCGAACTCGTTCGGCGCATCCCCAAGGACTACAAGGCCGAGGAAGTCGACTGGGGGCGCCCGGTCGGCAAGGAGGTCTGGTAGATGGCGGAATACGTCCCACGGAAGGGGGATTTCATCGCCGTCACGTTCGACCCGCAGTCCGGGCACGAGCAGCGCGGACGGCGGCCCGCCCTGGTGGTCAGCAACGACCTTTTCAATAAGCATACCGGCTTGGCCATCGTCTGCCCCATCACCAATACGCGCCGCGACTACCCATTCCACGTGGCGATCGCGGCGAACGAAGACCTAACGGGATTCGTCATGGTGGAGCAAGTCAAGTCCATTGACTTCCGAGCCCGCAGAGCCAAACGGATCGGGGGAGCGCCCGCGCCGGTCTTGCAGGAAGCGCTGTCGCTTCTCGATGCATGCATCTATTGAGAGCGCCAGCCGGCGTATGCAGCGGGAGGAGCGAGCCCCTGCGTTCGCTGTTGCGAACGTTGAGTTCCTCGAAAACTCAGACCGGCGGGAATCCGGACAGCTCGCGCTGCTCGCTCCAGAGCGCGGGGGAGGTCTGCGTGAGCTTGGCGAGGGAAAGACCGCTCGGCTCGCGGCCGGCGAGAATGGCTTCGACGATATCCGGGGCGAGCAGGTTCAGGCGCCTGTTCGGCAGGCTCAGGGCGGGCCCGTTCGACGGACTCAGGGCGGGCAGGATGCGCGAGGCGTAGGAGCGGTCCACGTCGAGGCGGTGGTAGGAGAGGACTTACGTCGTTGAGTATTGCCGGTGGTTTGGATTGAGGTCGTTTTTCCCCACCAAGTCAGGGGATGCCGGCACATGACAGGGCGTGTCTTGTGCCGGCGTTCATGTGTCGGAATTCGGACCACGGAAGAGGCTGCTGTCGACAACAGGACGCGGCCGGTATTTAAGCCCACACCGCCCCGACGCCTGAAAAGACTTGACACGCGACGAGGTCTGGATAGAATGTGTCACATAGCGGGGTGGGGCAGTGGTAGCCCGCCAGTCTCATAAGCTGGAGGCCGCAAGTTCAAATCTTGCCCCCGCTACCATCCTCGTGATTTGCCCCCGGAACATCTCGAAGTCGCCGTTGTAGACCAGGGTCTCGCCCGCGGCGGCGACCAGCCGGAAAGCGCCGAACACGGCGCAGAAGAGCCGATGGGTCTTCATGTCGCGTCCCTGCCGGCGCCCGGTCGTTCAGGCGTCACGCTCAGCGTTCTCGGCCTTCGCCTCCGCCGGCGCCGGCTTCATCGCGGGGATCACGGCGCCGATGATGGCGACGACGAGCGCCACCGCGCCCGCCACCCACAGCGCGGGCTGCTTGGGGCCCTCGGCCAGGGCGTCGACGCCGTAGCCGATCAGCGGAGCAAGGACCATCGCCCCCGTCGCCTTGGCCTGTGATTCGATGGACAGCATGGTCGCCCCCATCGTGGCGTCGGTCTCGTTGTCCACGCGGGTGATGGTCATCGGGCGCCACAGGTTTCGGGACAGCTCCAGCAGGACAAAGCCCACAACGGCAGGCCAGAGGATCCCCACCCAGAGCGACACGGTCACCAGGGTCAGCAACGCCGCGGCGATCAGCCACAGGTTCCTCGCCGCCTGGTACTCGCCGCCGAAGCGACCGGCGAAGGCGTGAGATTTGCGGGATGTCACGGCGGCGCCGAGTTGGAGGATCGAGTACACGCAGGCGATCAGGATCGCCGTCCGCTTCACATCACCGAGACTCACCAGGATGGTCAGGCCTATTGCCATCTGCATCAGGATCGGCTGGAGGTAATCCTTGGTGACCTTGCACATGCCCTCGTAGCCGGCCGCCTCGAGGATGACGCGGCGGAGGCGGCTCTTGTGGATGACCTGGCGGAAGGCGGCAAACAGGTGGTGGAGCACGTCGCCCAGGGAGGCGCCGCCTTTGTACCGCCCGTCCAGCTCGGGCGGATAGCCCAGGAAGTTGATGATGCCAAGCACGTAGACCGGAATGCAGAACAGGAAGATGTTGCCGAACCGGCCCGAGTGGAAGACGACCAATGCGGCGGCGATCCAGGCGGCCACGGCGGAGCCCATCTTCGACCACGAGCGGGTGTAGCCGTAGACTCTGGTCTTTTCGTTTTGGCGGCCCTGGAGGCGAAGCCAGTCGAGGATCATCGCCTTGTGGGTACCGGTCCGGAACGCCTCGCCGATGGCGAAGAAGAACATCGCGGCGAACAGCCACTCCACCGCCGTGCACGTCCCGAAGATGGCGAAGGAGATGACGTACGCGGTGAACGACAGGATCATCGCGCGGCGGCGGCCGAACAGGTCGGCGATGACCCCCGTCGGCACCTCCATCAGGTTCACGCACAGCTCGCGGAACCCGATCAGGAGCCCGATCATGAAGAACGACAGCCCCTTCTCGCGGAACGCCAGGATGATGAAGGGGTCGTAATACTGCTGGTTCTTGAGGAAGCCGTACAGCGAGAAGCGGAAGATCATCGGGATGCGCATAGTCCGCCCTCAATAGGACCTATACGACCTATAGGACCTATACAACACATAGGGCACCGGCGCGCCCGAGCCCTTCGCTCCCCCATGCCCCCACGCGCCTGTGCCGCTCTCACCTCGCCTGGCGGCCGTTCGGCTCCGGCATCGCCGGGAACGCCGCGTGCGGCTCGGCCTGGTACCAGTAGCCGACCGATGCGATG
The DNA here is from genome assembly GCA_964505325.1 of uncultured Planctomycetota bacterium. Lineage (GTDB taxonomy): Bacteria > Planctomycetota > PUPC01 > PUPC01 > PUPC01 > CAZDHT01. Next base: position 5,077 of record CAZDHT010000235.1, on the reverse strand, counting down.
TCGTCGGTCAGCGGCTCATACTTCTGGTTCGGCCACCAGCCCAGCGACTGGATCGTCGCCCGGAGGTCCTCGTCGAACCGGACCGGGTCCATGATATGCCAGCGGTAGAGGCCGAACCGCGGGACCTTGTTGTCCTCGAGCTCGACGAGCGGCAGGCCGAGGAACGGCGTCGAGAACGGGTCCTCGCGGCCCTCCGTGTTGCGGAAGCACCACGCCCCGCCGAAGTAGTCCTCGGTGCCGGTGGTGCAGATGGTCGGGTGTTCGCCGTCGCCGTCGAGGTAGAACTTCATCTCGCCCTCGCCCCACCAGCCGTTCGAGAACGCGGTCCACGCGAGGTACGTGCCGACGTAGTGGCCCTTGCCTTTCACGCCGTCGAGGACGACGTGCTCGGGGTATTCGCGCGTGGTGACCGAGCGCCGCCATTGGGCGTGCAAGTAAGCGGCTTCGTCGGGCACCGGCTCGAGCGAGTAGTCGAACTGGTAGAAGAACCCGCCGATGTCCTCGTGCCATTCGTTCTGGACGGTGACCAGCGCCGACTTGCGGAATGGCATCGGCCAGTAGCTGTTGAACCCGCCGGCGGGATTGACGCAGATGGGGAGCGAGTTGACCTTCGTCCGCATCCCGTGCCCGCAGGCGAAAAAATCGCCCAGCGGGACCTCGACGGACGGGGTCTCCTCGCCGTCCCAGTACATCCGCAGGACGCAGTTCCGGTAGGCGGCCTCGCGGACGGTGATCCAGATGTGGCGGATGACCCCCGGCCCTTCGATCTCGGCGAGCGTGACCGTCTCGCCCGCCTTGAGCGTGATGCACGGCCGCACCTTCCAGCCGACCCCGAGCTCGCGGGCGGCGCTGTTCTCGCCCGGTACCGCCTTGGCGCCGCCGCCCTTCGCGCCGTCCGGGTTCTCCGCCGAAATCGACCGCGACTTCGCATCACTCAGCAGCGGCAGATTCCCCAATCCCGATCCTGGCATTTGCGTCACGTCCATGACCGTGTCCTTTCACGTCGTGGGGACCCGTTCTGCCGGGCCTAGTATCCGTCGGAAAGGGAGCCCGGTGGCCCTAGTCTCTGAGCTCAAAGCGTTCCAGCCTCGGATCCCAGACCATTCTGTTCTTGTTCTCCATCGTCCAGTCGAGCAGGCGCTTCTTGGCCTCTTCAACGGCCCCTCCTTGACCCACAAGCGCCCGGAAATAGCGCGCAGACAGCCTATCGTGGGCGCCACCAGCGACCATCTGATCAAGCGCCCTCTCCACGCGCAGTTTCCGCATCTTATACGGGCGCTGCTCGCGGAGGAGCTTCTTCGGGTCCGCGGGCAGGTCGAACATCGCATGCGTCAGGACGAGGACTGACTGGGTGTCAGGAGTTCTGGCGATCTTTGTCAGCAAGGCGGAGAACTCCGCATCGTCCCGGCACGCCAAGAGCGACTCCAGGGTCGTCTGGCTGTCCCGGGTCAGGCCCCGCTTCAGCGGCGTCGTCCCTCGACAGGATACGACCCCAACCATCGCGATCAGGAGACTCATCAGCAGGCCCGTCCAAGCGGCACCACGGGCGCGGCCGCGACTACCATTCACAGCGCCCATTTCGACCTCCCTCTGTCCGTCTTCCTGAAGTGACTTCCGGCCCGCCCATCACGATAACTCAAGAGAATGATAGTGTGTCAGGACGCGCTTCTCAAGTGGGAACGCCGGACAGAACTCACGGAGCAGACTCCTCCAAGACATCCATCGCGATGGTCTCCCACTCCCTCAGGCGCTGCGGCTCGTAGCGAACGGTGGAGATGTCCTTCATGATGAGTTCGACGCGGCAGCCGCGGGCCCTTTTGAGGACCTCCCGCAGGTTGGCGCCGCCGCCCTTCGCGCCGTCCGGGTTCTCCGCCGAAATCGACCGCGACTTCGCATCACTCAGCAGCGGCAGATTCCCCAATCCCGATCCTGGCATTTGCGTCACGTCCATGACCGTGTCCTTTCACGTTCTGCCCGTGTGCAGCTTCCGGCCACGCGGCCCCGGCTCCGCACAGATCATCCCGTAGAGCGTGGCCCTTGTCAAGACGGCCGTGGATCCCCCGGGCGCCGGTTGGCTTCCTACGCGCTCGTCCCGCGCGCCACCGCGGCCACGTCGTCGCGCGTCAGGTCCAGCGCGTCGACAATGAGCCGGATGTCGGCCACGGAACCGACGTCGGCGAAGCAGTGCGCGTCGCTGCCGAAGGTGAATGTGCAGCCCGCCTGTCTGGCAAGGCGCAGGAACCGCAGCGGCGTCTCCAGGCTCCACGAGGGCCGGTCCGGCCCGGGCGCCGGCGGAACGAATCCGCGGGTGATCTCGAGGGCGACGCCCCGCTCGGCTGCCAGGCCGCATACGTCGAGGAACTCCGCCTCCGACACCGATGCGACCAAGGCATCGAACCGATCCATGAATCCCGGCGCGGTGAACGGATGAGGGATGGCCGTCGCCAGGCCGCTCTCGACCGCGCTGCGAAAGAGCCGCAGCAGATGCTCTGCGACGTCGCGCGGCCGGTCGCTCGCGGGTTGTTCCACGAAGTCCAGCATGTGGAGATGGTTGCAGGGGAGCAGCACGAAATCGAGCTGCTCGGCCATCTCGCGGGTGATACCGAACTTGCCCGGCGCGATCGTTTCGGACTCGCAGCCGACGAGGACGCGCGTCGAAGTCGACACCGCGGCCAGGTCCGCCCGCAGCCGGGCGATCTGGCTTTCGTCCTGCGGTCGGTACCAGTTGCTGGGTTCGAGGTCGGGATTGACCCACAGGTGGTCCGCGAACCCGATGGTCTTCAGCCCCAGTTCTTCCGCCCGGGCAAGGATCTTGGCCGGGCGCTGGTTATCCGGGTCGCTGCAGCAGGCGGAGAGGTATGTGTGCACGTGCAGGTCGTGGTCGATTTCAAGCATGGTCCTGTTCGCCGGGCCGGTCGCATGTTACCCGGGCCGGCAGGTCATCTCACTTCTTTTCGAGCTCCGCGTCGACCACCTTCCTGAACTCGGCGACCGGATCGATCTTGTACGGCTCGTCGGGGATCTGGTGCGCGTCGGCGGTCTCCTTGACCTTGGTGAGGAAGGTCCGCACCTCCTCGTCAGTCAGCTTTTCCTTGAGCTGCCGTTCGTTCTTGCCCTTTTTCACGGAGATGTAGTCGAGGGCCGCCTCGATTTCCTCCTTCTTGATCTTGTCCTCGACGACGCCCCGCCCGAACCGCTGCAGCTCGATGGACCCGCGCTTCTTCTCCTCGACGCTGAGCCCCGAAAGCTGGACGTACTTGACGTCCGTCGCGTGGATCAGCGCCATCGGGATGAGGGGGCTCTCGGCCAGGCCCTTCATCACAGCGCCGACCTGCTCGATGGAAATCTCCTTACGCTTGTATGCGTCGGTCACCCGGTCGACCTGTTGGATGAGCCCGTCTTGGGTCGCCTTGGGCATCTCGGAGTTCCGAATGGCCGACACCGCTACCGTCCGCGCGGTGTTGGCGGCGAGCCGCCGGATGTTCGTGACCACGAAGTAGCCGGCGACCACGCCCAGGACAATCAGGGTCAGGCATCCGCATCCGATGACCTTGAGAGCCGTGTTGCCGCCGCCC
>CAZDHT010000235.1:0-1402 GCA_964505325.1 uncultured Planctomycetota bacterium | reverse complement strand
AATCAGGGTCAGGCATCCGCATCCGATGACCTTGAGAGCCGTGTTGCCGCCGCCCTTCTGCGCCGGGGCAGGCGGCGCGAGCGGCTCGAGCGGCTCGAGCCGCGGCAGCTCGAAGCTCTGCCCGCACCCCGGACACTTGATCATCGGGCTGGTCCCGGTCTCGGCAATCTCGAACGAGTTCTTGCAGTGCGGACAACGTACCTGCATGGCTCTCTCCTTTCACAGCGACGACGCAGCCCCCGGCCCGCCCACCGATCACGGTCGGCCAGGAATGTCACGCGAGCATCATAGTGCGCGACGAGGGCTTTTCAAGGAATAAGTGCGGCGCCGCCCGGTGCTTTTGGCCTTGACTTCTGCCGAGCGCCGGGTGATTCTAGTGACGGTTCCAGAACGGAAGAAGGAGGCGCGTAGTGGCCAAGGCGAAGAGACTGTCCGGAACGGTCGGGGCGAAGCCCGGCGTTGTGACGTTCGGCGTGTGCGCCACGGGCGACCCGCGCATCGCAAAGGCCGACCGTGAGCGCGCCGGCAACATCTGCGGCATGGTGGCCGACGTCATCGCCGCCGGCGTCAAGATGCCCGACGGCTCGCCGGCCGAGGTGGTGTGGACGCCGCTGCTGGTCGACGGCGAGAAGCAGGCGGACGCCGTCGCGAAGCAGTTCCGCGACGCGAACGTCGACGCGGTCGTCTGCGCGCCCGACACCTGGGCGTTTCCACAGCTCACCCTCATCAGCCTGCTGGGCCGTCTGCCGGGCGACATGCCCGTCAACATCACTTGCGGCAACGCCGGCCCCAAGCCGGGCGTCGTCTACGCACACGCGGTCAACGGCGCGCTCGCGCAGTCGGGCCGGCTCGTCACGCTCAACGTCGGCACCTGGCCGGACACGGGCATGAACCCCAAGATGACCGCGCCGACCGCCGAAGCGCTGACCGACTGGTGTTACGCGGCGCTGACCTACGCGGGCCTGAAGGGCCGCCGCGTCGTGATCTTCGGCCACGACTCGATGGGGATGGAGACGGCGCTGGCGCACGTGATCCCGACGCGGAACACGTTCGGGATCGAGATCACCCGGCTCGATATGAAACTCCTGGCCGACATGCTCGCCAAGGGCTCTTACGACGCGAAGGAGTTGAAGAAACTGCGCCGGTGGATCGACCGGCACCTGGGCAAGCGCCTGGAACTCCGCGACGCCGCCGATGGCGAGCGCTTCAACCAGGGCCTGGCGCTCTACCTGATCATGCGTGGCCTGCTCGACGACCTGAACGCGGTGGGCGGCGGGTTCATGAACCAGCTCGAATGGGGGAGCGACGCGCGCGGCATCCCGCTGCCCATCGCCGACGCGGCCGAGTCGCTCTTCAACTCCACGTTCGACCACAACGGGGCCAAGGCGGCCGTCCCGTTCGC
>CAZDHT010000234.1:0-8808 GCA_964505325.1 uncultured Planctomycetota bacterium | reverse complement strand
GACCATCATCACTTTCTTGATGGAAAACAGTTCCGTCGGGGCGCCATCCTTAAACAGGGCCGTGAGACTGCGCTTCTTCTCTTCCTGGCGCCATTCGTCCGCGCACGCTTCACAGAACCGCGCCTTGTGCGGCCCGAGCCTTATGGTCTTCTTGAACATGCCGATCTTCTTCTTACATTTGCTACACACTGCCATGACGGTTCTCCTTCGATTGCGCTGAAACCAGTCCGGGACCTACTTCACGACAACATTCACCAATCGCCCTGGGACCACGATGACCTTGACCACCTCCTTGCCCTCGATGTGCTTCTTGACGTTCTCGTCCGCGAGGGCCAGCTCGCGAACGGCGTCCTCGCCGGCATCGGCGGGGACCGTGACCCTCGCACGCAGCTTGCCGTTGACCTGCACGGCCACTTCGATATTGTCCGTCTTCAACGCGGCCTCATCGTGCTCGGGCCACGCGGCCTCGACGAGCGGCAGCTCGCCGCCGAGGGTCTCCCACAGCTCGGCGCAGATGTGCGGCGTGACGGGGGCGAGCAGCTTGACGACCGTTTCGTACGCCAGCCGCAGCACGGCGGGCCGCGCGCTCTTGGACGCCCGGATTGCGTTGACCAACTCGAAGACGCGGGCGAGGGCCGTGTTGAAGTGCCGCGTGACCTCGTAGTCTTCGGTGGCGCTCTTGATCGTCTGGTGGACGGTGCGGCAGAGCGCCGCGTCGCCGCCGCTCAGAGGCGTCGGGTCGCCGGCGAAGGGCTCAGCGGCCTGGAGCGCGTCCAGATCGTCGTGCACCATGTTCCAGAGCCGGCGCAGGAAGCGCCGCGCCCCTTCGAGACCCTCGTGGCTCCAGGGCTGGTCGCGGTCGGGCGGGGTGTCGGACACGATTACCAGCCGGACCGCGTCGGCGCCGTGCTCGTTCAGGAGTTCGTCCGGATCGATGGTGTTCAGCTTCGTCTTGCTGACCTTGGTCATCTCGGCGTTGACCGGCCCGCCGCACTTCCTGCACGTGAGCGCGTCGGTGTCGACGTCGTCCTCATGCAGCCACTTGTCCTTCGGGCAGTAGTATGCGGTCTTGCACAGCATGCCCCAGCAGAACAGGTTCGGGGCGGGTTCGTCGAAGTTGAGCAGGTCCAGGTCGTGCAGCACCATCGTGAAGAAGCGGAAGTAGATCAGGTGCATGGTCGCGTGCTCGATCCCGCCGGTGTACAGGTCGACGGGCATCCACGCCTTGACCGCGTCGGGCGCGAACGGCCGCTCGTCGTCGCGCGGCGAGAGGTAGCGGAGAAAGTACCACGACGAGTCGATGAACGTGTCGAGGGTGTCCGTCTCGCGCTTCGCGGGCCCACCGCACTTCGGACAGGTCGTGTTGACGAACGCGTCGGACGCGGCGAGCGGGCTCTGGCCGTGCGGCGCGTAGTCGTCCAGCTCGTCCGGCAGCAGCACGGGCAGTTGGCCCTCGGGCACGGCGACTTCGCCGCACGCGTCGCAGTAGACGACCGGGATCGGGCAGCCCCAATACCGCTGCCGCGAGATGAGCCAGTCGCGCAGGCGGTAGTTCACGGTCGCCTCGCCGATGTCTTGGTCGTCGAGGTACTGGCAAATGTCGGGGATCGCATCGAAGTTCGGCCGGCCGTCGAACGGGCCGGAGTTGACCATCACCCCGGCGTCGACGTACGCCTCGGTCATCTGGTCAGGCTCGAGCTCGCGATCCGGCGGGTTGATGACCACTTCGACGGGCAGATCGTACTTGCGGGCGAACTCGAAGTCGCGCTGGTCGTGCGCGGGCACGGCCATCACCGCGCCGGTCCCGTAGGTCATTACCGCGAAGTTCGCCACCCACAGCGGGACCTTGGCGCCGTTCACCGGGTTGATGATGTGGCAGCCGGTCCAGACCCCGACCTTCTCCATGTCGACGATCTCGCGCTCGGAGGTGCCGACCTTGCGCATCTCGCGGACCGCCGCCATTACCACCGCTTCGCGGTCGGTACCCTTGACCAGTCTCCCGATCAGCGGGTGCTCGGGCGCGAGAGACATGAACGTCACGCCCCACAGCGTGTCCGGCCGGGTGGTGAAGATCGGCAGTTCGTCGCCGGTCTCAGCCACGGTGAACGTGATCATCGCGCCCTCGGAGCGGCCGATCCACTCCTCCTGCATGCGGATGACGCGCTCCGGCCAGCCGGCCAGCTTCTTATGGCCGTCGAGCAGCCGCTGCGCATAGGCGGACATCTTGAAGAACCACTGGTCGAGGTCGCGCTGTTCGACCTCGGTGCCGCACCGCTCGCAGGTGCCGGCGTGCACCTGCTCGTTGGCGAGCACCGTCTGGCAGCTCGGGCACCAGTTGACCGGCGCCATCTTCTTGAACGCAAGCCCCTTCTTGTAGAACCTTAGGAACAGCCACTGCGTCCATCTGTAATAGCCGCGATGGCTGGTGGCGACCTCGCGGGACCAGTCAAACGCCCAGCCGGCGCGGCGCATCTGCCGCCGCATCTCCTTCACGTTCCGGGCCACGTTCTCGCGCGGCGGCACCCCAGCCTTGAGGGCCGCGTTCTCGGCGGGCAGGCCGAACGAGTCCCACCCCATCGGGCACATCACGTTGCAGCCGCGCATCCTCTTCTGCCGCACGATTACGTCCGAGATCGTGTAGCCGAACAGGTGGCCCGCGTGGAGAATGCCCGACGGATACGGGAACATGGTCAGGCAGTAGAAGCCGGGGCGGGGGTCGTCATCGCGGGCGATGAACGTCTCGTGGTCTTCCCAGTACTGCTGCCATTTGGCCTCCACTGCCTTGAAGTCGTACTCCTTCTCAGCCATTGGTTCCCTCAAGCGTGCTCAGGCGGTCGAAGAATGGCCACAAGGTGATTGACTGGGGACGGATTATAGCAACCAACAAGGCACAGTCAAGCGGCACCGCGCCGGGGGGACGCGGCTGCTCTGTGCAGAAGGGCTTCAGCGATAGGGGGATGGAGCGCAAGGGAAAACCGTCTTCGCCGCAGTCGCTTTGCGGAGCGGGGCGACAGCGGGAAATCGGGAGGCGACGCGCGGATTCTTCGACCAGAAGGAACTGTCCGCGGGGAAACGTTGCCGTGCTATGGAATCCCGCAGCGCCGCGCGTCGCAACGACAGCCGGTTGGGCGCGGCCTTGTGGCAACGGAGCAGGGTGTTCGCCTGCACGTGCAGGCGAACACCCTGCGCATACGATACTACATAGCACCGATGCCTGTGGTCGGGTGCACGGTGAGGAGGCGAGCGTGATCGCATGTACGTGTGCACACGAAAAGGTTTGCGTGCCCCCCACTGTGCTGCGCACGGCAACCGTGCCCGCGTGGCCGCGCTGTGAGCCGACCTGCCTGGCGGTCGAACAACCATGCGTCACATCCCGCCCGACACGGGGGTCGCCACATCCCTGGTTCCGCCTTCCATGAAGCTGCGGCGGGTCAGCTTTTCCGCCGGTGTCAGTTGTCCTTTCCGCTGCGGTGGCGGTGGCGGTTCGCGAACCGCCCCTACGTGAAACAGCATGTCGCGGGGCGTTGTGAATCGGCTGAGAATCGGCGTCCAGACTTTCTACTGGATCGACTCTCTCCAAATCTCGCCTGAGAGCGCAGCCGCCTGCAGCGGGGGAGTAACCAGAAAGTGCGGGACGGCAGGCGGGAATGCCTGCCCCACCACTGAACCGGCAGAAGCGGCCGGTGGGGCGGGCATTCCTGTCCGCCCAGGACGAATCCGGAGAGGCGAGCGCGAGCCCGGTCTCTGCTTCCCGCGCATTCCGGTTACTTCCCGCGGCGGGAGTGGCTATTGGCCGGTCCCTTCGCGCTTCTTCTTGGCCATAACCCTGTTCAGGCCGGCGCGCGCCCGAGCGTGGCCGGGCTTGATCTCGAGCGCCTTGGAGTAAAGCTCGATCGCTTCGTCGAGCTGCCCCTGCTGTTCGCGGATGGACGCCATGCGGGTGTAGATGAAATGCGTCCACCGGGAGGTGAGCTCGAGCGCCTTAGAGAAGTGGGTGAACGCCCGGTCCAGTTCACCCTGCTCTTGAAGGACCGTCGCCAGGGCGTAGTGCGCCTGCGTGTAATGAGGGTTGATCCGCAGCGCCGTCATGTAGTGGCGAGTGGCGAGGTCGGGCCGTCCGGACTTCTGCTGAATCATCCCGAGGTTGTAGTGGGCGTGGACCTCTTTCGGGTTCACCCGCAGCGCCTCGTTGTAGTGGGCGATGGCCTCTTCGAGGCGGCCTTGGCGCTGCGCGAATACGCCGAGATTGACGTGCGACAGGGAGCTGGCCGGGTTGACGTACAAGGCGTGCTGAAACAGTGTGGTCGTATTCTGCCAATGCCGTACCTGGCACGCACTGCGCACCCCGAAGAACCCGAGCAGCAGCACGCACACGGCCACAGCCCAGGCTCGGCGGCCCTTGATGAGCCAGGCTAGAGCGAGCGCCGGCCCCAGCATGGCGAAGTACACGTACCGATCAGCGACGGTCGAGATGTTCTGGAACGCGAACGGCAACAGGCCCAGCACAGGCAAGAGGGCGACGAGGAAGACCCCCGCGGCCGACATCAGCCACTTCCGCCGGTACCGCCACAGCAACAGCGCCGCCAGCGCAAAGGGAAGCAGCCCGGTGAGCCAGACCCAGCCGTGCCTCAGGACGTACTGCGGCGTGCGGCCATAGTCCGGCCCCAGCCATAGCGGCACGGTCAGCTTGCGCAAATAGAAGGTCAACGCGTCCCCGGCGATCAGGGGGCGCTGCCACAGCGGCGTGATGAAGTCGATCTTGGCACCCGGCTGGGACATTCTCGTGACCAGCACGACCGGAACGGCGAGGGCGACCCACGGCAGCAGGTCGGCCACTACTCGCCTGAGCGGACGCTGCAACATCAGGCACCCGATGATCCCGGCGGCCAGGGGGGCGACGACCGCGGCGGGTTTGGACAGCATCGCCAGCACGAACGCGAGCGTGGCGAGTCCGTAGTACAGGTACCGTCGTCGCCCGCCGGAAGGGGCGGCGGCGAAGCAGAGGTACTGCCACACCGCGGCCAGCAGAAAGAACCCGGCCAGAGCGTCCCGGAACCCGCTGATCCAGGCGACGGGTTCGACCTGGAGCGGATGCAGGCCGAACAGAAGCGCCCCGCCAAACGCGGCCCAGGGGTCGTGCATTACGAGCTCGAGCAGCGAGAACACGATCAGCACGCTCAGCAAATGGACAAGGAGATTCGCACAGTGAAATGCCTGCGGGTCGTGCTCGGTCCCGTCCACACCGCTCGTCGACGTCAGCGCGGCCAGGCCGCCCCAGGCGGTGTACGTCACGGGGATGTAGAGGCCCTCGTAGGGCTTTGTCCAGAACTGCAACAGGTTGGGCCATGTGGGCGGGTTGAAGTATGGATTGGTGCGGACGTGGACGCTATCGTCGTAGACCACAAAATCGTGCAGGCAGATTCTCCAGAAACACGCCAGTGTGATCGCAATCGCGATGAGGTCCAAATGGCGGGACAGGCGCATGGCTACCCTCGGCGCCTCGGGTCGCCCACCAGGCCGAGCAACTGTCTGGCGCGAGCTTCCCATGTGTGCCGGCGCGTGAAGGAACGACCGGCTTCCCTTTTCCAGGCGGGGACGGTGAGCGCGCCCCGGATCGCTTCGACGAAACTCGAGGATGAGTGTTCCCTGCATAGAAGGACCAGATCAGGCAGACGCTCCGCCAGTTCGCGCGAAGCCGGGATGTCCGTCGAGACGACCGGCAGCCCGGACGCAAGGTATTCGAGCAGCTTCATCGGCCAGGTGCGCCGATTGAACTGGGTGTTCGCCGTGTGCGGCACGATGCCCACGTCCCACTGTTGCAGCCAGGCGGGCAACTCCTGGTACTTGACCGGCCCCACCCAGTGCAGGTTATCCGGTCCCCTGGGCCGAATGCCGGCCAGGGGGCCGGCGATGATCCACTGCCATTCGGGCGTCTCCACCGCGGCGGCGCGGACCATGCCCCAGTCGGATCGCTCGGTCACTCTTCCCAGGAAGCCGACGCGAGGGCGGTCCGCGGAGCGGGCGGGGATGCCCAGCTTCTCGTGCGGGTCCAGCCTCGCCGGCCGGGAGAAGTGCTCGGTGTCCACGGCCATCGGAATCACAGCCACGGCGCGCGCCCGCCGAGAGTGGTTCTCGGCCAACCGGGCCGACGAGAACACGGTCAGCTCCGCCTTCCTCAGCAGCCTCCGTTCGGCCTTGGCCATGTGTCTCCGGATGAGCCGCCGGTCGATCACGTCGGGCGCTTTGGTGTGGTCATCGGTGCACTCGTAGATGTGGCGTACCGTCTCCCTGGCGGACGCAAACAGGTCGTGAAAGAACCAATTGTAGTGGAACGCGAGAACTCGCGCCGCATTGGACGCGGCCAGGAAGCGCGCCGCGCGGGCGGAGGTCCGGAAAGAGTTCCACCGGCGGACCGGTTCAGGGAACGACATGGGCAGGCCCGGCAGTTGACTCGCCCGCATCACAAAGAAGTCCCTGCGTTCGAGGTCGGCGACGACCGTATGGGCGCGGTGCTTGCGCCGGCCCAGTGCCCGGCGGAACGGCTTCTTGTCCCCGCCGCATTCGATGTAGAGGACCTTGTGGCCCAGCTTCCAAAACGCCTCTGCCATTCGGAGCGCGTGTGAGCAGCAATCGCCCCAAGCAGGCTGGCCGCCGGTCACCACGGTCCACGTGTCCGCCACGCGCCGTCCTCCAACGGATTCGCGGCGCATTATATGCGAAGGCGGCTCGGCATGCGAGTGTGCGGTTTGGTATGAGGGCCGGTGTGCCCGCGTGGGCGTGTTTCCCGGTCCGGCAGCCAACAATTTACTTGAATTGCCCCGACGGTTCGGCTAACATTCAGCGGTTCCAGGCGGCGCACGCAGTTGGCTGCCTGTGGAGGCGGACCGGACCATGGTCCTGCGGCGGAAAGGAGAGAGCGATGAGCGCTGAAGGCCCCGTTCTCGTTGGCATACGAGGTGTCGTGGAAGGCGAGCTATTCCCACTGGAGCCCGGGCAGTCGGTGGTGATCGGTCGGAGCCGTGAGTGTGACATCTCACTCCGCGACTGCAAGCGCTGGATCGAGGCGGAAGAGGCAAACGCACTGCCCGAGGAGGGCCCCAAGACCGTATCGCGCAAGCACCTGAAAGTGAATTTCCTCGACGCCGATAGCATCGAGCTGGAGGATTTGAGCTCCAACGGCACTTTTGTTGACGGAAAACGCATCGATCGAATGGTAATAACTGATGTGAAAGAGACCCCCCACGAGATCGTGCTGGGCGCGGGCGAGGCGTTCCGCCTCGAATGGAGATAGCGTGGAGCATTTCGTCTACCAGGACGGGCAGCTCGTGTGCGACGGCGTCCGGGTGGCGGACGTCGCGCGGGAGCACGGCACGCCGGCATACGTCTACAGCGAAGCGGCTATTCGGGAGAACTGTCGCGCGCTCCGTGATGCCTTTGCCGAGGTCGATCCGCTCATCTGCTACGCGATGAAGGCCAACGACAGCGTCGCTGTCTGCAGGGCGCTGTTGGAGGAAGGCTGCGGGTTCGACATCGTATCCGGTGGGGAGCTCTTTCGGGCGCTCAAGGCCGGGGCGGACCCGAAGAAGATCGTCTACGCGGGGATCGGGAAAACGCGTTCCGAGGTCGAATACGCGCTGACGAGCGGCATCCTGATGCTTAACGTCGAGTCGGAGCCCGAGCTCGAACGCATCAACGCGGTCGCCGGCGACCTGGGCGTTGAGGCCCACGTGGCGCTGCGGCTGAACCCCGACGTCGATCCCGGCACCCACCAGCACACGACCACGGGAACGAAAGGGACCAAATTCGGCGTCGACTTGGACGCCGCGCTCCCGGTCGCCGACCGGGCCGGGCAAATGGACAACGTCCGGCTCGTCGGGCTTCACATGCATCTCGGCTCGCCCATCAACTCCCCGGAGCCTTACGGCCTGGCGCTGGAGCGGGTGGTGGCTTTTCTTGAAGCCTGCCGCGCCCGTGGCGCCGAGATCGAGTGGCTGGACGTCGGCGGAGGCTACGGGATCGAGTACAAGGGAGGCGAGACGGCGGCGCCCGAGGACTACGCCGCGGTCATCATTCCGTACATCCGGCGCAGCGGATGCCGCGCCATTCTGGAGCCCGGCCGCTTTGTGGTCGGCAACGCCGGCGTCTTGGTGACGCGCGTGCAGTACGTGAAGACCACCGGCCGGAAGACGTTCGTCGTCTGCGACGCGGGCATGAACGACCTCATCCGCCCGGCTCTCTACGATTCGTACCATCGCATCTGGCCGGTCGAGTCGGCCGATCCGGTGCCCTACGGGCCGGAGGCGCTGGCGGCAAGGACAGATGGGCGCGTGGTGGTGGACGTGGTCGGGCCGGTGTGCGAGAGCGGCGATTTCTTCGCCAAGGACCGGGTGCTGCCCCCGGTGAGCCAGGACGCCCTGCTCGCAATATTCGGCGCCGGCGCCTACGCGTGCAGCATGAGCTCAAATTACAACTCGCGCCCAAGGGCGTGTCAGGTTATGATTACTAGTGGCTCGGCGCGGGTCATTCGCGCGCGCGAGACTTACGAGGACATGATTGCCAGCGAGATATTCTGACAGGAGGGGAAACCCGTGACCACATTCATTCGCCGCGCGTGGATCGTCGCAATCGTCGCCGTCGTTGTCGCCTTCGCGCCGGACGCCTTGGCGCAGGACCGGCTGCCGAGCATGAAGGGCCACTTCGTCGCGGGACTCAAGGCATTTGAGAGGGGGGACTACGAACGTGCCACGGCGGAATTCGAGGAGGTGCTCAAGCTCAATCCGACCTCGACGGATGCGCTCGAACTGCGCG
>CAZDHT010000233.1:0-8831 GCA_964505325.1 uncultured Planctomycetota bacterium | reverse complement strand
CGGTACGACGCGTCGGTCAGCACCTCCTGGTAGCCGGTCATGCTGGTGTTGAAGACGACCTCGCCGTCGCGCTCGCCGCGCGCACCGAACGCAGCGCCGCGGTAGATGGTGCCATCTTCCAGCGCCAGGATTGCTGTGTCGGTATCAGTCATCATGATGCGGAGAACATCTCTTTGTTAAACCTCACGGGCGTCGGGGCCGGGTAGTCGGTGGTGAAGCAGCCAAAGCAGTGGTCTCCGGGGGCTTCCACCGCCTCGCGCAGCTTGTCGACGGAAAGGTACTCGAGCGAGTCCGCGCCGACGAACTCGCGGATCTCCGCCACCGAGTGGTTTGCGGCGATCAGCTCCGATTTCTTCGACATGTCGATCCCGAAGAAGCACGGCGACACAATCGGCGGCGAGCTGACCCGCACGTGCACTTCTGCCGCGCCGCCGCTCCGCACCAGACGCACCAGGTTCCGAAGCGTCGTGCCCCGGACGATCGAGTCCTCGATCACCACCACGCGCTTCCTGTGTAGCACGCCTGCCACAGGGTTGAACTTCACCCGCACGTCCCGGTCGCGCTTGTCCTGGTGCGGGTCGATGAACGTGCGGCCGACGTAGTGGTTCCGGATCAGCCCGATCTCGAACCGAATGCCGGACGCCTCGGCGTATCCGAGCGCCGCCGTGTTCGCGGAGTCGGGTACTGAGATGACGATGTCCGCGTCACACGGATGCTCCTCGGCCAGGAGCCGCCCGAGCTGCCGCCGGACTTTGTCCACCTTCTGGCCGAAGATGCGGCTGTCCGGCCGCGAGAAATAGATGAACTCAAAAATGCACTGGGCCTTGTTAGGCGCCTCGGGGAGTTGGAACGATTGCAGGCCATTCTCGTCGATGAGCAGGACCTCGCCCGGCCGGATGTCGCGGATGTAGTGTGCCTCCATGATGTCCAAGGCGCAGGACTCGGACGCCACCACCATCGCATCGCCCAGCCGGCCCAGGCAGAGCGGCCGGAACCCGCGCGGGTCGCGCGCCGCGATCAACTGGGTCGGCGTAAGAAACAGGAAGCAGTACGCGCCTTCCGCTTGCGACAGCGCGTCCATCACCATCTCGCTGATGTTGCCCGCCCGGGAACGGGCGATCAGGTGCACCACGATTTCGGTGTCGGTGGTGGTTTGGAAGATGGAACCGGCGTCCTCCATTTCGGCGCGCAGTTCCGCCGCGTTCACGAGGTTCCCGTTGTGCGCCGCCGCGATCTGGCCCCGCTTGAACTGTACCACGATCGGCTGGGCGTTGGCGATGTCTGACGTGCCGGTCGTCGAGTACCGGTTGTGCCCGATCGCGGACCGGCCGGCGAGGGCGGACCCGAGATCCGACGCGGCGAACACCTGCGAGACAAGCCCCATGCCGCGCCGCAGGCGCAGATCCTTTCCATCCGACGCCGCGATGCCGGAGCTTTCCTGCCCGCGGTGCTGGAGCGCGTACAGGCCGAAGTAGGACCTCTCCGCTGCGCGGTCGTCGCCGAAGATCCCGAATATGCCGCAGTGTTCACCGAGATTCTTCACGTTCAATCGTCCGGCTCCTGGGCGTGTGTGCGTGCGGCGACGTCTCTCGGCTGGTGCAGCGGGCTGGCAATTTCGGTGGAACGTTTGGCTATTCGTCGGCCGGGCGGCCGACGTTCATCGGCTCGCCAACTCCGGCAACAAAAGAACACCCACGCTCTCGCTTTGATCCTTGACTTTCATCTCTCTGTGGAATTCACTGGAGCCGTCGGTATTATCTTGGTAAGCTTTCGCCAAGTCAAGAAGAATCCTCTCGTCCACGTCGGAACGGGCAGCGCCGAATGTCTTCTCGCATGCCGCGATGCGTCACCGAGTTCTGCCGCCGAGCCCTTCCACTGCTCCACGGCCAGGCGAACGGGCGGCGCGTTCTCCAATCGGTCGCCGCCATCGTCGAGACGGAGCGATGGAACTCGTTCGACCGCTTCCGCGACACGACGCAGACGCTCGTCCGCGAGTACGAGGCCGCCGGCGCGGTCGCCGACGTCCATTCCATCCAGACGGGCGGCCGGACGGGCTCGGGCCGCTGGCTCATCCACGAGGCGCAGGACGTCCGCTCGGCGACCGCCGACATCGTCCGGCCGATCCGTGAGCGACTGCTCGACTATCGGGACAATCCGTGGCACGTCGTCCAGTGGACCGCCGGCACGCCGAAGGGCGGGATGACCTGCGACCTGGTCATCATCGACTCGGCGGAAGCGCTCGACGGCCTGCGCCCCGGCGCGCTGACCGGCAAGATGGTCCTCACCCGGCTGGACCCGCGGCGGAAGCTGAAGTTCGGCGAGCTGGCCCGGAAGGGCGCGGCCGGCGTCATTTCGGACTTCCCGGTGCCCAAGCTGCCCGGCGCCACGAAGTGGATGAAGTTCGGGTTCGGAGGGATCGACATCAACCGGGCCGCCTGCCGCATCGTCGGCCTTATGATCTCTGCGAACCGGGGCAAGAAGCTGCGCAGGCTGATACAAACGCACGGGAGGGTAACGCTCCACGCGAAGGTCGACGTGCGGCGATACGTCGGGTCGCACGACGTGGTCAGCGGCATCGTCATCGGCCGCGATGATCCTCAGGACGAGGTGTGGGCGATCTCGCACAGCTCCGAGCCGGGGGCGATTGACAACGCGTCGGGCGTCGCCGTGTGTCTGGAGATCGCCCGAATTATCGAAGAGCTGATCGCTGCGGGCGCCCTGCCGCGCCCCCGCCGTTCCATCCGCCTGCTCAGCGGCTACGAATGCTTCAGCTTCTTCAACTGCCTCGAAAACGTCTGGCGCTTTCAGACTCCCCTGGCGGGCGTGTGCATCGATTCGGTCGGGGCGAAGCCCGAGGTCTGCGACCACCGGCTCGGCTGGAACGCGACCACTCCGATGACGGCCGGGTTCGTCAACTGGCTGGGCGCCGGCATGCTGCGGGCGACGCTGCGCATGGCAAAGCCCGGGTATCGCCTGTCGCTCGGGCCGTTCGTGTCCTCCCCCGACACGCTGATCGCGGACCCGAAGTACGGCTTTCCGTGCGGGTACATCGAGACCGACCGGGACAAGCGCGGGGCGTACGACGCCTACCACAGCTCCGAGGATACCCTGAAGCTGCTGAGCCCGCGCGGCCTTGCCGCCTCCGCCGCCGCCATGGCGGGCTACTTGTACTTCCTCGCCGACGCCGCCAGCCCGGAAGTGATGGAACTGGCCGCGTCCGAGACCGCACGGGCGCTGAGGCGCCTGCCGGCCGGCAGAGAAAAGCTTCCGGCCGCGCAGGCGGAGTACGTTCGTACACAGCACCACGTGTCCATCGAGCGGCTGAAACGCTGGATGTGGGGCGGCGACCGCGGCGCCATCCTCTCGCACCTGTCCGACTGCGAACGCCGGGTGCGTGAGGCGGCGGCCAGGGCCGCTCGGAAGCAGTCAGGAAAGCGCCGCCCGAAGGGTGCAAACCGCATCCCGCGCCGCAACGTGCCGCTGCCGCCGCTCGCCGAGAACCTGCCGCAGCCCATCGCCGACCGGATCGCCGCGGCAGGGCTGCCGCGTTGGACCCTGTACTGGGCCGACGGCCGCCGCTCGCTGGCGCAGATCGCCGAGATGGCCGCCTGCGAGCGCGGGAAGACGGTTCCGGTCGAGCAGGTCGCCCGATACTTCGAGGCCCATGCCGAGCTGGGATACGTCGATCTGATCGAGCCGAAGGACATGGTCGGCAAGTCGCGCCTGGTCGCCGACCTGAAGGCGCTGGGCCTGAAGCGCGGCATGGACGTGATGGTGCACAGCTCGCTGTCGGCGATCGGCCACGTGGCCGGCGGCGCCGACACGGTGATCGACGCGCTGCTGGCCGTCATCGGCAAGCGGGGCACCCTGGTGATGCCGTCTTTCAACCACCACGACGCTTATGTGTTCAACCCGATGACCACGCGAACGAAGAACGGCCTGATCCCCGACGCGATGTGGCGGCGGCCCGAGGCCGTACGCAGCCTGCAGGCCAGCCACCCGGTGACCGCCATCGGGCCGAAGGCAGAAGCGTTGTGCGCCGGCCATCTGGAGGCGGGGATCTGGGGCCAGGACAGTCCCATCGCCCGGCTCATTCGCGGCGGCGGATATATCCTCTCGCTCGGCGTGGGTCAGACCTCGAGCACGGCCTACCACGTTGCCGAGGTCTCGATGCAAGGCGGATGCCTGGGCCAGTTCAGCAGTCCGGAACGGGTGGTGATGCCCGACGGCAGCGTTCGCGAGGTACGCGGCCTCGCGTGGCGGGATGGGAGCTGTCCCGTGCCTGTTGCGAACCTGGCAAAGACGCTTGACCGCCGGAAGCTCCGGCGGCGCGGCAAGGTCGGCGCGGCGGACGCCACCCTGGTGCGGGCGTTCGACGTGTGGAGCGTCCGGCGCGAGCATCTGGCGGATTTCTGCCCGGTCTGCAAAATCCGGCCGAGGCGGCGATTCGGGGCGCGCTACCCGCATTATCTGAGGAGGAAACTATGAAGCGCGTGAACTTCGCCGGCAACGATTACCTGGGTCTGGCGCGCGACCCGCGTCTCGCCGAGGCCATGTACCGCGCCGCGAAGGAATACGGCGTCGGCGCCACCAGCGGGCGCACGTTCCTGGGATGGACCGACGTGCACCAGCAGCTCGAGGACGACCTCACCGAGTTCATGGGCACCGAGGACGCCTGTATCATCCCCGCCACTTACCTGGGCGGCCTCTTCTACTACAAGCGGATGGCGGCGCACTGCAAGACTGTGTTCTGCGACAGGATCTCGCACGCGAATCAGTTCGACGGCATGCACGCCGCCGGCTTCGAGATTCGGCCGTTTGAGCACCTGGATGCGGGCGACCTTCGACGGCAACTGGCTGCCTACGACGGCCCGCCGCCGCTGGTGGCGACGGACAGCGTCTACGGCATGAGCGGCGAGCTGGCCCCGCTGCGTGAGATTGCCGACGCCGCCCGCGAGGCGGGCGCCGAGCTGTTCATCGACGACGCGCACGGCGTGTTCGCGCTGGGCGAGAACGGCCGGGGCGGGTGGGAGCTGTGCGGGATCGAGCCCAACGAAGCGACTGTCCTGGGCAGCATGAGCAAGGCGCTCGGCGTCGGCGGCGGGTTCTTCATCGGGCGGAAGGAGATCATCGCGTCGCTCAAGGGCCGCCCGCATGGCGCGGGCAGCACCCCGATGCCGCCGCCCGTCGCCGCGGCCTGCGCCGAGGCGCTGCGGATCGTGCGGACGGAGCCGGAGCGCCGCGCGCGGATGGAAGCCCACGCCAGGCGAATGCGCGACGTCCTTGCCGAGCACGGCATCAAGGTGGTCTCTGACAGGACGCCGATCCTGGGGATGATCCTCAAGGACGAATTCGAGGCGGCGGAGTTGGCGAGGCAGTTCGAGGCGAACGGCCTGGTCATCCGCTACGCCAAGTATCCGTCGGAGCCGCGGCACAACCTGCTCCGCGGCGCGGCCCGCGCCTGTTATACGGAGGACGATCTGGGGCGGTTCGAAGACGTGGTCAAGTCGTTGAAACGGTCGGCCTGACGACGAGACCGGCGGCGGGTTTCAGCCGGCGCCCGCGGGTGTCTAGGGCTTTTTCGTGCTTCTCGGGTGGTAGCCGACCTCTTTCCAGTTGGCCGTTCGCGGTCCGCCCTGTCGCGTGGTGAACTTCAGCGTCTTGCCCTTGAAGTTCCGGTCGAAGAAGTGCTGGGACGGGCGGAAGTAAATCTCCGGGACCCCGCTCGGATGAAACACCGGCAGCGTCAGGTTGGCGGCGTGGCCGCTCACGTGATTGACCACGTTCGCGCCGCCGGTCTTCAGCCGCAGCAGCTCGAGCATGATCTCCTCGTTTGCCAGGAACTGGTAGCCATACTTGTCCAGATCCTTGTCGGAGAAGTCCAGCAGGTCGTACTCCTTCGTGCCCGCGCGCATCCCGCGGAACCGATAGTACTGGCGGAACCGCAGCGGTGCGTACGACTCGAACGTCAGCCTGACCTGGAAGTCGTTCATCAGATCGCGGAACACGGGGCGCAGGTCGCGCAAGACCTGGGAGTCAAGCGGGCTCGGCGGTTTCGGCGGCTTCCAGTCCTTCGGCCGGCCCCGAGACCTCTCCTTCGTCGCCGGGTAAAACGTCACGGCTACTTGCCCCGCCACCCGGCCGTACCAGGTGGTCTCGTAGATGGGGAACATGTTGCACTTCAGCAGCGCGTGCTTCGGATAGTTCGCCGAGGCGAGGTAGGGCGACACGTACCGGAAGTCGCGGATGTCCGGGATCTTGAACACCGCGATCGACTCTTTGGCGCCCTTCTCCGCCTCGCGCGACCGGTGGCTGACCAGCTTGACCCCTTTGCCCATGTGATTCATTCGTTTCACCGCCGCGTCCTTCGTGAGCAGCGATGCGACGTTTCCCACCGCTCCACCCTGGGCGCTCAGGTCCAGCAAGCGCTTCGAGAACTGGAGCCGCTCGGTGATCGTCGCGCTGCCGTCCTCGTGCAGCTTGATCCGCGTTTCGATCTGCAGGCAGCCGGCCGCCGCTGATGCCACGATTGCTGCCAGAAGTGCGCGCCTCATCATCGTTGCTCCACGCCGGTCCGCGAGACTCTTGCCCATTATACCAGCGCCGGCGCCACTTGACAGCCCCGCACGCCACCCCGTCTCACGCCACCCCGTCTCACGCCACCCCCGTCACTCATCCAGCACCCCTTCGATCAGACCCACCGGCAGCGGCGCCGGACGGCCGCAAGTGCTCTCAAGCTCGACGTGTGCGCCTTGGCGCGACGCATCCTCGAACGCGTGCATGATGTCGAGGACATGATACGCCAGGTCGCCGCCGGCGCGGTGCGGCCGGCCCGAGCGCAGCGCGTACGCCATGTCGGCGACCCCGAGTCCTCGGAAATTCTCAAGGTAGCCGTGCGTGAGCGGCGCCTCCCGCCAGTCGTCGTCCCCGGCGCGCCGCAGGCGGACCGTACCCCCGAACCCGTTGGGGTGCGGCACGGCCAGGGTCGCCTCGGTTCCATAGATCTCGATACACGGCAGGTTCGCGCCCCACACGTCGAAGCTTGTCACGATGGTGCCGATGGCGCCATTGGCGAAGTCCATCACCCCCGCCACGTGCGTGGGCACCTCGACCGCGATCTTCGTGCCGTTCTTCGGCTCGCTCGTGATGGTCCGTTCCGGGAACGTGATGCGGGTCGAGCCGGTGACCCGCCGCACCGGGCCGATCAGCGAGACGAGCGCGGTCAGATAGTACGGCCCCATGTCGAACATCGGCCCGCCGCCTGGCTTGTAGTAGAACTCGGGATTCGGGTGCCAGCTCTCGTGACCGTGGCACATCATGAACGCGGTGGCGGCGACTGGCTCGCCGATGGCGCCATCGTCGATCAGCTTGCGGCAGGTCTGGAACCCGCCGCCCATGAACGTGTCGGGTGCGCCGCCGACCAGCAGCCCGTTGGCCTTGGCCGTCTCCAGCAGTTTCCTCCCGTCTTCGCGGGTCACCGCGAATGGCTTTTCATTGTAGGCGCTTTTTCCCGCGTCGAGCGCCGCCAGGCTCACGCTCGCATGAGCGTCGGGCGTCGTCAGGTTCACCACGACGGCGATGTCCGGGTCGGCGAGCAGCTCCTCCGTTGTGCACGGCTTCGGCACACCGAACTCTTCCGCCTTCGCCCGTGCCCGGTCCATGTCGAGGTCCGAACATGCCGCTACCCCGAGGATGTCAAATGCGTTGATCATCCGGTCGAAGTAGGTCCCGCTGATCGCTCCGCAACCCACCACGCCGACCTTTGTCTTCTCGGTGCTCATCCGTGTTCATCCCTCTGACAGGCTCAGGGCAGGCCGTGGTGAGTTCCTACTCGCGCGACGCCCACAGCATCCCGCGCTCGACGATCTCGCGCGCCTCGGGCACGTCGAAGTCCTTCGCCACGTGGCCGAGCGACGAGAAGAAGACCCGGCCCTCGCCCCACATCCGCTTCCACACCACCGGCATCACGCAGTCACGGACCCATGGGCAGACCTCGGCGGCCTTCGTGTCGAACGTCGTCGTGGCCAGCACGTCGTTGGACGGGTCGACGTGCATGTAGTACTGCTCGCTGTGCATCTTGAAGTCCGACAGGCCGGCGACGATCGGGTCGTCGGGCTCGGTGATGTTGACTTCGTAGTCGATGACTCCGCCGGGATGCGCCACCCATTGGCCGCCGACCATGAACTGGTACTCGGTGTTCTGTCGGAACGAATCGCCCATCCCGCCGTGCCACCCGGCCAGGCCGACGCCGCTCTTGATCGCGCCGCCGAGGCCCTGCCACTGCTCGCGGGTGATCTCGCCCATCGTCCACACCGGGACAACCACGCTCAGCGACTTCATCTGCTCCTCATCGAGGTAGCAATCGAGCGAGTCCGAGATGGTAACGTCGAAGCCCTGCTCGTCGAGGAATGGTGCGAAGACATCGACGCACTGCTTCGGCTCGTGTCCGTCCCATCCGCCCCACACCATCAACGCAGACTTCATTGTGTCCTCTCCAAACACAGCAGGAAGAAGCGGGTTACTTGGGCGACTACTGTCGCAGATTTCCGGTCTCGGCGCAAGGGGGCATGGGCGCACGGGGGCATGGGCGCATGGGGGCATGGGTGCATGAGCGCGTGGGAGCGTGGGCGCAGCCCGCCTCGTCCTACTCAGGAACTCCAACAAAACGGTGGGGCGGACATCCGCCTTCGCGAGAGGGACATAGCCGCTTCGGCGGAGTCCCTTCCTGTCTGACCGGCGGCAGGCCAGAAACCCCAAGTTCTGCGTATCACCCCGAGCAGCTCTGAGGAATAGGGGATTCTTCGCACCTGCGAAGCAGGGGCAGCAGGGGC
>CAZDHT010000232.1:0-8850 GCA_964505325.1 uncultured Planctomycetota bacterium | reverse complement strand
CGCCAATTTGAAGTGAAGGGAAGCAAAGAACCCCCTTGCCGTGCGCCCCGGCTTCTCGGAGGTCTCGAGCTGTAATCCGTCGAGCGGCAGCAGGTCCCGCCCCACGATTTCAAGTTTCTTGCCCTTCCGCTCCCACCGCGCTGCCTGGTCCGCCAACATCTTTTGGAAGTCCGCCTCTTCCAGGTACTTGACCCTGAATCGCCCTCCCTCATCCGGGTCGGACAGGAGGACGTTGCGGCCGCCGTCGTGCACCGGCTCGGAGTCGAACACCAGGATGTCGCCCTCCGCGTCCGCCAGTTTCCGGCGCCCCGGCACGACGTTGACGTATGCGTAGGACGGAAAGAACCCGCCGGCGGTGATCGCCGGCCGCATCGCGGGGCAGGTCAGGCAGCTTCCCTTTTCCTTGATCTTGTCCGCGAACGCTTCCGACAGCTTCGACGGAAGCATCCCGCCCGTCTTCTGCGCGTACGCCAGGATCTCCGTGCCGATCTCGATCAGGTTCATCGCGCAATCGGTGCGTACGGACTTCGTCAACTCCTCCGCGGGCTCCGTGGCCGCGGTCGGGCAGAATAAGATGACGGCCAGCAGCAACCGGCTCATTCGTTCTCTCTCTGAATGTGCTCGAAGAACGCCTTGTCCGTTCGCACAAGCTCGAGCACCTGCTCGGCGGTCCTTCCGCCGTACTCGCCGTGGAATGACATCACGCCGACTTCGGATGCGATCCTGCTGAGTGCGCCGATGAAGTCCTCCCAATGGACGAGCCCCTCTCCCAGCGGCACGACCTGGATCCGCTTCTTCCCGGCATTCCTCTCGACGGTCAAGTCCTTGATGGCGACCATGCGGATCCGTGCGGAGAGATCGTCCAGCCCCAGGAGCCATCCGGCGGAGGCGCCCTCGATGGTCGCGTGGCCGATGTCGAAGTAACTGCCGATCGCGTCGGGGTCGAGGTCGTCGATCAGGCGGAGCACGTGGGCCGGGTTCGCACCAATGTACGGCCCGGAGTGATTGTGAAAGCCGGCCCACAGGCCCAGCTCCTTCGACAGCGCGGCGAGCTCTCGCAACTTCGCCTTGACCTCGGCCAAGCCGGCGTTAAGCGTGCCGAAGCCGCCGTAGCGATAGTAGCCCAGCTTGAAGTAGCGGATCCCCTCGGCGGCCGCGGCTTCCAGCACCGACCGCGCGTGCGGCTCGTCGGCAGAGGTGATGGCCGTAGTGATCATGCTGACGTGGACGCCTTCTTCCTTGAGCGTGGCCACCGCCTCGGGCAGGACGTCGTTCACGGCCTCCGGCTCCACGTGCCCGCCCGGGCGCACGGTGAGATCAACGCCGTCGACGCCGATGCCGCGCAGGGCGCCGCCCAACTGGCGAAAGTCGTAGTCCTGGAGGTGTTTGCTGAAGACACAGACGTCCATATTCAGATTCCTTCCGTCAATGCTTGACGCTCGCGACCCGGCGGGACGCAGCCCAATCCCGGCCCGTTGAGGGCACCGGTCTGTATGGTCCCGCTGCTGACGTGGAACGTTCCCGGAAACAGGTCCTTCCAGCCCTCGTTCGCGGCGGGGCAGTACTGCCGGCCGTTTCCCTCGACCGCGGCCACGCCCGGAATTCTCGCCGCCAGGCTGACCGAGTGGAGGAAGGACGCGCCGGTACAGGTCAGGTCCTGCACGCAGAGGAACATCTTCCGTTTCTGGGCGGCGGCGCCGAGGATGACCGACTGGGACTGGCCCTTGCACGCCTTCAACGCCACGCCGGAATAGCCCATCTCCTCGGCGAGCAGCAGGCTCTCGTAGTCCACAAGCGATTCATCGATCACCACGGGCTTCAGTTTCGCCGCCGCGTGCATCTTGTTCTCCGGGTTCGCCCGCAGGTCGCGCGCGGTCGGCTGTTCGATGTACTGCGTCCGCTCGAATGCCTGCGCCGAGCCTTGCTGCAGGCGCTCGATGAACGCGAGCAGGTAGTCGACGTTCTTGCAGCATTCGTTGAAGTCGAGCGAGTACTGCCACGTCCGGCCGGCGTCGGCCTTCTCGGCCACGCGGTTGACGCCGAGCACCCGGTCCACGTCCCAGTCGAGATCGTCGCCGTTCAGCTTGATCTTGAGGTGGGTCAGTTCGTCGGCGATGACCCATTCCTCGAGCGTTTCCGGCAGGCCGTCGTTGATTGGCGACGATACGTCCGATTCGGTCAGCGGATCGAGTGCGCCGACCAGGTGGTAGAGCGGCATCCTTTCCTTGGGCGTGCGGAGCGTGTACTGATTGGGGTATTCGCCGGCGAAATCCGCGTCGAGATAATGCGAGAGGTCGTGGGTGACGAAGTCCGGGCCGTAGCCGTCGTACAGGTTGATGCCGTTGGCCTTGCCGAACGCGTCGTTGATCGCCGCGTCGAAGGCGCTGTTGACGACCAGCGAGCACATCCGCGGGATGGGCACGGGCAGGTTGGTTTCTTCCGCCAGCTCGTCGGCGGCCCGGAACAACTCCGGCTCGAAGACGTGAGCATGGTCCAGCGGATGCCGCGCCACCCCGGCCACGTCGGGCAGCATCTTCGCGACGCGGGAGGCGAGCTCCTTCATCAAGTCGAGCTTGCGATCGGCGTCCACCTCATCCGAAGGAAATGACCACGTCGCGCCGAGCGGCATCGAGCCGTACCCGTCCGCCTCCTCTCCCTCTGCGGTTTCAACGTGGACGACCACGTGCAGATCGGTCGAGTGGGTCCCCACCTTGCCGCCGAACTTGATGGGGCAGCGGTACAGGTTATCCTTCAGCGCCGTCTCGACTTCCTTGACCGCGACGTCTGTCGGTTTCGCCAAGGGTTGCTCCTCTTTGTGTGCCTTTGTGTCTTTGTGCCTTGGTGGTCAGGTCACGGATTCAGCACCACAGCGATGGCTTCCTCCGGGTGTTCGACCAGCAGATCACACGCCGCCGGGCCGTCGTCAAGAGGGAACCGGTGCGTGATGAGCGACGCCACGTCGAGCCGTCCCTCCGCCGCCGCACGCAAGCATTCCTCGAGGTTCCGGTTCGTCGTCCATGGCACGAACACCGGCGGGTAGTCGCGGCCGTGCTCCCATTCTTCGTCGTGGTAGCCCGGCCCGGGTCGTGACGACGGGCGGATGTCGACGTTGCCGAACCGGGTCGGAAAGCTGGCCTCGAACCTGGCTCCACCGACGATGGTGATGCAGCCCATCTTGTGTCCGTCCGGCGCGGTCTTGAGCATGCCGACAATCTGGTCCACGGCTTCTGTCGCGTCGCCGCCGAACGCAATGATGGCGGCATCCATCCCGTGGCCGCGGCTGAACGACGCCGCTCTCTCGACCGGATCCTCTTCCGCCGCGTTGACCGCCAGGTCGGCGCCGCACTTCGCCGCGACCTCGACCCGCATCCGAAGCCGGTCGACGGCCATCACGTGCGCACCCGACAGGCGGGCAAGTTGTGCCGCCACCTGTCCAACGATGCCGAGGCCGAACACAGCTACGTTCTGGCCGAACTCGATCTGCGTCCGCCGGATCGCCTGAAGCGCCGTTGCTGCAAGGTGCGCGAAGCTGGCCTCGTCAAATGGCTGTCCTTCCGGCATCGGGCACGTCAGGTTGAGGGGGACCACTGCATGCGAGGCGTGCTGCGCATAGCCGCCTCCCATGCAGGCCAGCCGCATCCCCGGTTCGATCCCTTCGACCCATTCGCCGACCGCGAGCACGACGCCCGCGTTGCCGTAGCCGAACGGCCTTGCCCCTCGGGAAGGGTCGGGATTCCTCCGCCTGTCGGGGATCCCGCCCAGTTCGGTCCCAGGGCTGATCAGGCAGCTCTTCACCTCGACCAGCACGGTGCCGGGGCGCAGCTCGGGCATCGGCTCCGGCGCCACCGCGAACTGTCCTGCGCCATCCTGGGTCAACACCCGTCGCATCTGTGCAGACATCGTTTCCCTCGCGTTGAGTGGTCTCGTGTTCTCCGTCAGGTCGGCGCATTGTACCGACTGGCGGACACAGCATCAACCTTCGGGTCTTTTTCCGTGCGCGGGGTGGGGTGGCTGGGTATACTCGTGGAGAAGAGGAGTACGAGTACGAGTAAGAGTACGAGTAGGAGTGAAGGAAGATGTTCATTGTACACGTCGATGTGCACGTGAAGCCGGACTGCGTGGATGCGTTCGTTGAGGCGACGCTGGAGAACGCGCGGAACAGCGTCCAGGAGCCGGGCATCGCGCGGTTCGACGTGGTGCAGGACAACGCGGACCCGGCGCACTTCGTGCTGGTCGAGGTCTACCGGACCCCCGATGACCCCGCGAAGCACAAGGAGACGGCCCACTACCAGACCTGGCGCGACACGGTCGAGGAGATGATGGCCGAACCGCGCAGCAGCGTCAAATACGCCAACGTGTTTCCCGACGAGGACGGTTGGGGGTAGCCGCGGCGACTACTTGAACTCGTGGGCGCCGATGTCGGGTTTCGCTCCGCGCGGCTTGCCGTCGATGTCGTCCGTGACCTCGGGGCAGGGGAGGGCTTGGTCAATCGCCTGGGGCAGCGCCTTCTTCAGGTGCAGGTTCCCCTTCTTCGGGTCGACGAAGAAGTCGGTAGCGTCCAGGACCGGGTTGTTCTTGACCGTTGTCTTCCCCTGGAGACCGTACTTCGCAATCCCGCCCGGTCCGCTGAGCAGGTTGTTGGCGACGAGCAGGCCGTCGTTCTTGTGAACGAGCCGGAGCAGCCGCCGCAGCCGGCTCTTCGGTTCGTGGACCGTGTTGTTCAGGATCTTGCAGTTCTTGGTGTGGGTCGCCTTGATGCCGGCCTGCGGCCCACGGGTGATGAAGTTGTTCCGCACGATGCAGCCGGTGCAGTGAGCGGGGACCCGGTCGCGGCTGCTCGAATTGCCGAGGGCGATGCCGCCGTCGCAGTCGACGATGACGTTCCGCTCGATGATCACGCCGTGCGAGTCGATCCACACGAAGATGGCGCCGCGGCCCCATTCCTTGCCGCGGATGCCCACGAACACGTTGTCGCTGATCACCCAGTCCTTCGCGTTCATGATGTCGATGCCGGCGATGTAGTTGATGCGGAATCCGCGGAACGGTTTCTCCGGATCGTCGGAGTCACGCTTCGGCCGGTCGTTGTAGAACAGGCAGTACCGGATGCGGCAGTCGCGGATGTACTGCTGGACGCCGTCCTTCTTGGGGACGCCGACGCCCTTCACGCCGCGCTGCCATATATTATGTATTATGCAATTATATATGGTCACGTTGTGTACATTGCGGTTGCTGTCGATCTTGAAGCCGTTCCAGCGGACGTTCTGGATGGTCAGGTCGGCGAGGGTGACCCCTTTGCAGCGGGTGACGATGACCAGCTCGCCGCGGCGGACGTTGGCGCCGTCGAGGACCACGCGTTCGCGTTTTCCCGATTCGCCCCGCATCGTCACGTCGTCGGTCTTGATGGTGAGCCAGGTCGGCATCTTGTAGAGGCCGTCGGCGAGGAGGATCGTCCCGCCGGGCTGGACGTCCTTGGCCGCCTGGAGGAGTTCCTTCACGTTGGTAATGCGGATGACCGGGCCCTTCGGCTTGGGCAGGGGCGGGGCCTTCGGCCACCACGCCTCACTCGGCGGATGGATGATCGGCTTCGCCGCCGTCACGGCCTTCTCCTCCGCACCCGCACAAGAGCAGGCAACAACACAAGCCGCCAAGGCAAATAGCGTCGATCGCATGCAAGTCTCCTTAATTGACCACTGCTCACTGATCCCGTTGTCCGTAATACGCGCCCGCGCCGTGCTTCCGCAGGTAGTGTTTGTCGAGCAGGTACTGGGGCAGAGGGGATGCGGCGTCGTCCAACTGCAAAGTGGCGAGGGCGCTCTTGGCGACCTCCTCGAGGATGACGCTGTTCTGCATCGAGTCCATCGCGTCCTTGCCCCACGTGAAGGGGCCGTGGCTGCTGACGAGCACCGCCGGCATGTCCGCGGGCTTCAGTTCCGCAAGACGCTCCACGATGACCCTGCCCACGTTCACCTCGTAATCGGTCTCGACCTCTTCTCTCTCCAGCGCCCGGGTCACCGGGACCTCGCCGCGGAAGTGATCGGCGTGGGTAGTGCCAAGGCACGGGACCCCGCGACGCGCCTGTGCAAACGCTGTGGCGTAAGTGCTGTGCGTGTGAGTAATTCCGCCGATCTCGGCAAATGCTCTGTAGAGGACGAGATGGGTCGGCGTGTCGGAAGATGGATTGAGTTCTCCCTCGACCACGTTGCCGTCCAGATCGACCACGGTAATTTGGCCGGGGGTGAGTTCGGAGTAGGGCACGCCGCTCGGCTTGATGGCGACCAGGCCCCGTTCGCGGTCGATCCCGCTCACGTTGCCGAACGTGTGAACGACCAGCCCGTGCCGCGCCAGTTCCCGATTGGCGCGGGAGACCTGCTCTCTCAGCTCCTCGATCATGGCTTCCTCGACTACGGCATTTCGCGTGCCCATCCGGGGGAAGA
The DNA here is from genome assembly GCA_964505325.1 of uncultured Planctomycetota bacterium. Taxonomy (GTDB): domain Bacteria; phylum Planctomycetota; class PUPC01; order PUPC01; family PUPC01; genus CAZDHT01. Next base: position 2,416 of record CAZDHT010000232.1, on the reverse strand, counting down.
GGGGACGCCGAGCTGGCCCAACTCGTCCACGGGAACCACGTAGTATGCCTGCCGGTCGCCCACCGGCCAGGTCTGGTCATCGACAAAGACCGTCCCGGCGTGCGGAGCGCCGTGCCCGCGGAAGATGAGGTCCCCGCGGTAACAGTCCAGCCGGTAGAGATGGCAGCCGGCCAGTGGCGCCGAGCCGCTCGCGCCGGAGACGACCAGCCTGCCGCCGTCTTCCAACGGCACGACCACGAGCGGACCGGGCGGCGCCGGGATGCTTAGCGTTGCCGGCGACGGGCCGCTCTCGACACCGAGGACGTTCACCGCTCGGACCACGTAAGCCTGGAACGGCGCCCAGCTCGTCTCGGCGCACGGAGTCACGTCATCTCCCGGCCGGTCGGCAAAGGAGGTCTCCTCGACAACTTTGTCGTTCAGTTTTACGAACTCACCCGCGTTCGTCATCGGGTCGAAGTGTTCCGACCACAGGTCGAGCGGCTCGGCGGGCGCGCGATAGACGTTGTATCCTGCCACGGCGGGGCCGGCGCTGCAAGTCCATGAGAGACCAACACTTCCGTCCGAGCCCCTGGCGGCGAAGACCTCGCGGACCGGCAGGGGCTGCGTGCGGACGATATTCGAGGCGAAGCCTTCTTCTCCGTCCGGCCCGACAGGTACGACGCGATAATAGTGCACGGCAGAGCCGAGCTTCTCCGGGTCAGTGAACTCTGTGGTCTGGAGTGGCTTTTCGGTTATCCGCCGGAAGTCCGCCACCCACGGATGGTCGCCCGTCCCGCGGTACACGTGGTAACCGTGGGCCTCGGCGACCGGTCGGCTCCACGAAAGCCGAACCGCGCCATCGCTGGAGATGTCCAGACGGAGCGCCCGTGGCGCGTTCGAGGCCCCGACGGTCTTCTTTGCGGCGGGCCTGTAGCGGTACGTCCACGTCTCTCGCACACCCGGTTCGCCTGAGCAACTTGCATCTTCGCCGCCGCAGAGCACGGTCACGTTGTTGACCGGGTCGTACGCCGCGTCAAACAGCGCATAGTCCGGCGAGGGATTGGCCGCCGGCAGCGACTCCCAGCGGTTCTCGCGCGGATGGTAGGCGTACACGCTCGTCCGGCCGCCGCCGCGCTTGAAGGCGAGCATCGCGTCGTTCGCGCTGTCGTAGATCATCGGCGCGTCGCCCAGCGCCGGCGGCGGGTTCGATGAATTCAAGTCTGTCCACGTGTTTGCGGCGAGGTCATAGGCCCAGGTCATCGCGCGGCCCCGCTCGTCCGCGCCGGTGACCACCACCAGCCGCCCGGAGACGGGGTCATACGCGCTGGGCGGACAACCCCGGACGACGTCGGGCCTTGGCTCCGGCGCAAGCGACGTCCACGTGTTGGCGTGGGTATCGTAAACCTGCACGCCGTTCTTGAGCACGAGCACGGCGTCGTTGCGCCAATCGAAGCAAGCCCCCACGTACCCGGCGGATCCGGGGTGCGGCGCCGGGCGCATCGGGTACCACTCGCCGGCGGCAATGTCGAACACCCACGGCACGGAGAAGGCGGCAAACTTGCGGAGGTACATCACGTAGCCGTGCCCGCCCATGCCCGTGGGGACCCGCGTCGCCATCACCAGGCCGCGGGTCGTGTCGCAGACGATGCCGCGGGTCATGCAGATGCCCGGCGGCTCCTGCTTTGGGGCCGGCCGGCGCCAGTTGCCGGCCTTCACGTCGAACAGCCACGTCAGGCCGGTCTGGGGGCTGTCGTATCGTCGTCCGTGCGAGCCCCACTGTATGATGCGGCCGGTGCCGTCGGCGCACAGGGCCGACTCGTAGCTCAGGTTGGGCAGGGAGAGGTCGTCGTAGTCGCGGTCGAAGCAGCGCAGGACAAACGAGTTGGCGGGCTGATCGGCCAGCGACGGGCCGCCTGGGGCGCCACAGTCGCGGCGGGTCCTCCGCGCCTGCTCCAGGGCCGTCCGGACTTGGGGCAGCGATGCAAGCTCGCGGCTCCGCAGGGCGCGGAGCGCGTGGTGAGCGACCCGGACGCTTTGGCCGCGCTGGAGGGCTTTGATCAACGCCGGCGCGGCCGGCAGGTCGCCGATCAGGCCCAGCGAGTCGGCCGCGGCGACACGGACGGATTCCGCCGGGTCTTCGCAGGCGGCAATGAGCGCGTCGACCGCGTCGGGATCGGGCGGGGCGGCGTGAGCGGTGCCGGGCCCGCCGAGGGCGATGGCGGCGTTGGTCCGTTGCGTGCGACGGCGGCTGCCGCGCAACAGTTCAATAAGCGCGCGGCGGACCGGTCTGCTCTCGTTCCGAATGAGCGGCCAGATGCACGTCCACCGGGTGTAGTTGTCGAACGTTTCGTAGCCGCCGGCGAGGAAGCGCGTGCCCTCGGGCGTGCCGATTTCGCCGATGCGCTCGTAGGCCGTCGCCTGCTCGTGCCTCGGCTTG
>CAZDHT010000231.1:0-8855 GCA_964505325.1 uncultured Planctomycetota bacterium | reverse complement strand
GGCGTGAAGCCGGCGCAAATCCGAGCATCTCATCCCACGTGGGAGGTCGTTGAGTGCCAAGTTCTTCTCAGGCAAGCACATATGACACACGGGAACACCGAACCGGGGATGCCGCACGGAACGTGTTACCTGGTTCCTTCTAGTATGGAGAAGATGGTCGACGCCGCTCGATGAGCAGCGCCGGTGGTCGGCGCCGGGCGAACGTCGCTGTAAGCCTCACAGCAGGCGAAAGAGCAGAAAGAAAGGAGCAGAGAATGAAGCGTTTGATCTCGAAGGCTGTCGTTGGGACCTTGGTTCTTCTCGGGGTCTCGATGTTGTTCTTCGGCCGGGAAACGCTGTCGTACGTGAGAACCGCCGTCCAGGTCGGCCGGGACAACGTCGACGATCTTCTCGGGCTGGAGTTCCAGTTGAAAAGGGCCAAGTCGATCAGTGGCGATCTCAGCAAGGATTTGGACGGACTGATCCGGGTCTTTGCCGAACAGCAGATCGCCGCCGAACAACTTGAGAAGAAGGTGGCTGCGGCCCAGGCGCGCGGGAGCGAAAAACGACTCCGATCCCTCGTCGTCGGACTTCGCCAAAAGCTCAATAACGAAGGACAGTTTGTGGACTGGCAGGAAGAGCATCTGACCCGGCCCGAAGCCGAGCGGCGGCTGTCAGACGTGTTCCTCAGGTACAGGGCGACCAAGCAACTCGCCACGCTCAGGGAGAACACGCTTCAAGCGAAGAGAGAAGCCCTCCGCCGCATGCGCCAGAAGATCATCGAGATGCGCGCCAACAAAGAAAGGCTCGCACTTGAAGTCCAGCGCGTCGAGGCCATGCTGCAATGCCTCCGCGCACAGGAGGTCTCTCCCGACATGAACTTCGCCCAGACGACCAGAACGGTCGAGAAGGTGCTGGATCAGATCGAGACTCGCGCGAAGATCCTTGTCCGCACGGCAGAGCACAGACGGGCCTTCTTGGCCGAACGAACACCGACAGCGGAGACCGGCGATGAGCAACATCAGGATATTGTAACCGCTGTCGACGCATATCTGGCCTGCGAAGAGACCAGTCGCTAGACCCGCAAGGCGAAGCTCGGCCTGAAGAGGAATGCGCTGATGCGAAAGGTCCTGATCCTAGCGGCGCTGGGTTCTGCGGTTGCCGGCGCCGCCATCTGGCTTGTTGGAAGGTCATCGGGCCCGGAGATCGTTCTTACCGATGAAGTCGTGCTCTTCTCCTGTCTGCCAGGACGAGGGCCTGGCACGTGCCTGACGGACTGGTCGTGGCGCTGCGATCGCCGGGTGGCGGAAGATGGCATTCATGCAAAGATCGGCTCGTGGGGTGGGGTGGCGTTCCGCTCTCCGGCCGGTCCGCTCCTCCCTGAGCAGCCGACCGTGGGCTTTCTGCACGTGTTGCTTGGCCCTTCGTCTCACTTGGACTGCGTGTCGATCTCGTTCAACTATGGGGACGAGGAGTTCCCCAAGAACGGAATGCGGCTCGCCAGTTCTGACGTGCGCGTCACAAAAGAGAACAACATCGTTCTGGTCGCCGTTCCCTTGCGCGCCTTTCGTGCTCGTGCCGGGCGGCCCGTAACCAAGGTAAACCTAATGTGGAAAGACGAGGCGAATGAACCAGTCGAGTTGCACGTGATTGAAGTCGCCTTTGTGCCCTCGGAAATCGAGGCCGACCGGCTGATCGGAGGTCCACCTGTTTCCGACGAGATAACGAAGACAACGAAGACAGCTCATGCGAAGCAGGATCAGACGCCATGACCTTGACGTCTGTTGCACCGTCTAATACGATGGGCCGTCGGAGGACGCTTGGCTTTCTCCGCGAGGGCCGGGTTGCCTGCGCCTACGAGGGGGATTCGATGGCCTTGGACAGACCCATTCAGGACTTTTTTTCTTCTACGGGCGGCCTCGACGACAAAGCGCGCGCAAAGCTCAAGGACTTTGTTCACCAACACCTGGACACAATGCCTCTCCTCCCTGGTGGCGGAGAGCAGGAAAAGCTCAAAAACAGGACCTCCGAGATCGTAACCGTTGAGCTCTATCACTTCCGCGAAGGGAAGGATGATGCACACAAATGGAAACCGGGAGCTGGCGGAATCCACGTCTTGGACTGGCTCAGGCGGCAGGTCACCATAGCGGCGGCCTGGGTCGCCCTGCAGGAGATTGAGCGCGGCGAGAAGGGGTACCAGTCCTTCTCCATGGAGGCGTTCAAGGCCTTCCTCTTGCCCTACGTGCGCCGCCCCCGTGTTCGGTTGGGCCGACTGAAGGCCGACGATGTTGTCTGCGACGTGTACATCGCGGTCTTAAGAGATCTCGAGCATCGCAGAGACGGAGGACCGCTCAGTTGCGCCTGCTCGGCCGAATTCGCCGACTGGGCGTTCACTCGAGCCAAAGAGTCCAACGGCCGCACGGAGCTGGCCCACCTCACGCGGCAGGTCCTAGAACCACATACCATCTTCCTCCCACTCGATGACGTGAAAAGCAGAGAGTCCTACAAAGACATTCTCGAGATGCTAACCGAGGAACTTCATCACTTCCGCGAGAGGGACGACCCTCCACACAAGTGGAAGCCGGGCACTGGCCAGATTAGCATGCTGGATTGGCATAGGCTGCAGGCCGTCAGAGTTGCTGCGTTCGCTGCTTTTGAAAGGATTGCTGCTGGCAAGCCGGAATACGGAGATTTCTTCATCAAATGCGTCCGGCATTTCCTCACGCCGTACATCAGCGCCAAGGTTGGGCCGGAAAGCGCAGAAGTGGAGGACATCGTGCAGGAGGTGTGCCTCAAGGCCTGGGAGGACCTGAAGTCTCTTGCGAACGGTGGCCCGGTGAAGTACGCCTGCCCGGCGGAATTCGCCGACTGGGCATTCGCTCGCGTCAACGAGTCCATCCGAGAGTGCAAAGCCAAGCACAAGAAAGGCACACACTCAATTGAGAATTTGCTCCGGTGGTTGCAGCACAGAAGCACGACTTCCGCGCCGCGGCCGTGGTTCTTCAAAGCGCTGAAGCAGATGAATAAGCCGTATTCGCAAGTTCTGTGGCTCCGGATTGAAGGGTACTCCGACAAACAAATCGGTAAGAAACTTGGGATTAGTGATGATAACGTAAAGATGAGGGCGTATCGCGGCCGTAATGAGCTCAGGGGATTCCTTGGCATCGAGGCGTTGCGCTTCTTGAACGACACCGCATGGGAGCCCGTGATCAGCGACATGGTCGGCGGACCACAACAACCAGACTCAGAGACAGACACGTGTGCCCACTCGAATGTCGCGACAATCATGGCGGCTCTCCGCGATGCGCGGCTCGGTCTTGAGGACGACACGGCCAGAGCGTGGCTCTCGAAGGAGGCCGTGAAACGCCTGACCGGGTCGATAGCAGCGGCCATCAAGAACGCTCGCGGTCTGGATCACCTGCCCGAGCGAGCCCTTGACGCCGTCAAGCAGTTATGCTCGCCCCTTGCCGAGGCCCAAGTGGAGTTACTTCACGTGGTTTTTGACCACGCGTACCGCGCGCTTGACTACCTTCACCCAACCATGAAGGAGAGCGAGATCCCTCCTGAGGACCTGGTGCCGCTGGGCGTTGCGTGGTGGGTGCTGTCAACGACCCTGGGAACGACGGACAAGGCGCCCTTGGCTCCCGAATCAGAAGAGCATATTGCCAAGTTGATGCACGACAACTGGGATGCCCTAGCACCTGGGGACCTGGCAACGGACGCCGGCAACGCGGTCCGCACCCTTGATCAGGCGCTTGGCGGGCCTCCGGAGGACGCTGGCGAATGTGCCCGCCGCGTTCTTGGGCAGTCGCTCACAGGGGACGACGACGCGCAAGAATCACAAGCCTGGATGTTGCTCAGAGCCTGGATAACAGCCGAGAGTCCGGTCCGGGACTTGGTGGCAGACCTGCCAGCCGGGATAGTCGCGGACGGTCTCAAAGCGCTCGTGGCGCGCGGCAATGATCCACAAGCGCCCGAAGAACCAAGGCGGAACGGAGATAATGACAATGGACTGTGACGAGGTGAAGCAATACCTCCCGCCACACGGTGATGTCCGGCCCACACCGGAACAGCAACTTGCCATCACTCGGCATCTGGCGCAGTGCTTCGACTGCCGGGATCTAATGGACGCACACTACGCGAGGGAGGCGGAACGCGCCCTCGACGAAGACCTCGGCAAACTGGCCGAACACCGTCGGCGGGAAGAGCGGCTGTGGTCAGAGGCGGCTGAAGCCGTGGGAGCGGCCGGGGAGACCGGCCCGGAACCCCAGAGCACAGAGCTGCATCCTGCTCGGGAGTGGGCCGCCGCGGCCATCGCGTGGTTCAACGCAGTCATCGCCGCGTTTTGGCGCAGTAAAGGCCTGCGGCCTGCCGCGGCAGCAGCACTTCTCCTCCTCTTGTTGTACAGCCATATGATGTGGACGGTGTCGCGGCAGTTTTCCGGCTTGACCGACGCGATTGCCCACAGCAGAACGGATAGTTCCGAGCTCGTCAGACAGTTGAGCGACGCCCGTGAGGACGCGGCCCGCGCAAGGGCGCTCTGGGCGGAGACCCAACAGCTACAGAGGCAGACCCGACAGCTGCATAGCCACATCATCAAGTCAATGTTCGGTCCCGGCCAGGAAAGGGCAGCCGAGGGCCTCGCCGCTGTATACACCCTGGGGCATGACGAGGGCATCGACTTGGCCGCCGCCTTTGACGGCTCCCGTTTCCTGTTTCAGGGATTGAGCGACGTTTCACGCGGAGACTACGCGGCAGCGATCCGATCCTTCACGCGAGCCCAGCAGACATTCCAGAGCCGCGGTCTACGAGTGATGGTGCTGTTTGGTCTGGGCTTCGCTCAAAAATGCGAGAACCGGTACGAGGAAAGCTTGACCACGTACGACACCATCTTGAGTCTTGTGCCCGCCTCCTCCGAAGCCGCCACGCTGAGGGCCATGGCCTTTCATTTCAGGGGTTGGAGTATGTATGAGCTGGCCGAGGCGGAGATGGATCAGGGGCGCCTTGTGCGGGCAAGAGACCGGCTGGCGAGAGCAATGGGGGATTACAGGCGCGCCCTTGATCTCATCCCAGGCTACGTGAAGGTCAGGTACAACGAAGGGCTGGCCCTGATGAAGGCCGCGGAGCTCGCGGAGAAGGAGAAGTCGAGCGACCCTGACCGCGCGCGGAGTCTCCGAGAACAAGCCACCAGGAAGTTCAAGGCGGCAGAGGACGGGTTCGAGCGCCGTCTGGCGGCCAATCCCGACGACGCCAAGAGTCACTTCTCCCTGGCCATGGTCAAGAGCATACTCGGAGAACACAAGGGCGCCCTTCAGCACCTGACACGTGCCGTCGACATCGACGGCCACATTTCGGTTCTCCTGGACCAGGAGCACGTATTCGACAGGTACAAGGACAAGAGAGAGTACAAGGCGATCCAAGAAAAGGCCAAGGCGCTGCGGGGCACCGTGCCGGCCAACCCGTTGGACATCTTCTTCGACGCCGACCTGCCGACACCAGCCCCGTCCCAGCGGGCGATCTGAGCTTCGCCGGAGACTGCTGGGGGTTATTGGAGCGTTAGACGGAGGGAATCGACCGATGGATAGCATGAGTCGTTTCGTCTCGCTGCACTGGATTGCGGGCGTGGTGCGGTTGCTTGCCGTCTACTTGCTTGCCGTGGGCTGTGCCGCTCCCGCCGAGCCGGTTAAGGTCGAGCAAGTCCGCTGGGGCGACAACTTCTGGCTGCATTACGGATCAGACGTCGGCTCCGAGAAGCTCGGGCTGCGGTGGAGCCGTGAAGCACTGCGTGCCGAGTTCAAGAAGCGCGTTCAACTCGGTATGGAAGGGACCCGAGTGTGGCTGTTCGCTGACGGCCGGAGCGGCCTCGAGGAGCGCAACGGACACATATTCCTCTCAGCCTCCGTAAACGAGGACCTTGATGCGTTGTTCGAAGCCGCGCGGGCAACAGGTCTGAAGCTGTATCCCGTCCTCGTTGATCACATCATGTGGAACGGGAAGGCGGTCGAGGTTGATGGCGGTCCACTTGGTGAGCACACCGACTGGCTCCGTGACGCGAAGCTGCGAGGGGAGCTGGTCCGCGCCCTTGGAACAGCAGTACGCAGTTACCAGAAGAGGTTCCCTGATGTGGTTCCCTGGTGGGACCTGGCGAACGAACCGTGTCACGGTGCCGCCCTGACAGAGCACGCGCAAGACTTCCGGCATTTGTGTGCGTTCCTCGAGGAACTGGCTCTGGAGGTCCTTCGCGTGCCGAAAACGCGATTCTCGATCGGCTTCCGGGACCGCGCGACTCTGGAGCGCTGGGCTCCAAGACTGCACCGCATCCGCCAACAGTACGAACGAACCGGCGCCCGCGATTTCCGGTCGCGATGCGTTCTGCAATTCCATTTCTACCGCAAACACGAGTCGAACGAGTCGACCAAGCTTGAAGGGTTCCATGTGCGGCGGTTGCTGGACCGCATGGGCCTGGGCGCCGTCGAGGTCGCGCTGGGCGAAATGGACCCGGCGCCGCCTGCCGAGGGCGAGCCCCGCCTTTCGCCGGCCGACCTGCGCGACATGGGGTTCAGCTACGTCTTTTATTGGAAGGACCCGAGCCGGAACTTTGCACCCGTCCCCAACATCCGCGTGCCACAACGCAGGCAGGAGTTTTGGGTCGCAGGTCCGCAAGACGCGTCCCCTAAAAGGGCGAACCGTCTCGGAGAGCGACACAAACAGAACCTGGGAGGAGAACTCCAACTCGTCGAACGCACCGGGTCCTGGAGACGAGTGAAAGGTACAGTCCCGGGTGGCGGGGTGAAAGCGCTGCACTCGCTCGAGAAGATCGACACGCCAAATATTGAGGGGAAGCTGGTGGTCGTGGAAGTCCATCTGAAGACGCTGCCTGAGCACGGCCCTGGATGGTACGGCCATCTGCTTCTTACAGATGATCTCGGCCAGGCTTGGATTGGCCCCGGCGAATTCTTGCCAACGAGACGCAACAAGTGGGTCCGGCTCTGGTCTGCGCCGGTCGTTAAGCGGCCCTATGAGGTGTACCCGGACGACGAGCACGTGGACCTGAAGCGCATTGCAAGGATCGGGCTGTGGTTGGTGCCGGGGCATCCGACGCCCCAGTATCAGAAACCCGGGGAACCGGCACGGGAGCCACTGGACGTGGAGATCGCCATACGGTCTGCCAGAGTCTTCGATCGCTGGCACATACCCCGTGCGGCCAGGCACGCTCTGGACATCCTGGACGACTCCGACGGGGTTGCACCGGCCGAGAGGTTCTCACTCCTTCAACCGAACGCGCGCTGGGCCGCCGAGGACTACACGGACAGCCAGGCCGTCACGCAACCCCGTCTGGAAAACGGACAGTTGAAGGCGGATGTCTCCTTCCAGTGCCCCGACAAACATAAGACCAAAGGAGAGGTGCAGCTGGAGGTCGAATCGTTGAACATCCCAGTGTTGGACACGGCCGCCGCGAAAAAGATCACCGAAGGGGTCCTGTTGAATCTGCTCGGGACGCTTGTCCGGTTCCACGTAACCTGCGAAGGGAAGAATGGCGTCCTGCCGCACTACTTCACCGTTGCGATCTGCGACCCGGCATATCGTCGCGTGGACATGCCCGGAGAGGTGAAGTTGATGCCGGGGCGTTCAGGCTGGGTACAGTTCTGGCTGCCGACTGACACCGCTCGGGACCCCGACCTCGAGATTGCGAAGCGGGCCAGCATCATTCGCCTGAAGGCGGCTCTCGACGCGCCGGAAGGCACTTGGGACGGATGCTTGACTGTTGACAAGGCGGAGGTCGTCCCGGTGAAGGGGGACCTGCTTGAAGGCGGCAACCTGCTTAAGAAAGAATTCTGTTCGCTGCTGTGTGAGACCTGGGCAAGCGCTGACGAAAAGAATCCACAGGGTGACAGAGGCATCTCCAATGTCAATATCCAGAACGGTACAGCGACCTTCAATCTGGATATCGGCCCGGATCTGAAGTGGAAAACGGCTGGCAGTCTCGTATATGACGTCCGGCAAAACTCACCCCATTTGGGAATTAACTGCAGCCGCGCCAGGATCCGCCTGGAACTGGACTGGCGAGACGCTGGCGACGCCGGTTACTTCATCCAGCTAGGCCTGATGGACCGAAGCGGCAGTTTCGGCTCGCTTCCAATTGCACGGATGGCGCCACGACGTCAGACGCTGACGTTCACCTTCCCCCACGCCGGGCTCGAGACGCCGATCGGCGAGAACGCGGTGAATCTTGAGGAGATAACGAAGCTCATCATCAAGGTCGGGCCAAGACAAGGCTGCCGCAGGAACCTGAGAGGCACGTTCGCCATCCATGGCTTGACCATCGAGCCGAACGGAGCCGCTGGACAGTAGTAGAGGCACACGCTGAGTGCGAGAATGAGGCCGGGAGGGTCGGCCAATCACAGAAAAGCGGGCCGTCACATGCGCAGGGGGCAAAAGCGAAAGGAGAAGACGGGGTGCAAAACCCAACTAACCTTCTGCTCCGCGAGGGCGACGCTCCTCAGGCGCGCGCAAGACTGGCTCCGTGTCCTGCGGTGCGTGCGATCGGCACACTGTTCCTCCAAAGAACACCTGCGAACGTCAGGATACCTGTTCCCTGGCGTGGAGTTGACAAAGTAGCACTAGTCTGGAACGTTGGCTCAGCGAGTGGATTACACGAAGAAGGAGGAAGCGATCATGCGTGTCGATAGAGCGGCAGAGCTTGTTCTGATATCAGGGCTCCTCTTCGTTGGCTGCGACAACAGCACCCAACACCCGTCTGACAGAGCGCGCCAGGGCGGGACGAGACCGAGCGGCAGACCGGCCCCCAACGCCACCGAACAAGAGCCATCCAAATCGAGTAAGTTCTACAGAATACCTGCCGACTTCGGTCAGCT
>CAZDHT010000230.1:0-8866 GCA_964505325.1 uncultured Planctomycetota bacterium | reverse complement strand
AATGGCGACCAGGTCACCATCACGTTCACGTCAAAGGCCTACTGCGACGCGACGGTGGCGATCGAGAACGCGGACGGCCGCATCCGGCGCCACCTCGCATCCGGGGTGCTGGGGAAGAACGCGCCGCCGCCGTTCCAGAAGGACTCGCTCCGCCAGACCATCGTGTGGGACGGCAAGGACGACCGGGGACGGTACGTCGACGACAAGGACGCGCTGACCGTCCGCGTGTCGCTGGGGCTCCGGCCGCAGTTCGAGCGGACGCTGTTCTGGTCGCCGAAGAAGCGGATCGCGCCGGGCAACCGGCCGCTGTTCGCCGCGGCGCCGGAGGGGGTCTATGTCTTCGAGGGCGGCGGGGTCGACCACATCCGCCTGTTCGATCACGACGGGAACTACGTGCGGACGGTCTATCCGTTCCCGCCGGACCGGTCGTCGCCGGCGGCAAAGGAAGGGCCGGCGGCGCTCCAGGCCGCGCTGGCGAAGGTGCAGGGCCTGCGGTGGATGACATTCCCGCAGGACGGCCGCGTGCTGCCCGTCTGGCAGGGCCTGGTCCAGGCGACGCTGTTCACCTCGGGCAGTAACACCGGCCACAACACGCTGGCGAAGTACGGCTGCGCCGCGTCGGCCTTCGCACGCCACAAGGACCGCGTGGCGCTGGTCATGCGCTCGCTCAACCGCATGGCCACGGATGGCACCACGGGCGGCCTGCCGCTCGAGGGCCCGAAGACGTGGTTCCCGGGGCGCGGCAGGCGCGGCAGGCCCGCTCAGATCCCGCCCCGCAGCGCGGCGTTCTCGCCCGACGGCAAGTGGCTCTACCTGACCGGCTACCGGGGCGGCCATCACTCGTGGCTCCACGGCGTCGCGCGGATGGAATACCTCGGCGACAAGCCGCCCGAGGTCTTCCTTGGAACGATGACCGAAGGTGGCGACGGCGACGACAACGCCCATTTCCGGTGCCCCGCATCCGTGGCCTGTGACGCGCGGGGCCGCATCTACGTCGCCGACTACATGAACGACCGCATCCAGGTCTTCGCGCCGGACGGCCGATACCTGAAGACGATCGCGCCGGTCGCCAAGCCGGTCAACGTCTTCGTCCACCCCAAGACCGGCCACATCTACGTCATCTCCTGGATGCTGGTCACGCGGTTCTTCCGGTCGGACGCGATCAAGGTCCCGGCGACGGTCTCGCACTACGGCCCGCTGGAGGACCCGAAGAAGCTTGCCTCGCACCTGCTGCCGTTCGTCAACTACAACCCGACGATCAGTTGGAACCGGTCCGGCGGCATCCACCACGAGGCGTTTGTCGACTGCTTCACCGACCCGCCCACCGTGTGGGTGGTCCCCGGCACGGGCGACACGGCGAGCAAGCTGCTGCAGTTGCGGGCGTCTTACTCGCCCGGCCAGTATCGGCGATCGCCGTGGAGCGCGATGCACTATCGGCTCTGCCAGGAGAAGGACGGGAAACTCGTCGAGACGGCGAACTTTGCGAGAGACGTGGCGAAGAAGATCACGTGGGTGGGCCCGCCGCACGCGCCGGCGCTCGACCGACAGCGGCTCTACGTTGATCCGACCACTGGGATGCTCTACGTGGCCGAGGGCGACAGCGGCGTCGGCAAGGCGTTCCGCAAGATGCTCAAGATTGATCCCCGCACGGGCCGGGTGGGCGTGCTCCGGCTCCCCTTCAGCACGGAAGAGATCGGGTTCGACCTCGACGGGCGGATCTACCTCCGCACCGACACCCACGTCGCGCGGTTCAACCTGCGGAGCTGGCGCGAGGTGCCGTGGGACTACGGGGAGGAACGGGCGAAGCCGGGATTCGACGGCGACGGCCGGACGCTGATCGCCACCGTCCCCCTGCCGGGCTCGGGCCGGCCTGGGTGCTTCCACCTCGGCGGGTTCCACGTGTCACCCAAGGGTCATGTGCTCGTCTCCTGCTACAATATCAAGAAGCTGGCGGTGCGCATCCCCGGTGCGTTCAGTGCGGCGTTTGAGGGCGGCCGCCCGTATAAGCCCCGTATCTACCCCGGCCGCGTCCGTTGGGGCGAGATCCACGTGTGGGACAAGCACGGGGTGCTGCTCTACGAAGACGCCGTCGGCGGCCTGCCGATGACGGACGGCTTGGCGATGGACAAGGACGACAACATCTACGTGCTGGCGGCGGCGAACCGCGCGCTGGACGGGAAGGAATACCCGCTCGAGCGCGCCGAGACGCTGATGAAGTTTGAGCCGGGGAAGGGCAGGATCATTAGCCTGAGCAAGCGGGCGCCGATTCGGATCGCGCGGGCCGACGGCCCGAAGCGGCCGTTCGACATCGCCAAGGGCAACACCGGCGCCGCGTGGGTCGAGGGCGCCGAGTGGATGTACGGCGGGGTCGGCTACGGCGGGTTCAATTCGTCCAAGGGCGGTGGCGGGTGCGCCTGCTGGAACGCCCGGTTCGCGCTGGACCTGTTCGCGCGGTCCTTCGCCACCGAGCTGAACCGGTTCCGCGTCGCGGCGCTCGACACGAACGGGAACCTCATCCTGCGTATGGGCAAGTATGGGAACGTGGACGACGGCGTCCCCCTCGTCAAGGAAGGCGGACCGAAGAGCCCGCGGCCGGTAGGCGGCGACGAAGTCGCGCTCTGTCATCCGTCGTACGTGGCAGCGCACACCGACCACCGGCTCTTCATCGCCGACTACGGGAACTACCGCATCCTGAGCGTGAAGCTCGGCTATCACGCGGCGGAGAAGGTCGCGCTGAAGGACGTGACGGAGGGCAAGTGATCAGTGACCAGTTATCAGTGATCGGTGCGGTTTTCCTGGCCGCGGCGAGGGTCGCGGTTGTCTGGGCGCTCGCGTTGATGGCGGCGCACTACGGGCGGGCGAAGCTGGTGATGTTTCTGATCGAACGGGGCGCGCAGGTGAAACAGCACCGCGACGTGCTGCTGCTGTCCGCATCGTACGGCGGGTGCACGGCGTTCGCGAGGCAACTGATCGCGGACGGCGCGGCCGTGAACGCGGTCGACGGGCACGGCATGATGCCGGTGGAGCACGCCAGCGCGAAGGAGGTGAGGGCCGCGCTTCGGCGATACGGGCGAAGCCGGCGCGGGAACTGAAGCAGAAGCCGAAGGCGAGGGAGTGAAACCTCATCACGAAGACGGGCCGCACCAACGTCCGCCGGGGAGTGCTGTGTTCGGGCCCTGCTACGCCGCCTTCCGGTATGACTTGAGCAGCTCGCCGGACACGGGTTGCTGTCAGCCTTGCTCCATTTGTGGATATTTCGCGCGCACGGGTGCGGGTTCGTTGCATGCTCGACACCTTTCTAGTATCCTCTCAAATAGGCTTCTTGAATTTCATTTGTGAAGAGTCCATGCGCACGGGTAAGCAATGAACAGTCGTCAGCGATCGGCAATCTGCATAGTGTTGACGTGCCTGCTTGCCGCGTCGGCCACGGCCTCCGACTTCGACGAGTTCAAGGTCAAGCGGCAGGCGGTCTTTGAGTTCACGCAGAAGCCGAAGCTGACGCGGCGGGGCGACCAGGTCACCGTCAGGTTCGCGTCGAAGGCGTACTGCGACGCAACTGTCGCCATCGAGGACGCGGAAGGCGAGATCATCCGCCACCTGGCCTGCGGCGTGCTGGGGAAGAACGCGCCGCCGCCGTTCCAGAAGAACTCGCTGGCGCAGACGCTGGTCTGGGACGGCAAGAACGACCAGGGCGTCTACATCGACGACAAGGAAGACCTCACCGTCCGTGTGTCGCTTGGGCTCAAGCCGCGCTTCGAGCGCACGCTGTTCTGGGCGACGAAGAAGCGCTGGTCGGGCGAGCCGCCCATCATCTGCGCCGCGCCCGAAGGCGTTTACGTCTACGACTCCGGCTCGTCCATCGATCACGTCCGCCTGTTCGATCACAAGGGCGACTACGTGCGGACGGTCTATCCGTTCCCCGCGGACAGGATCGGCACGGTGGCCGGACTCCACCGCCACAGATTCCCGCAGGACGGGGCGACGCTCGCGCTCAAGTGCAACTTCCTCCAGACGACGATGCTGACGTCCGGCACCAACTGCCACCCGGTGACGTACAAGCCAAAGACGAAGACGTACGAGTCGGTGGTGGCGGGGTATCCGTGCCACTTCGGGATGTACGGCCGCGCCGCGCGCGGGATGACCGTCCATCGCGGGAAGCTGGCGCTAGCCTACTGGAAGCTCAACCGCTTCGGTACGGACGGCGGCGGCGCCGGCTGTCGTATCTACGGCCCGAAGGCCAGCCTTCCCGGGCGGATGCGGACGGTGCACTCGTTCCGCGGCGGCACCTACGAGGTCGGCCCGCGCAGCCTGGCCATCAGCCCCGACGGCAAGTGGCTCTATCTCTCCGGCTACTTCTGGTCCCAGCCGTGGAACTACGACAGCCTGCACGCCGTGCTGCGGATGCCGTTCGACGGCGGCCAGCCGCCGCAGCTCTTTCTCGGCAACACCAGCCAGTACAAGGGCGGCAGCGGGCCGAAGGAACTCAGCGTCCCGACCTGCGTCGCCTGCGACGCGAAGGGGCGTGTCTACATCGCCGACTACATGAACGACCGTATCCAGGTGTTCAGCCCCGATGCGGTGCTCCTCAAGAGCATTCCCGCGACGAAGCCGGTGAAGGTGTGCATCAACCCGCGGACCGGCGAGCTGTGGGTTTTCTCCTGGGTGGTCGGCAACGCACGCCTGGTGCTCGAGACCATGGCCAGCGAGAAGCAGCACAAAGGCTGGACCCGTGTCCCGGCGGCGCTGCGGCGGTACGGTCCGCTCAAGGCCCCCAAGCCGCTCGGCGCCTGGCCGCTGCCCGCGGTCGGCTACCGGGGCGAGGCTCGACCGGGCGGCGGCAGCAGCATCGCCAGCGGCGCGCAGTTCGCCGCCGACGTCGACTTCCGGACCGATCCGCCGACCGTGTGGTTCGTCCCCGGCGCTCCGTTCCGCGGCAACTGGGACAAAGTGAGCATCCAGCTCCTCCAGATCAAGGGCGGCAAGCTGCGCGTCGTCCGCGACTTCGGCAAGGAGGTCCGGCAGAGCCGCATCACCAGCCAATCCGCCGCGAGCATCCGCCAGCGGCTCTATGTGAATCCCGCGACCGGCTGCGTCTACGTCGCCAACGGCACGT
This sequence comes from uncultured Planctomycetota bacterium, assembly GCA_964505325.1. Taxonomy (GTDB): domain Bacteria; phylum Planctomycetota; class PUPC01; order PUPC01; family PUPC01; genus CAZDHT01. The sequence goes on along the minus strand of CAZDHT010000230.1, from coordinate 3,753 downwards.
CGTTCCAGGACGTGACCCGCATCGACCCGAACACGGGCAGGATCAAGACGGTGAGCCTGCCCTTCAACAGCGAGGAGATGTGCTTCGACCACGCCGGCCGGGCGTACCTCCGCTCGATGTCGTTCGTCGCGCGGTACGACGCGCGGAACTGGCGCGAGGTGCCGTGGGACTACGGCGAGGAGCGCAACCGCCTGTCGTTCTCCAGCATGTCCTGGGCGCGCGTCCGCGGGGCCGTCTCTGCGCTGCCCGTGTTCCAGGGGATCAACTGGCACATGGGCGGGATGCACGTCTCGCTGCGCGGCCGGCTTGCCGTCGCCTGCTACACCGAAAGCACACTCGAACTGCGGACCGACGACAAGGAGGCGCTCGAAGAGGGCAAAGCGTACGCGCCCCGCGTTTACCCCGGCCGGGCGCTCGGCCACAAACGGGCGCTGGTCCACGTCTGGGACGCGCGCGGAAAGCTGATCATCGAGGACGCCGCCCCCGGCCTGCCCGACCTCTACGGCCTGGGCATCGACCACCGCGACGACATCTACGTGCTGTCGTCGGCCACCCGCCTGCTCGACGGAAAACGGTACTTCAACGACATGGCCGGCACGATCATCAAGTTCCGCCCCAAGGCGGGCAAGGTGACCAGCATCGGCAAGGGCGTCCCCGTGGCGGTCAAGCCGGGCGGGCGGCCGGACGGGCCGTTCGATGTGCAGAGCGCCCTCCAGGGCAGCGCCTGGGTGCACGGCGCCGAGTGGCTCTACGGCGGCGTCGGGTACTGCGGCAAGAACCGCGGCGTCGGGTGCTCGTGCTACAACACCCGCTTTGCGCTCGACTACTTCGCCCGGTCGTTCGCGCCGGAGATGGATCGCTACAGCGTGGCGGTGCTGGACTCGAACGGGAACGTGATCCTGCGGATCGGAACATACGGCAACGTCGACGACGGGGAGCCGTTGATCAGGGCGGGCGGCCCGCCGAAGCCGCGTCCGATCGGCGGCGACGGCGGCAGCAAGGCTGCCGGGGCAGTTTCCGGGAGGAAACTGCTACGTCGCCCCATTGGGGGCGACGAGGTGGCGTTGTTCCACGGCGCCTACGTCGCGACGCACACCGACCGGCGCCTGTTTATCGCCGACCCGGGCAACGCGCGCATCCTCAGCGTGAAGCTGGGCTACCACGCGACGGAGAAGGTCGCACTCAAGGATGTTCTGGACAAGGACGAATAAACAGTGAACAGCAAGCAGTTAGCAGTAATCGGCGTTGTGTTGCTTTCATCCGTGGCCGTGGCCGGCGACCTTGATGAGTTCAAGGTGAAGCGGGAGCAGGTCTTTGACTTCACACAGAAGCCGGCCGTCACGCGCCAGGGCGACAAGGTCACCATCAGGTTTGCGTCGAAGGCATACTGCGACGCGACGGTCGCCATCGAGGACACGGAGGGGCGCATCATTCGCCACCTCGCCAGCGGCGTCCTGGGGGTGAACGCGCCGGCGCCGTTCCAGAAGAGCTCGAAGAAGCAGACGCTGGTCTGGGACGGCAAGAACGATCAGGGCACGTACATCGATGATAAAGACAGCCTGACGGTTCGCGTGTCACTCGGGCTCAAGCCCCGCTTCGAGCGCACGCTCCTCTGGTCGCCGCACAAGCAGCGCGGGGGCCTGCCAATCATGGCTCCCGCGCCGGAGGGCGTGTATGTGTTCGACGGCCAGGGCGTCGACTACCTGCGGCTGTTCGACCATGAGGGAAACTACGTCCGAACCATCTACCCGTTCCCGGCGGACAAGCTCAAGGAGGTCCAGGGGCTGCGCTGGCACAAGTTCCCCCAGGGATACACGCTGCCGCTTAAGGAGAGCGGCTATCAGCAGACGCTGCTGACCTCGGGCAACAACGACAGCATCCACGACAAGAACGGCGCCCGGTACGGGGCCGCGGCGATGGGGATGGCCGTGCGCGGGGGCCGGATCGCCCTTGCCCGCGAGCACCTCAATCGCCTGGCCACCGACGGCACGACCGGCGGCCTGCCGCTGAAGGGGCCGGAGACGGGGTTCCAAATCCACCGGGGCGGCTACGGCGGCTACGGCACGGGCAAGTACATGATCGGCCCGACCAGCCTGGCGTTCTCGCCGGACGGCAAGACACTGTACATGACCGGCTACCTGTGGCGGCAGCGCAGCGGCCACTCCGGCTGCTTCGACGTGGTGATGCGCGTTGATTTCGAGAAGGGCGAGAAGGCCGAGGTCTTTGTCGGCAGCACCAAGTACGGCGACTTCGGAAAAGACAATAAGCACTTCGCTGTACCGACATCGGTTGCCTGTGACCCGAAGGGGCGCGTCTACGTGTCGGACTTCCTCAACAACCGCGTGCAGGTCTTCGACCCGAGCGTGGGGCACCTGAAATCGATCCCAGTCGACAAGCCGACGAAGGTGATGGTCCACCAGAAGACGGGCGAGATTTTCGTTTGCTCGTGGGCGCCCATCGGCATTCCCGGCAATTCGTGGCGGGCCTACAACTACGACTTCAAGAAGATCAAGAACACCATCGCGACCTTCAGCCCGTACCCCCAGTGTAAGCGGACATCGTTCGAGCCGCTGCCGATCGGCCCCGCCGGTCATGGCCGCGTGTTCCAGGCGGGCCAGCTTCATCACGTCGAACTCGACTCGTGGGCGCCGGGCAAGCAGCCGGTGTTCTGGATCAACAGCCGCAAGTTCGTCGCCACCCGCGCCGATCACCGCATCCTCTACATCGACCACCGAAAGGTGATGGCCCACGGGGTGTGGGCAAGGGGCATCAAGATCGTCCGTAAGCAGGGCGGCAAGTGGGCGGTCATCGGCGCCTTCGGCAGGCGCGCGGTCCGGAAGGTCAAGCGCGTGCGGCCCATCGCGCACAACATTCAGCACTGCTACGTCAACCCCACCAACGGCAAGCTCTACGTCGGCGAGGCCGACAGCGGCGCCACCGTCAAAGCGTTCAACCGGCTGATTGAGATCGACCCCGAGACGGGCGCCATCCGGTCCGTCCCCCTGCCCTTCAACGCGCTGGACATCGCCTTCGATCTCAATGGCCTGATCTACATGCGGACCACGGACGTGGTGGCGCGCTACAATCCCGAGACGTGGCGCGAGGTCCCTTGGGACTACGGCGAGCAACTGGACCGGGTGAGCTGCGGCATGGGCGGGAACGCGGCGCCCGCCATCGCCGCGGTGGTGATGCCGTCGGTCAGCCCCGTCTGCTTCCATCAAGGTGGAATGAGCGTATCGCCCAAGGGGCACCTGGCGGTCGCGTGCTCCAACCGACCCAAGGGCCGCGTGGTCCACCACGATTTCGAGATCTTCGGAAAGGCGACGCAACACGGAAAACCCTACCGCCCCATGATGTACCCCGGCCGGGAGGAGTCGTCCACCTCGTGCAGCGTGCACATCTGGGACAAGCACGGGAAGCTGGTCCACAAGGACGCGATCTGGGGCCTCCCTCAGCTCGACGGCGTGCACATCGACCGGGACGACAACATCTACGTGATGGCCACGCCGACTCGGGTGCTCGACGGGGTGCGATACTTCAACTACATGTCGGAAACCATCATCAAGTTCCCGCCGAAGAAGGCCAAGATCATCTGCGGAGGCAAACGCGGCCCGCTTCCGCTGTCCGACGCGGCGCGGCCGGAGCGCAAGCCGGAGCTGTCCGGCCGATGGGTGGACGGGGCCGAGTGGTTCTACGGTGGCGTCGGGTACGCCGGGTTCAACACGCCCTACGCGGGCGGCGGATGCGCCTGCT